>JAIRZV010000164.1 GCA_031267055.1 Candidatus Margulisiibacteriota bacterium | reverse complement strand
CTTTGCCTTAATTACCAAAGCTTCCGCAGTGCATAATTCAGACCATCCCAAGAGACGCAGACGGCGCAGATCTGCTGACGTCGACACACTCCCGCCAGAAATCAACAGTGCAGCTGGTTGATATTCAAATCCGCTTTCAGCCGGCGGTCAATTTCCGGTAATACTCCTCCAGCCGCGCGGCCTGTTTTTGCATATTGAATTGCGCCTCGACCAAACGGCGGCCGTAGGCCGCGTACTCCGGCCAGCGTTCCGGCGCACAGAGCAGTTTTGCGATATTCGCCGCCAGCGCGTCCGCGTCTCGCTCCGGAGCCAGCAGGCCGTTTTTTCCCTCCTGGACTATTTCCGGTATACCGGAATGATACGTGGCCAGCAACGGCCGCCCGATCGCCGCCGCCTCGATGAGCACAGTCGGCAGTCCTTCGCTGTCGCCATTGCGCGCCGTGACGGACGGCGACATGAAAATATGGCATTTTTTTATTTTCGCGATATACTCTGCGTGGCTCCGGCCGCCCAAAAACTCAACTTGAGAGTTAAAAGCCGAACTCTCAACTTCTTGTTTTAACTCCGGCTCTAGTTTACCTGTGCCGATGATTTTTAAACGCAGTTGGGGATATTGCGGCGCGATTTTCAAAAAAGCGCGAATGCCGTAAATAAAGCCTTTTTTCTCCACGAAACGCCCGCACATGAGTATATTTACAGGCTGATCCGGCAGATAAGCATTAAAAGCATAAGGAAATTTGGCCGGGTCCGCGCCGCCGTAAACTACCTCCACTTTGTCGGCCGGCGCACCCAGTTTGAGCAGATCGCCGCGCATTTTTTGCGAGCAGGCCAGAAATAAATCGCCGCGCCGGAATAACCGGCGCAATTGCCAGCGGTACACCGGATTGCGCGTGTGTTGATAAACATCCAGCCCGTAAAAACTGGTGATCAGCGGCACGGACAGCTTTTTCAAAAAACCGAGCGCCGACACGCCGACATAGCCGTAATGCGCGTGAATTAACTGCACTCCGTCCGCCGCCAGCATTTCGCGCAGATATTTTTCCGTTCCGATACGGCATTGCGCATAAGGGAAAATTTCCGCATTGCGGCGCTGCCAGGCGTAGACAATAGTTTCCGTATTACGGAAAAGACGCAGTGGCTCGTAAATAAAAGTTTCGGAAAGATCCAGAAAACGCGCGGTGTACAGAGCGATCTTAGGCATTTTCTTCTTTGGCTTTTTGCAATTTATAAAGTTTTTGGTAAAGCGGACAGGTTTGCAATAATTCCGTATGTTTGCCGATGGCGATGATGCGGCCGTCCTCCAGCACCGCGATGCGGTCAGCGTTGACCACCGTGGACAGGCGGTGCGCGATCACAAAAGTCGTGCGGTTGCGCATCAGATTTTCCAGAGCCTGCTGCACTAGTTTTTCGGATTCATTGTCGAGAGCCGAAGTCGCCTCGTCGAGGATCAAAATTTTGGGGTCGCTCAAAATCGCCCGCGCGATCGCCACGCGCTGTTTTTGCCCGCCGGAGAGACGCACACCGCGCTCGCCGATATAGGTCAGGTAGCCGGATGGGAACAATTTTATAAAATTATCGGCGTTGGCCATGCGCGCGGCTTGCTCGATCTCGGCCTGTGTGGCGTCCGGCTTGCCGTAAGCGATATTTTCCCGTATCGTGCCGCTGAATAAAATCGTCTCCTGCGTGACGATACCGATCTGGCCGCGCAGCGAATTAAAAGAATATTCTTTGACATCCAGCCCGTCGATCAGCAGCCGCCCCGAAGTCGTGTCGTAAAAACGCGGTATCAGATTGACCAGCGTGGTTTTGCCGCCGCCCGACGGCCCGACCAGCGCGAGCACCTCGCCGGCGCGAACTTCCAGCTCGATATTTTTGAGCACCAGACCATTGGCCGGCGTGTAGGCAAAACTCAGATCCTGAAACTGCACCTGTCCACTGATGTTTTTTTTCTGCGGACGCGCCGCTTCTTTGACCGTCGGCTCGGTTTCCAGCAGTTCAAAAATCCGGCCCAAAGCCACTTCGGCCTGCTGCTGCTTCACGCTGATCTTGCCGAAAATCGTCACCGGATTGACCAGCATGCCCAGACCCAGACAAAACGCGATAAAATTGCCGACCGTGATCTGCCCGTTTATTATCTGAATGCCGCCGATCATAAAAATCAACATGATCATCGAAATCTGCAACATGAATAAAATCGGTTCCTGCAAAGCATACAGGCGCGCGCCTTTCATGCTGATCCAGAACGACCGCTCGTTTTCTTTGGTGTAATTGTCGATCTCTTTATTTTCCGCGGCAAAAGCCTTGATAATGCTGATGCCGTATATCGACTCCTGCAACACCGAGGCCAGATCGGCCAGTTTGCGCTGATTGTATTTACTGATGCGTCTCATGCGCGTGGTGAAAATCTGGATCAAAAAAGCGAAAAGCGGCAAAGTGACCAGCGTGAGCAGGAGCAGCGGCCAGCTTAAAACGCTGAGATAGATCAGCACGCCGACAAAAGTGAATAATTCCGGCAGCAAAGTCACTACATTGGACACAAAAACGCCCTGCACCACCTGCAAATCGTTGGTCGAACGGGACATGATCTCGCCGATTTTCCATTTGTTGAAAAAATCCATGGACAGCCGCTGCAAATGCTCGTACATTTTGAGGCGCAGGCGCATGACCAGGCGCTGGCCAATCCATTCCATATTGTAAGTCTGCGTGTAAGAAGTCAGCGAGCGGACCAAAGCCAGCACCAGGCCGGCGCAGATCCGGTAAATAAACAGCCCTACCCGTCCGCGTTCGATGTCGTAACTCAATTCTTTGACCAGCGCCAGAAAATACATATTGGCCACGGCATACAAAAAAACATTGATGAGCACGACCAAACAGCGTCCCCAGTGCTCGCGGAAATACGGCCAGAGTTTCAAATATAGTTTCATGATCTACCCTTTATATAACGCCGGATAGCGTCCTGCCAAGTCGGTATTTTTAGGCCAAAAGTTTCCTGTGTCTTGCGCAGGTCGAGCACGGAATAAGCCGGACGCTGGGCCGGACGCGGAAACTCCGCCGTGCTGCAGGGCTGCACCGGCACGGCGATATTCAGCAGGTCAAAAAATTCGCGCGTGAAATCATACCAGGTCGTCTCGCCGCTATTGGTGAAATGATAAATGCCGTAATTCTGGCAGGTCAAAAATAAAACCAGCGCCGCGACCAGATCGTCGACAAAAGTCGGCGCGCCGCGCTGATCATTGACGACTTTGAGCGTGGCATTATTCTGCGCCAGCTTGAGCATCGTTTCCACAAAATTTTTGCCGTTATGACCGTAGAGCCAGGCCGTGCGCACGATAAAAAATCGCGGCGCTTTTTGTACCAGACGCTCGCCTTCCTCTTTTGTCTGGCCGTAAACAGACAGAGGAGCGGTCGGCTCGTCCGGCAAATACGGTTTTTGCGCGACGCCGGAAAAAACATAATCCGTACTGATCTGCAAAAGCGGAATATCCAGCTCCGCGGCCAATTCCGCCAGATTTCCGGCGGCCAGAGCATTGACCGCGCGCGCCTTGGCCGGCTCGCTCTCGCAAAGGTCGACATTCGTCAACGCGGCACAGTTATAGATAAAATCCGGCGCGGCCGCGCGCAAATAATTTTG
>JAIRZV010000090.1 GCA_031267055.1 Candidatus Margulisiibacteriota bacterium | reverse complement strand
GAGCGGAGAGGGCGAGATTCGAACTCGCGATACCTTGCGGTATACAACATTTCCAATGTTGCACCATCGACCACTCGGACACCTCTCCCCGGCGCAAAAAACATTATACGGCATTCGGTATATTTGGACAAAGCAAAGCGGCGTTTTAAATCATCGCCAGAGAAATTTTCTGGCAGGCGCGCTTGAGCACGCGTGACACCTGCGCCTGCGTGATGCGGAAACGTTTGGCGATGTCAGACTGGCTGTGCTCGCGGACAAAATGATCCTTGATGATTTGCCGGTCGCGCAGATTGAGCGTCTGCAAAGCGATTTGAAGATCTTCTTTTTCCGAAAAATCTTCGGCAAAATTATTGCTGCCAATCATGTCTTCCAGCCGGAGCGAATCGCTTTTGTTATTGTGGCTGATCGGCGTGTCCAGCGAGGTCAGATAATGCGCGCCCATTGTTTGCATGATTTTGTCCAGCGTTTTTAATTTGAATTTAAATTTCTTGGCGATCTCCAGACGCGTGGCTTCGCGGCCGTTCTGGTAAATAAATTCTTCGCGAAATTTTTGAATGCGCGCGTTCAGCTCGACGCATTTGCGCGACACACGGATGCTGTAGCAATTGTCGCGAATATAATGACGCAGTTCACCGTCGATAGTCGGCACGGCGTAGTAAGACAGCCGGACTTTGCGCGACGGATTGTATTTTCGCACGGCCTTGATCAGGCCGATCGCCGCGACCTGCACGAGGTCCTGAATATCCACATCACTGCGAATATATTTTTTGGCCAGATAAATCGCCAGCGGCAGATTTTCCATGACCAGCTGGTTTTTTTCTTTGGTGAGACCGCCGCCCAGCGAACCGCTGACCAGTTTGGCGATGATTTTCTTTTCTGTTTTTTTGAGTTCCAGGATTTCTGAGGAAGTTATTTTTTTTTCGACCTTGTTTCTGGATTTAGTTGCGACTGCCATTTTTTACCCCCGCTTGTTTTCTACGCTGGATAAATGGCAGGTTTTTTGCCAAGTCAAATTTTTGGCTTATTCAGGCGAAAAATCTAGAAATTTGGCGAAAATATATCGATTTTTTCTGTGCAATAATGAACAACAAAGATACAACGATTGTTTTTGATGTATAAATTTGTACACTTTGCGCCCATGCGCAAAGTATTAAATCGCGCGCATAGAAACACGCGCGATTTATCACATTACGACGCGCGGTCTATCCTTCCGCTGTTATCATTTCCAGCGGGCAAATTTATGTATTTGTGGCATGACTTTATATATATACCCATTTTTTTCTAAAAAATACATCCATTTTTGCAGTTCTTTTTTATCAATTTTGTTATTTACCGGCTGCAAAAAAAGCGGTGTGCCGGTCATTTGGATTTTATTCAATGTCCGCAAGGTTTTCTCTATATTCAAATTTTTTTCTAAAATTATTTTTATATACTTTGGCGATTTTGGCGGCACGGCTTTGTAAAAGCGGAGAAATTTTGGATTTTTCAGATCAATAGAATAAACAATATTTGGCAGATTCGGCAAATATTTTAACGCGGCCGGCAAGGTGCCGTTCGTTTCGATGAGATACGTGTAATTCGCGCCGAGGAGCCGCAGCACGCGTGCGATGTATTTAGCGTGCAACAAAGGCTCGCCGCCGGTAAAACTAACCAGCCCCTGCGGCGCCAGCCAAAAAATCATGTCCGCGCAATCTTCCGCGGAGACGGTGTTGGGCACGCGCACGACACGGCGCGCAAATTCCAACGGTTGATAAAGACAGTATTTGGTCTCACGCCAGGATTTTTTGGTGTCGCAGTAGGCGCAGCGCAGATTGCAGCCGCTGAAGCGCACAAAAATCGTCGGCGCGCCGGCGTACAAACCCTCGCCCTGTATACTGCGGAAAATTTCTTGAAGATTGGCCTGCATTTTTTATTTCACTTTCGCGCAGAATTCCGCGTAGCCTTTCCGGCGCAGCTGACAAGCCGGACATTTGGCGCAGCCGTAACCCCATTCATGCCGCGTCGTGTGATCTCCGTTGTAACAGGTGTGCGTGTGTTCGCGGATCAGCTCCACGCCGTCCGTTCCCTGACATTGATAGGCCATTTCCCAAATTTCCGCTTTGTTTTTGCGCAGCAACGGCAGGACGATTTCCAGATTTGTTTCCAGACCCGCATTCAGAGTCTGCTCCAAAAGTTTCAGGGTCTGCCCGCGGCAGTCCGGGTAGCCGCTGTAATCCGCTTCGCTCACGCCGGTGATTAAATCACCGCAATCCAATTTGTAAGCCAGAGCCGCCGCCTGACTCAAGAAAATAATATTACGTGCCGGCACAAAAGAAGCCGGCAGGCCGTCTTTGCTCTCATTTACGTCGGCGTTGGTCAACAGCGCGCTGTCGCCGATCTGTTTCAGAGCCGGCACATCCAAAACCTGATGTGCGGCCGCACCGAACAGTTTGGCCGCGGTTTTGGCGCAAGCTAATTCCACGGCGTGTTTTTGTCCGTAATTAAAAGAAACAGTAAAAATATTTTCCGCGCCGTATTTTTGCGCCGCCCACATCAGGCAGGTGACACTGTCCTGACCGCCGGACAGACAAACCAACGCGCGGGATTTATTCAGCTGTTTCATTTAGCCAACCTGTCCAAAATTTTGTCGCGGATTTTTAAAACTTCTTTGCTGAGCATAAAATTATTGTAACACTAAAGAGGATAGATTTTTAGCGGATTGTATTTAGCGATTTGGCGGAAATCTTTGTCTTTATGCAACAAGGCCAGGTCTTAGCTTTTCCGCAAAATCCCCGGCTGATTGGAAAAAATCAACACCTCGTAAGGATAGACTTCATTGCGCGGCGCGGCGGATTGGAGAAACTCGGCCAGCGCTTCGTTGTAATAACGCGCCAGATAACTCTGCGCCTCGGCGTTTGGCTCGTTTTCCGGCGGGTCTTCAAAATCGTCAATAATTGCCATATCTGCACACTCCTTAAAAG
>JAIRZV010000075.1 GCA_031267055.1 Candidatus Margulisiibacteriota bacterium | reverse complement strand
TTGTGCCAAACTTTGCCGCGCTGGTAAAAAATCTCGTCCTGCATCTGACTGCCCGGCAAATCCGCGGCCGCGAAACCCAAACCGATCTCCACGCCTTTGACTGCCTGCAGACTCATCAGCGCGCCGGCCAGACGGCCGTCCAGCTTGCGGTCCGGCTGAGCGTAAGAACCCAAGCCCACAGGCGCGTCGGAAATATTTAACTCCACCACGCCGCCGAGAGAATCACCGCTGGCGTACGCCGCGTCGATTTTATTTTTTACCGGCGTTCCGATACCGCTCAACGCTTGATTTTCCACGCCGCCGATCCGCAACACTTTGCTGGCAATATTTATTTTGAAAATATTTAAAAACTGTTTGCACACCGCGCCGGCCGCCACCTGCGCCACAGTCGTACGCGCCGAGGAACGTTCCAGCACATTGCGCAGATCAGCAAATCCGTATTTCACCACACCGGCATAGTCGGCATGACCCGGGCGCAATTTGGTCACCGGCTCAATCTTGTCTTTGACCGGCTCCGGAGACATTTTTTCCGTCCAATTTTTGAAGTCTTTGTTTTCCACAAAAAGCGTGATCGGCGAGCCGAGCGACAGGCCATGACGAATGCCGGACAAAATTCGCACTTCGTCCTGCTCGATCTTTTGCCGGCCGCCGCGGCCATAGCCCTGCTGACGACGCGCCAGCTCCGCGTCGATATATTTTTTGACAAGCGGCACACCGGCCGGAAAGCCGTCCAGCACGGCGGTCAGACCGGGACCGTGAGATTCGCCGGAAGTAAGTAGTCTTAACATGCCGAGATTATATCATGCGGTGCCGTTCCGCGAATATTTTGTTTATGTGCAGCACTTACAATTTTTGCAGCAATTCTGCCGGCTCATACAACGGCACGGCGCTGTCCTGATAATCTCGTTTATTGCGGCTAACAATCGCGTCCATCTGGGTATTGACAGCAACAGCATATTGCACAGCATCTTCAAAATCTTTCCATTGGAATTCCAGCGCGTCCAGAATTTCTGTTTCAGTTACAGCCAAAATTGCAAAAATATCCGTAAGCTGTTTCAAAATTTTTTGTGCGCTATTATTGCCTAACGCTTTACGCAAAACATAATGAATGTCCGTAAATGCTGTCGCGGAAATAAACCCATTTATGTTTTTCGCTTCGGCTAGTTCAAAAATTTTCAAAGCATCAACATGAAAGGGCTGTCTCTGCAAAAGCACATCCAGAATAATGTTTGTATCAAGCAGTGCGTTCATATTTCGCCAAACGCTCGGCTTTTATTTCCTCTAGCGACATATTTAGTCCGGCGGCAACACCAAGCAGTTGGCGGGATATTGAGTCGTTGTTTTCTGATTTTGCTGATTTTCCTTTATAGCCGGTGTCCATAATAATCCGAAGCACTGGAATACCGTTTCTGGTGATTTCTACATCATCAGAGTTAGCCGTATTATTACCCAAGTACACCCGCACATTATGAGTAAAATCCTCAAAAGTAACTTCTTGCATATCAACACCTCAATGACATTATATCACACAGTCATAACAATCCTGCGAATGTTCTGCCGCAGACACGCCGCGGCAGAACACTAGTAGAACGAAAAACTTACGCACAAAACACGATTGAGAAACCGAATTATTATTCCGCAGTCTCTTTAATAACTTTATTTTCCAGCAATAACTGGTGCATTCGCCATTGGATCCATTACCATTACTCTTGATCCCAGACAAACTGGACAAGGGGCATTTGCAGGATGACCTTTTGACTGAATCAAATCATTCAGCCTACCAAGGTTCAATTGAGGAACGCTTTGCGGCGTGGCCGGGGAACTATCATCTGTTACCTCATTACTCTGAACAACAACTTTACGCCCCGCAGTAATCGGTGCTTCTACCATCGAAAAATGCGGTGAAACTGCCCCAGAGCCGGACATAACTGGCACAGGAATGCCCGCTGGATGAGGAGTTTCTAAAAGCGCAGCCCGCAGACGCTCCTCGGCTTGCTGTACAGACAATTCACTAACATATATCTGGTTAAACTCATAAATCGCTTTGGCCGCGGCTAATTTTTCCTCGTCAGTATCGATCAAGCCATTGCCGCTTTTCTCTCTATCTCCAGCGGTAATATCCGCTTCTTTTAATATAGACTGGTACCGCACCGGCGCACTCGAAATCCTTAATGTAAAATCATTCATAACGTTACTCCTTATTTTTTATTTTTTTAATGCAGGCACAAATTTACTGAAAAGAAGCTTTATCCATAGGCATCACCTCTAGCTAGAAAAACTTTATTTGTTCCGGTGATAGCGGGGGGGGGGGGGGGGGTAACCGTTAAACAATATTTATTCATAAGCCTGAACATCCTTTAAACATTTATCTTAACATTTGACATATGTTTATAATAACTTAGCATCTATTGCAAATAAATGTCAATAGCAATTATTTATCGTCAGCAGTTAAAATTCGTTGCAAAATTTTTGGGTATTAAGGCGGTTTTAGTGTGGTTTATCTGCACGGCGGCAGACAGGTATATATAACGCGCGCAAGGGTATATATTAAAGCAAACCAAATTATAAATTTGAGGTGTTATTTTCTAATGCCAAATTATTGAACTTAAACAAAACCACATCTCCGTTCTGCATGACATATTCTTTGCCTTCCTGCCGGACGAGATCAAGCAGTTCACGCTTTGCTCTATGGTATAATATTACCAATGACTTACAAAGCGTTAGAAATAGATAAAGAAAATTTAACGATCATGGGCGTCCATTTTTCCAACAGAAAAGCTTTGCAAAAAACAGCGGACGCGGTCGGGTCAAATATGTTTGAAGGGTTTGAACCCACGCAAAAAAGCATAACAATTATCCGCGATTACCTTGCTAATAAAATAACCCTAGAGCAGTTAATCCAATTGGCCAAACAAAAAGATTATGCCGGATAGTTATGAGTATATTGATTTAGAATCTGTATATACGGATTCTAAATCCGGCGTGTTACGCAATCTGGGCGGAATTACAGACAATCAGGACTTGTTATTCTTTGAAAGCGTGGCCGTGACTAAGCGGCTAAAGGAATCTTATGCCAGTCCGTTAAAAATAAAAAATTCCGCCACTCTATTGTCTATTCACAAATACTTATTTCAAGATGTGTATGAATGGGCGGGAAAAGTCAGAATTGTAGAAATAAGCAAGGCAGGCAAGCAGTTCCTGCCGACCTCTGCGTTTGATACAGGTTTTGCGTATGTGGACAAGTTACTTGTGGAATACCGCAAGATTGATAAAAAGGATTTGCCCGCTATCGCCAGTAAGCTGGCGGAAATACTGGACAATATCAATTATTTGCATCCCTTTCGTGAAGGAACCGGTCGGGTTCAACGGGAATTTTTACGTGTCTTGGCCATGGAAAAATCCATAACCCTAAATTTGAATCCGCCAGACAATCTAAAAATTTACAAACAATATATGCGGGGCACTATTGAAGGCAATGTAAAGCAGTTGACGACTTTAATCTTGGATTGTCTCAAGAATAAGCCCGCCAAACAAACACGATAAACGCTCTCACGTATAGCTCTTAATTATTGAACTTAAACAAAACCACATCCCCGTCCTGCATGACATATTCTTTGCCTTCCTGCCGGACGAGGCCTTTTTCGCGGGCTTCATGTAAAGATTTAAGTTCCTTTAACTGGCTGTAATTGATGATCTCGGCTTTGATAAAGCCTTTTTCAAAATCAGTGTGAATGACGCCCGCGGCTTGCGGGGCTTTCGTGCCGCGTTTTATCGTCCAGGCTTTGGTCTCTTTTTCGCCGGAAGTGAGATAGGTGATCAAGCCCAGCAATTTATAGGACTGCCGCGCCAGCAGCTCCACGCCGGATTCCGGCAGGCCGTATTCTTGTAAAAGCTCTTTACGCTCACCGAGCGGCAGTTCGGCCAGCTCGGACTCCAGTTTGGTGGAAATAATTATAACTTCCGCATTTTCCGCGGCGGCGATATCGCGCACCACCCACACATAGGCGTCTGTCTCCGCGTTTTTAATTTGGCTTTCGGCAATATTGGCCACATACAACACCGGCTTCATGGTCAAGAATTGCGCAGTCTTGAGCAGTTCTTTTTCCTCCGCGTTGAAATCCAGACCGCGCGCCGGCCGGCCAGCGGCTAACTGTTCTTGAATTTTCTGAAACAAAGCCCCTTCTTTTTTGTCTTCGGCTTTGCCGGACTTGGCTTT
>JAIRZV010000015.1 GCA_031267055.1 Candidatus Margulisiibacteriota bacterium | reverse complement strand
GGTCTCTAAAGTTTTTTGCACAATCTTTTGCTCCAGCATCAGACCAGCTCGCTCACTTGATTATTGCCCAGAAACATAATGACCAAACCGTAAACCACAAACACAGCTTGAAAACCGCTCAAGAGAGCAGTCCAAAATTCGGCGTAAGGCAGTCTTTGCAAAAACGGGGTGGCCAAACTGACGACCAGCGCGGTCAGCAAAATAAAAAACAAAACCTGCAGCGCATGGCGGAAATTTTTGAGCAGATAATTGCCAAACAAATAATAGATCCGGTACACCGGCATATTACTCAAAACGTACACCACCGGAAAAAGCGTTTCGCACAGGCCGGCCAGAAAAATCAACGGCAGGAGAAGAAACGCGATCTTGGCGTCAAACTGTCCGCCCAGCAGGGATAGCAGGAGCACGCCCAGCGTGACCACCAAAAGCAGCGGCAGCACACTGCCGAAAAACAGCGTCGGGACATAGCGTTTCAAACTGTCCGTCAGAGTCTGTCCGACTAAAATTTTTTTGCGCACGATCATTTGCCGCGCGCAGTCCGCCGCGAAAATCTGCACAAAAACCGTCAGCATGAACGCCAAAACCAAAAGCGCGTAATCCAGCTGCGCTGTGTTGAGATAATTCGCGAGAAATTTGGCAGGCAGTGGCAGAGCCAAACGCACGATCAACGCCACGTACAGCGCGATCTGATCTTGTTTGAGTAAATGCAAAACTCTAGCGACCACGGTCTATAGCCTCGTTCACTAATTTGTCGGCTTCTTTATTTTGCGCGCGCGGCACATGCGTCAGGGAAAATTTTTGCAGTTTGGCGATCAACTCCGCCGCCTGAAAATACAGGCCGCGCAGTTTTTCATCTTTGATTTTGTACTGGCCGTTGATCTGGCGCACCATTAATTCACTGTCGGCAAAAACTTCCAGCTCGCCATAGCCCAGTTCCACGGCTTTGCGCAGGAGCAAAATCAGGGCCGTATACTCCGCGACATTGTTGGTGGCTGTGCCGAGATATTCACTGATCGCCAGAGGTTTGTCACCCAGCAAAACCGCTCCCGCGCCGGCCGGCCCAGGATTACCCCGCGCGCCGCCGTCCACAAAACCTCTGCCTTTCATAAAAGGATTTTAACATTTATAATAGTTTTATGGTGATAATCGCGCCGTCTATTCTCTCCGCGGATTTTGCGGAACTGCACAAGGATATCGTTTTGGCCGAAAAAGCCGGCGCGCAATGGCTGCATCTCGATATCATGGACGGACATTTTGTGCCCAATCTGACCATCGGTCCCGTCGTCGTGGCGGCAATCCGTCCGCGTACCAAACTTTTTTTTGACGCGCATCTGATGATCGAAAATCCTGAAAAATATCTGGAGGCTTTTGCCGAAGCCGGCGCCGATCTAATCTGCGTGCATCTGGAAACGCTCAAAGATCCTGTAAAAGTCTTGCGGCAAATAAAGGCGCTGGGCAAAAAAGCCGGTCTGGCCGTCAATCCCGACAAAAAATTTGCGGACATTCAGCCCTATCTTCCGGAGCTTGACCTGGCGCTTTTTATGTCCGTCTGGCCTGGATTTGCGGGGCAAAAATTTATCGCCGATTGTCTGCCGGAAATAGCCAAATGCCGCGCTTATCTAACCGAACGGCAATTGTCGGCGGACATTGAGATAGACGGCGGCATTAACCGCACCACAGCTCCGGCCGCTGTTGACGCAGGCGCCAATGTACTGGTTGCCGGCTCGGCCATATACAAAGCCGCCAATCCGACCGCCGAAATACAACATTTTATTTCGCTGTAAAATTCTGCAACAACTTTAAAGAACTTGCGATATCTTGCTGTAAGGAAAAGACTTACAAATACAAGATATGAGGTGCTTTATGAAAAAAACAAACACAACAGTTATTTTGAGCGAGAAATTCCAGCAGAGTATGCGGCATATGAATATGTATGAGCATCTGGCCAAAAAGGACGAGAGCTGTTACAAAGGCAGCGTCAAGTCTCTGGACTCTGAGTTGTATATACTGCAGGACGAAAAAGGCAACGATGTCTGCGGCCTGCTGGACCAAAAATCTTTCATGGAAGCCCTGCTGGAAACCGACGTAGCGCATCTGTGGACTGTGGCGAAAAATTAAATCAAGATAATTCCAGCATTTTTTGTATTGCCTGCCGCACGCTTTATTTCCATAAAATTACCTCAACACGGATTTTGATTTTTGCAAAAGTCCGCTGTCTGCGGTCTAAACTTCTTAAAAATCACCGAGTTTAAATTTATTGCTATTGACATTCAAAATCATCATGTTAAACTAAATGGTAAACTAAACCTATTCTGGGCTTCTATTAAGGAGGACGGCGTATGCCGGAAAACAAACCTCACCGGACAGGTATGGCGCGTTTGTGGGAGCTGGCTTTTCAGAAAAAAGCCCTGACTATTTCCGCCTGTTTTTTGTCTGTAGTGAGCGTGGTCGTGTCTTTCACACCCTTTGTGATTATTTATTACATTATCCGCGAGCTGGCGCTGCATTATGCGGATTTGAGCGCGCTCAACACGGCCTATCTGCTCCAGCTCGGCTGGCTGGCCGGTGGCAGCGCGGCCGCGGCGGTGCTAATCAATTTTGGGGCGCTGATGTGTTCGCATTGGGCTGCGTTTACCACGTTGTATAAACTCAAGCTGGATTTCACCCGTCATATTGCCGCTTTGCCGCTGGGCTTTCACACCGCACACCCT
>JAIRZV010000152.1 GCA_031267055.1 Candidatus Margulisiibacteriota bacterium | reverse complement strand
GCCAGCTCGGTATTGATAGCCGCCAGCGTGGTTTTGCCGTAAATTTTTTTCTCGCGACTGCCCAGCAGATTAAGATTCGGCCCGTGAATGACCAGAATTTTCATGACTTGCTCCTTATTGTTTGCCGCTCCGCTCAATTTTTAAATGACGGCCAAAGCCCGGACTATTTCCGCATATTCTACCGGACAAATAATCGGTTTGCCTATAGCTTGGAGCAAGACCATGCGCAGTCGGCTGTCCGCAACTTTTTTGTCGCTTTGCATGATGCGATAAATCTGCTCAGGATTGAGACGCCGTCCAGTATGCGTGGGCAGTCCAAGTTTTAGAAAAAGTTTTTGCAATTTGTCCAGAGTCTGCCGGGGCAAATAGCCGCGCATTATGGAAATATGTGCCGCGCCCAGCGCACCCAGCGCGACGGCCTCGCCGTGGCTGATACGATAATGCGAAATTGTTTCCAGAGCGTGGCCAATAGTGTGGCCGAAATTCAGGATCGCGCGCTGATTGTTTTCACGCTCGTCGGCGCTGACTATTTGAGACTTGATGCGGCAGCACTGCGCCAGTAAATCAGCGGTGATGTCCGCTTTTTGTCCCAGCGTGGTTAGAAGACGCGGCGCAGCGATCAGACCATATTTGACGATCTCGCCCAGACCACAGCGCAATTCCTTGGCCGGCAGAGACCGCAGAGTTTTAGTGTCGGCGATGACCAGCCGCGGCTGATAAAAAGCGCCGATCAGATTTTTACCTAGCGAGTCGTTGACCGCGGTTTTGCCGCCGACGCTGGAGTCTACCTGCGCCAGCAAAGTGGTGGGCAATTGCACAAAATTTATGCCGCGCAGATATACTGCCGCCGCGAAACCGGCCAGATCGCCGACCACGCCGCCGCCCAGAGCCGCGATGGTGTCGCCGCGTTCAAATTTGTGGCGGATCAAGAAACGCAAAACTCTTTGCAAAACACCGAAAGATTTATATTTTTCGCCGTCGCCGATCAGGTAGACCTGCACGCGGTAATGTTTTTTCAGATTGGCTTGCAATTGTTTGCCATATAGTCCAAAAACTTTTTTATTGCTGACAATTAAAATTTTGCCGTGCAAATCCAATTCGCTCAAAAATTGGCAGCTTTTGTCCAGCAAGCCGGCGCCGATCCGCACATTGTAAGAACGTTTGTCTAATTTTACTTTTACGTCCGGCATGGCTGCTCCAGTTTTAAAATTTTGCGGATCTCGGTAGCGGCTTTTTCCGGCTGTCCGGTCTGCGTCGCGATAATACACTGCGCCGCGGCCAGATACAACGGTTGCCGTATATCCAACATTTTTTGAATTTCCGCCAATTTATTTTCCTTGGGTAGCAGCGGCCGTGCCGGATCGTCTGTCACGCGCTTCAGTGTTTCCGCCGGCTCGGTTTTTAAATAAACTATGGCGCCAAGATTTTTTAAAAAATCACGGTTCTCGGCGGACAATACTATGCCGCCGCCTGTGGCGATGATGCTGTTGGTCAAGCCGTATAGTTCTTTTAAAACCGCCGTTTCTTGTTTGCGGAAAAACTCCTCGCCGCGCTGCGCAAAAATTTTGGCGCAGGTCAGGCCGTTTTTCTGTTCGATGATTTGGTCGGTGTCGAAAAATTTGTAGCCGAGTTGTTTGGCCAAAATACGGCCGGTGGAAGTTTTGCCGCTGCCCATGAATCCGATCAGGATTATGTTCATGCGCTTATTTTAACATAAAAAACCCGCGCCCAACTCGATAATTAAGCGCGGGTCAAAAATTGTAACGGCAGATTAAAGATTTTTAAAAGACTTGACGCCGTTGTAAACCGCGTTGGCGCCCAGCTCTTCCTCGATGCGCAGGAGCTGATTGTATTTGGCGATGCGGTCGGTGCGCGAGGCCGAGCCGGTTTTGATCTGACCGGCGTTGAGCGCCACGGCGATGTCAGCGATAGTCGAGTCTTCCGACTCGCCGCTGCGGTGCGAAATGACCGCGGTGTAGCCGGCCTTTTGCGCCATTTGCACGGCTGCGAAAGTTTCGCTCAGAGAACCGATCTGATTGACTTTGATAAGAATAGAATTGGCGATGCCTTTTTTAATGCCCTCGGCCAGAATTTTTACATTGGTCACAAAAAGATCGTCACCAACCAGCTGTATTTTATTGCCTAACTTGTTGGTCAGATATTTCCAGCCGTCCCAGTCGCCCTCGGCCATGCCGTCTTCTATAGAAATAATCGGATAAATATCTACCAGACGGCCAAGATACTGGGCAAATTGCTCGGAAGTCAGCTCTTTGTTTTCGCTTTCCAGCAGATATTTTTTTTTCTTGGCGTCGTAAAATTCGCTGGACGCTACGTCGAGCGCGATGAAAACATCTTTGCCCGGCTTGTATCCGGCGGCGTGAATCGCCTCAATAATCACGCGTATCGCTTCTTCGTTGGATTTCAGATTCGGCGCAAATCCGCCCTCGTCGCCGACCGCGGTGTTCAGGCCTTGATTTTTCAGCACTTTTTTCAAATGGTGAAAAACTTCCACACCGGTGCGCAAACCTTCTTTGAAAGACGCCGCACCGGCCGGCACGATCATAAATTCCTGAAAATCAATATTGTTGTCCGCGTGCGCGCCGCCGTTGATAATATTCATCATCGGCACCGGCAGTTCATTGGTGTAAATGCCGCCCAGATAGCGGTACAGCGGCATCTCTAGCGCGGCAGCGGCGGCTCTGGCTACGGCCAGAGAAACGCCGAGTATCGCGTTGGCGCCCAGTTTTTTCTTGGAAGCTGTGCCGTCCAGATCGATCATGGTCTGGTCGACAGTTAATTGATCAAGCGCGTCAAGGCCAATCACTTTTTTGGTGATCAGCGTGTTGATGTTGCGGACGGCCTTTTGCACGCCTTTGCCCAAGTAGC
This sequence comes from Candidatus Margulisiibacteriota bacterium, assembly GCA_031267055.1. Lineage (GTDB taxonomy): Bacteria > Margulisbacteria > Termititenacia > Termititenacales > Termititenacaceae > Termititenax. The sequence continues at coordinate 226 of JAIRZV010000152.1, read as the reverse complement.
GTTTTTTATCACCGTCGCGTAATTCCAGCGCCTCGCGCGAACCGGTGGACGCGCCGGACGGGACTATCGCGCGGCCGAGAGCTCCATTGACCAGAAACACCTCGACCTCCACAGTGGGATTACCACGGCTGTCCAGCACCTCGCGGCCTTTGATCTCTACTATTGTTGTTGCCTTGCACATAATTTTTCTCCTTTGATTTATTAAAATTTTGGCTTAAAAAACTGG
>JAIRZV010000100.1 GCA_031267055.1 Candidatus Margulisiibacteriota bacterium | reverse complement strand
GCTGGCCGCGCGCGTGCTGGAGCAAGAGCATCTTTTGTATTCGCAAGTGATTTTGCAGGTAATAGAAAGGAGCGTTGATGCAGAAAGTCAAAGAGAATAATTTAGAGGAAATTCTGGCTGTTCACGAGGGCGGCAAGATCAATGTCGCCAGCAACGCGCCGATAAGCGATTACGAAACTTTGTCTATGGTCTACACCCCCGGCGTGGCCAAAGTTTGCCAGGCTGTCGAGACCGATCCCGCGCTGGCCAAAAAATACACTATTGCCGGCAACACAGTGGCTATTGTCACGGACGGCACGGCGGTGTTGGGACTGGGCGACATCGGCGCGCTGGCCGGCCTGCCGGTCATGGAAGGTAAGGCCGCATTGTTCCGTGAATTCGGCGGTGTGAACGCTTTTCCGATTTTGCTGGACACTAAAGACACGGATAAAATTGTCGAGACGATCCTGCACATCGCGCCGACTTTTGCCGGTATAAATCTGGAGGACATTTCCGCGCCGCGTTGTTTTGAGATAGAACGCCGCTTAAAAGAGAAATTAAATATTCCGGTTTTTCATGATGACCAACACGGTACGGCGGTGGTAACGCTGGCCGGCCTGCTCAACGCGCTCAAAGTTGTCGGTAAAAAACTGGGAGACGCAAAGATCGTTATCAATGGCGCAGGCGCGGCCGGTATAGCTATTGCCAGACTACTGCTGACCTCCGGCGCGCGGCAGATAGTCTTGTGCGACCGCGAGGGAGCGATCTACGAGGGACGCGCGGGACTGAACCCCGAAAAAACGCTGCTGGCCGCGCGGACCAATAAAGAAAAATTGTCAGGTGACGTAAACAAAATTTTGGCCGGACAAGATGTGTTTATCGGCGTGTCGGCCAAAGATGTCCTGACTGTTGCGGCAGTACAAAGCATGAACAAAAATTCGATAGTATTTGCCATGGCCAATCCCGACCCGGAAATAAGGCCGGAGTTGATCGCGGACAGCGCGGCGGTCATTGCCACCGGACGTTCGGATTATCCCAATCAGATCAATAATGTGCTGTGTTTTCCGGGACTGTTCAAAGGGGCTTTTGCCGCGCGCGCGACGGACATCACACAGGAAATGTGCCTCGCGGCCGCGCGCGCGATAGCCGCCTGCGTCGCGGAAAAAGACCTGCTTCGGGACAATATTATCCCGTCTGTCTTCAATAAAAATGTCGCGGAGAGTGTAGCCGACGCGGTGGCGGAGGCCTGGAATAAGCGTAAAAGATAAGGGTTTTTAGTGTTATATACTTGACAGACTAAACCCAAGATTTATAGCTGGTTCTGACGTTTCGCCTGCGGCGAAACACCCCACCGCAACTGCGTTGCAGCCTCCCCTTAATTAAGGGGAGGCTGTCTGCTCGCGTAAGCGGCAGACTGGAGGGGTGTCGAGCGAAAGCGAGACATGGAAATCTCTAAGTATATATGCCAAGTTTTTAATACTACAGTATTCAATAATCATTGACATTTTAATACTACAGTATTAAAATATTATATAATTATGAATACTAAAAGCTGTAAATTATTATTGGAGCAATTAGACCGCAAGTTGAATAAATCTGCGGCCCCGCCGCCTACCGGCTGGATATATGCTGTCCGCACGGCGTGGGGTATGTCTCGCCGCCAGCTTGGCAAACGTTTGGGTGTTTCCGCGCAAAGCGTCAAGGATTTGGAAGAAAACGAGGCGTCCGGCGCGATTTCCTTAAATAGACTGCGCTTGGCTGGCAAAGCTCTGGGTTTGCAATTCGGTTATTCTTTGCGGCCTGTGGCCGGATCGTTGCAAAAAGTTTTAGAACAGGCGGCGCAAAAAACGGCTAAAGAAATAGTTTTGCGCACTTCGGTAAATATGCAACTGGAACAGCAGGGTAATTCCCCGGCACGGCTGAAAAAAGCCGTCCGCGACAAGACCGCGGAACTGATGCGCGAAATTCCGAGTTATTTATGGGAATAGATATTACGTATGACGCCGGCCAGACGCCGCTGGACGAAGATGAAAAAGAGGGCTTGCTTATTTCTGCGTTGTCGACCAAAGCAGAACTGGACGAATTTGAACAACGCAATATAGAAGACGCGGTGGAATGGTCATTGAAACAACGCTGCCTAAAGGTTGAGCAAATCCTGGACAATAAATTTTTGCAAAATTTGCACAAGCGCATGTTTGGCAATGTCTGGCGCTGGGCTGGATGTTTCCGCCTGACAAATAAAAATTTGGGTGTGGACAAAACTTGTATTGTTCCCGAAATTCAAAAACTGCTGGCGGATTGCCGCTACTGGATAGAGCGCTCGGTTTTTCCTCTAGACGAGATCGCTGTGCGTTTTAAGCACCGGCTGGTGAGTATTCATCCTTTTGTCAATGGCAATGGGCGGCACTCGCGGTTAATGGCGGATATTTTGATCTCCAGTGGTCTGGGTTTACCGGTGTTCACCTGGGGCGGCGCGGCTTTGACTGATAGTTCTAAAATTAGAGAGCAATACTTGCAGGCGCTGCGGGCGGCGGATAATAGGGACTATGCTCCCTTACTGTCTTTCGCGCGGCAGGATTAAATTGCCAAACGCCGCCTAGACATACTCTTTCATTTTCTTGATGTAGATCACCGAGTAATATGCCGGCACAGTATCCACGGTGAAAGGAGCGCTCTGGCCGGTATTATCGGTATCGCCGCCGTCCAAAGTGAGGCTATGTGTATGCGTGCCGCTTTCACCGCCGGAAGTTACCGCGGAGCCGGTAAAACCATGTTCATGGTCGCCTCCGCCGGACGTTATATTATGACTGTGGCCGCCTTCGTTGGACGTTATAGTATGGGTATGACTGCCTTGACTGCCTACTACTGTAACTCCGGTACTTTCTGATGTTGAGGTTGCTTTTGCCGTAGCAGTCCAGTACACATCCCCGTAATCCCAAGCGGCCGAAGGATTAGATGCAGCATTTTGTGAGCCATGTCTTCCGCTTTGGGATATGCTATGACTGTGTTTAGGATCACTAATTGTATGATCGTGTGTGCCTTGATTGGCGACGATTGTATGACCATGTGTGCCTTCATTGTTGGTGATTGTATGATTGTGCGTGCCAAGCCCGGAAATACTTCCGGCAGCCGTGACAGAGTGTGTATGCCCGGCAGTATTGTTTCCGATCGTGCCTGTTATTCCTGAAAAGCTATGCTTATGCTGCGGCAAATTATCGCTGGTCAAACTCACGCTTGGCTTATCATCGCCTCCTTTCTTGCCGCTGCTTGCTCCGCCGCGGATAAATAGATTCCGCAGATCCGGCGTGCCATTTTGGCCATCGCAGGTGTACCAACCGCCGCGGCCGTTCGTCCAACTCCCGTCCATCATGAGTATTGCCCCCACCGGAAAAAAAGTCAGATTGGTGATGTCTGACGCCAGCAGCGGCGAGCCGGTTTCTATTTTGGTGTGCAGTATTCTTGTCATGTGAATTCCCCCTTTGAAATATCATCAGGTAATAATAATTGTTTATTTTATTACCTATAAAGTAATACTATTATGATACCTAAATACTTAATTGTCAAGCTATTACCTATTAATATATAAGGATAACAATGGCATTGAAAAAGATATTTACCCATAATTTGAGAATGTTAAGGAGGAATGCAAAACTTTCTCAAATGAGGCTTGCCGAGCTTTGTGATACTTCCACCAGTTATATTGGCCGTATCGAAATCGGCTTGCATTTCCCTTCTGCGGAAATGATCGACAAGATAGCTAGATCTTTGCAGATCAGACCCTATCAGCTTTTTTTAGAAAAGCCGGCCAAGCCTTTCTATAAGAAACCGGAATTGCCTGCCTTTATCAAAAAAGAAGTCTTGGCCAAACTAAATGCCGCGGTGCAGACGGTGCGGAGATACTAGGTTTTTACAATGCGCCATTATGCACGGCTGTGCGAATATAATTACTTACTTTGGTTTGCCAGCCTCTGCCGGTAGAACGCAAATGATTAAGGATATCAGCATCAAACATTATGTGTACATCTTGCTTGCGGTTCTCTTTTAACGGCCTGCCTCTGCGGGTTGCTTTTTTCCACATCTCCATTGTGGGGGTGAGGCATTCAGGGTCTTGATCGTCCGGCTCACGCTTAGCCGCCTCATTGGCTAGAGCAAGCATTTCAGGAGTGACGCCTTTTCTCCTCAAAATGTCCTTAATTTTCAGCATAATAAAACTCCTTTTCTTTTTTATTAGCAATCCTTGCCGAGATAAGCCGATATTTTCTGCCACGTTTCGTGTAAACCACAAATAAAATATGTTGTCCTGTGTCTCCAATCGTCTGCGATCTTTTTTCTCCGTATTCTTTTCTAGTATCAACAAATTCTATGCGATGGTCATCATAAAAAACATTTTTTGCATAATTAAAATCTAAACCGTGCTTATCTCGGTTAATATTGTTTTTGGTTTCGTCCCATTCGAACTGCTTAAATAGGTCAAACAGCATGAATTATTATGTACATAATAATTAAGAGTGTCAAGTTGGCGGAGATACTAGGCCGCATTGTTTCATTATATGAGCATTTTTGTAACTTCTTGGAATATCTTTTTCAAAGTGTTAGATTAAATTTATGTCTGTTAAGAACAATCTGCAAAATATTCTCCAGGAACTCGGCTCCGTCCGGCTCGTCGCCGTGACTAAATACGCCGCGCCGGAGCAGGTGCAGGAATTGCTGGAGTGCGGACATTTCGTGCTTGGTGAAAATAAAGTGCAGTCCGCCGCGCAAAAAGCGGAACAGTACCGACAGTATCCGGCACAATGGCACATGCTCGGTCATTTGCAGACGAATAAAGCAAAGCAGGCCGTGCAAATATTTGAGGTCATTCAAGCGGTCGATTCGGAGAAAATCGCGGATGCCATAAATAAAGAAGCGGTGAAAATAAACAAAGTTCAGAAAATTCTCGTGCAGGTCAATATCGGCCGCGAGCCGCAGAAATCCGGAGTCGCGCCGGAGTTTTTGGAAGAGCTACTGGACTATTGCCAAAAATTAAAAAATATCCGCCTGCTGGGACTAATGGCTCTGGCGCCTGATTTGCCGGACAAAGAACAAACCAGACCGTATTTTAAAGCTATGAAAGAATTATTTGACCGCTATGCCGTGCCGTATAGTTTGGAATTTTTAAGTCTGGGCATGTCCGGCGATTATCCGATCGCTGTGCAGGAAGGCGCGAATATGGTAAGAATAGGCTCAAAACTTTTTGCGAGGGAATAACACGATGCGAAAAATTTATTTTTTATTTTTAGTGCTGACCTGCGCTGTCGCCGTTGCTCGGCCGCCTGCTTTGCCGCCGCTGAACAATAACGGTTATCCTGAACGCATTCAGTATGTGGTGAAGGATTACATCAATAAAGAAATTGGTTTTGTGACCGCCGATATTACGGTGCAAACTGTCACGGTACAAGGCCGGAAATATTTGCATCTGGAATCCCTGGAAGGCCGCTATTTTCGCAACAGCGTGACGCTGGATTACATGAGTTTTCAGACGGTTGCCGAGGAGCGTTATGATATTTGGGGCCGGAGCGCTAAATTGCTCGAGTCTTATCAGCGGCTGCCGGACGGCAAAGTGAGATTTTTTCACGAGGCTAAAAACATAAACCTGACCGCGGACAACCCCGGCAATGTGTATTCGCGTTACGCTTTTTTGGTGTCTTTGAGCGGCTTTCCTTTTGAGCAAAAGGACAAAATCGTCATGAATGTTTATATGTTCGAGTACGGCAATGTTCTGCCGCTGCGCGCGGTCTATCAGGGCAAAGAAAAAATAAAAGTTCCCGCCGGTGAATTTGAATGTTACAAACTGGAGCTGGCCGTGGACGGCATGCTGGGCTTGTTTGCGCCGGACAAATATTATCTGTATTACACAGTGGCCGCGCCGCATCATTTTGTGCGTTTTTACCAAAAAGTCGACGACGGCTTGTGGCTGGCCAATGAACTGATCAAAGTTTCTTTTTAAATTTAGTAAATGTTTTGCTATAATAAGCCTTTATCTTAAATCTAAGGCAGGCCAATGCTGGATTTTTTTCGAGAGCTGACACGTATTAAACCCAACATTTTTTTTGCTTATGATGTGCGGTTCGAGCCTTTGAGCGTCGAGTTGCGTTACGATCCAGAAGACGTGGAAAATGTCCGCGACGTGCCGCGCGAGCGGATTTCTTTGCCCGAGCAACTGCTGCTGAATATTTTGCTGATGTGTCCGCAAAAAGACGACCGTTATCTGGTTGGCAAAGAATACGAAGAGAAGGCTTTGTTTTATCTGCACGAATTGCTGCCGAGCGAGATCAAGCTGCCGCCGGAGAAACCCTGGCTGCGTTTGCGTTACCTGCTGACCCTGGCGAACAATAGTTTTCGGGTGGCGGTCGATTTGACGGACACGAGTTTTCGGCTTTTGCGCGACGTGCCCAAAGGCCACCTGCCGCGCGCGGAAAAAATTTTTATCAGTTTCCTGGC
>JAIRZV010000089.1 GCA_031267055.1 Candidatus Margulisiibacteriota bacterium | reverse complement strand
AACGTGGCGGACGGCGGTTTGCAGCTGGAAGAGTCGGTGACCAGCCAGATCGATTTTGCCGAGGAGAAAAAGGCGCTCTGGGACGCGGTCAAAACTCTGGCCGAAGATGAGAAAAAAATCATCAAAATGTTTTATATCGACGACCGCTCGCAAAAAGAAATCGCCGATGAATTGGGGTATTCCAAAAGTAAAATCAGTCGCATTCATTCACAGGTTTTGAGCAAGTTGCGTTTGCGTATTCAAAGGAAATTAAACCATGATTACAATTAAAAAAATTATTTTGGCCGGCCTGTTCTTGAGCGCGATTCTGCCGGCGGCGGTGGAAAATATTTTGTTTGACGACGTGACCATGCGCCTGGAAAGAGATATTCAAGAAGCGACGCGGCAGCAGGCGATTATCGCGCACAATGTGGCCAACGCGGATGTGGAAGGTTTTAAGCCGATCCGTTTTAAAGAGGAATTGAAAGCTTTAAAAGAACAACCCGGCGGTGTGTCGGCTGACCGCGTGGTTGTGGAAGAAGAAATGGTTAAAATGGCCAAGAATCGGATGCGGCATCAGACGTTGTTGAAACTTTATACGATGAAAACCTCAACAGTGAAAACAGTTTTGAGTCAGGGCAAGTAAAATAAAGGAGGAAATTATGCGGAAACTTCTTGGTGTGGTGGTTTTGGTCTGGCTTGGCTGGTGCTTCGGCGCGGCAGTTGGTCTGGAAAACGCTCTGGATATCAGCGCTTCGGGAGCCACGGCGCAGCGCATCAAAGCGCAGGTCGCCGCGGAAAATATCGCCAATCTGGATACGACCAAGACTTCGGACGGTTTGCCTTATCGCCGCAAGGTAGTGATCCTGCGTCCGGCGGAAAATTTCAAATCACGCGGCCGCGCCGGTCAGCCGGTAATGAACGGCGTATCAGTGGTGTCGGTCGGGCCGGAAAAAGACGCCGAGAAAAAGTTTCGGCGCGTGTATCAACCCAATCATCCCGATGCTGACGAAAGCGGTTTTGTCCTGTATCCTAATGTCAATATTACTGAAGAGCTGATCCAGCTCTCGGAGATCAGCGCCGCGTTTGAAAACAATGTGGTGGTTTTTAACAACACCAAAGCGATGATGCAGGCTAGTTTGGAATTGGCGCAGTAGCGTCGGACAAAATAAAATAGGGAGGGAAAATTTATGGCAGAAGGAATAACAGCGGTCGGCGGTTTAAATCCGGTGCAGACCGGCGCAAATACGATAGTGTCTCCGGTCAACGCGCAAAACACTTCGCCGTTTCAGGTGATGCTGGACGCGGCGATCGGTGGTTTGCAGGACGTGAGCGCGGCGGAAGAAAAAGCCAACGCGTACATCACGCAGTATTCACTGGGGCGTGTCAGCATGGAAGAAGCGTTGATTGAAATGCAGAAAATGACTATGGCGGTGCAAATGGCGACGACCGTGGTCAATCAAGTGGTGTCGACCTTTAAAGAAATAGAGCAGATACCGGTCTAAATTTAAAAAATTTTTTAAGAAAGGAAAAATAAAACCCAGTGGGCGAACAAATAGGAGCGGGCGCCAGATCCGGCGGCAATCGAATGATTTTTATCATCATCGGCGTGGTGGTCATCGCCGCGCTGGCGATTTTGTTTTTCCTCTTTCGCCCGTCTTTGTCCGGCGCCGTCAAGATCGGCAGCGGTTCTTTGCCGTCTTTCACGCAAAAAAAAGAACCGGCCGGTTATTCGGTGTTGTTTAGAAATCTGGATTACGCGGAAGCCGCGCTGATCGTGGATTCGCTGAAAACGCAGGGCGTAAAAGATTATCGGCTGGAGGATGACGGCCGTACGATATTGGTGCCGACCAAAAAGCGCACGGATATAGTTTTGGCCATTGCTCAGGAAGGCATTATGCCCAACGGCGGCGCGGTGGGTTTTGAGATTTTTGACAAAGGCAGTGCGCTGGGTGCGTCGGAATTTGACCAAAACGTGAAATTTTCCCGCGCGATCGGCGGCGAGATGGCGCGCAGCGTGGCGCGGATCAACGGCATCGAAGAAGCGCGGGTGATCGTGGTTATACCGGCCAAACAACTTTTTTCCACCGTGCAAAATCCGGTGCAGGCTTCGGTAATGGTCAAGATCGTGGAAGGTGAGTTGCTTTCCCCGTCGCAGGTGCAGGCGATCATTGCGCTGGTCTCCGCTTCAGTGGAGGGCTTGCAAAAAGAAAATATTACGGTGGTGGATTATTACGGCCGGGTTTTAAGCTCCGAGGAATACGCCAAAGATTACGACCGGCTGGCCGCGATGCTGGCTTTGCAAAAAGCGCAGTCCGGCGGCCGCAATGTCTCAACGGCGGGATTAACGGATTCCACGGATATTCCGCTGGAGCCTTCTGAAAAGGCCGACGAAAGCGCTATTTTTGAGATGTATTACAATATCGACAACAACAAGATGAATAGACAGCAAAGAAGCTCGGTCCGGGGCTTGCGGCTGAACGCCAATGCCAGCGCGGAGGAATCTTACGCGGCCAAGATGAAATTCAAAGAGCGCTACGAAAATCTGCTGGAGCGCAATGTCAAACAAATGGCCGATCAGTTTTTCCCTAAAAAAGCCACGACGGTCAAAGTCAATGTGGAGCTGAACGACCGGCCTTTTGACGCCGTGACGCCGAATTCTATGATCGCGCGGATCACCAGCATGATTTTGTTAGACCAAAATAACAAAGACGTGGTCTTGACCCCGGAAGTGCGCGAGGCTTTCATGAAATCGATCGCCGCGGCGACGAGTTATGTCAAAGGCCGCGACCGCATCGATCTGCGTTGGTCGCCAAACACCAATGAGCACAGCAAAGGTAATTTATTTAGCGGTTTGGGCGGTCAGGACAAGAATACGGAAAAAGTTCCCCCGGCTGTTAAACCACCGACCGTTAAACCGTCGACTGACAAAACCAGCCCGTCCATAGATTTGACCAAATTGCCGTCCAAGTCAAAAACTTTTTGGACTTGGAATAATATTCTGTATTTGGGTTGCGGACTTTTCGGCGTGTTAATTTTGATCGTGGTTTTGCGGCCGAGACATAATAGAAGAGTCACCGCGGAAAAAGGCGGCAAAAAGAGTTCGGTTTTTGACGAACCGCCGGAAGACAAAGAAGGTTTTGCAGACCTCGCCGCGCCCTCGACGGACGCGATCCGCGAATTGGCCGCGCAAAGCCCGGACAAAGTCGCGGCGGTTTTGGAAAAATGGTTTCAAGAAGACGCCGCGGCGCAGAAATAAATGAGAGGATTTTAAAATGGTGGCAATGCAGTTAAAAGGCCGCGAAAAAGCGCTGATTTTTCTTTCCGCGCTGGGCGACGAAGTGTCCGGTAAAGTGCTGGACTGTCTGCCGGAAAGCCTTGCGCTCAAGATCACGCGAGAGTTAAATAATTTCAAAAAACCTTCGCCGGAAGCAGTAGCTTTTGTGCTCAAAGAATTGACGCGTTTCGCGTTGAATCAGCCGCCAGAGGCGCCGCAGCTCAAAGAGCCGGAGGTTGATCCGGCTGACGCGGCGAGCGAGATTGGCCGCAAGTTTTTGCCGGAATTAGTGGCTTTGCTGCAAAATGAAATGCCGCAAACCACAGCTTTTGTCTTGAGTTATATGAGCGCCGGTCGGCAGAAAAGCTATTCTGAAATGCTCTCGCCCGGCCGCCGCAGCGAAGTTAAACAGTGCGCGGTCGAAAAACTGCCCTGGTCGGACAATTTGTTTGCTTTGCTCAATGAGCAGGTCAAAGCGCGAGGGTAAAAGTTTATGCCGCTGCTAAAAAAACACACTCTGCGTTTGGGCGAACAGCTCGTGCATATGGGGCTGCCGGAAACTGCCGACGAAGAGCCGGTAAGCGAAACGCCAAATATTTCACCGGTCGAGATGTACATCGAGCCGGTGGAGCCAGCCGAGCCATTGGTCAGCGAGGAAGAACGCGAGCAGATGATCCAAAATATTTTGCAGGAAGGTAAAGCGCAGGCGGACGCGGCGGCGGCTGAGATCAAACACAAAGCTGAAGAAGAAGCGCGGCAGATCATTGACGCCGCGGAGCACAAAGCCAGAGAATTGCTGGAAAAAGAAATTGCCAAAGGCGTGGAAGAAGGCAAGCAAAAAATTTATGAGCAGCTCAAAGGACATATCGCCGAGGCGCAAAATGTGGTGAAGCAGGCCAACGCGCAAAAAAATACGATCGTCAAATCCGCGGTGCCGGAGATCATGAAACTGTCCACGCGCATTGCCGCGCAGGTTGTCCGCAATGAGCTGGCGCAAAGCCAGGATATTGTGATGGATATAGTCAAGGACGCCATCGAAAAAATTTCTGACAACGAGCAGGTAGTCATCAAAGTAGCGGCGCAGGATTTACAGACCGTGCGCAATGAAAAAGAACTGATCATCGATCTGGTCGAAGCCAAAAATTTGAGTATTGTGCCCGACAAGCATTGCCTGGAAGGTGGCTGCGTGATCGAAACTAAATTGGGTTTTATTGACGCCAAAGTGATCACCAAACTGGACATGATCCAGACCGCGCTGCTGGGCGTTTATCAGGAAGAAAAAACCAAGCGCGAGACAGCCATAAAAGAAGCGGTGGAGCGCGGCGAAGAAATCGATCCGGTCGCCGAAGAACAAAAAGATATTGAAGAGCTGATGCAGGTGACTTCGCTGGAAGAAATCCGCGAGCAAGAAAAGAAAATGCTGGAAGAACAGCAGGAAAAAGCCAAGGCAGAAGGCGGCGCGGAGAAAGCGCCGGAGCTGTAGTTATGGTCGTCAAAGATTTAACCAAATATTTGCAGGCGATCGACAACACCGAGCACGTCAAAGTGATCGGCAAAGTTTTGCAGGCAGTCGGTCTGGTGATCGAAGCGCAGGTTACCGGTGTGGCCAACGGCGAACTTTGCACGATTTTTCTGGAAGGCGAGGATCCGCATCCGGTTTATGCAGAAGTCACCGGTTTCAAAGGCGACAATGTGCTGCTGATGCCGCTGGGGCTGACTACGGGCATCGCGCCGGGCTGCAAGATCGTGCCGACCGGCCACCCTTTGCGCGTCGGCGTGGGCAATCAGCTGCTGGGGCGCGTGCTGGACGGTCTGGGACGGCCGATGGACGGCAAAGGCGCGATCGTGACGGATACCTTTTATCCGTTTGACCGCGATCCGCCGGACGCGACCAAGCGGCCGCGTATCAAAGAACATCTGGCGACCAGCGTCAAGGCTTTTGACGGCTTGTTGACGCTCGGCCAAGGGCAGCGCATCGGTATTTTTGCCGGCTCCGGCGTGGGTAAATCGACTCTGATGGGCATGTTGGCGCGCGGCACCGAGGCGGAGGTCAACGTGATCGCGCTGGTCGGTGAGCGCGGCCGCGAGGTGCGTGATTTTATCGAGGAATCGCTGGGCGAAGAAGGTTTGCGTAAATCCGTGGTGATCTGCGCGACATCGGATCAGCCGCCGATGATCCGTTTGAAAGGCGCGATGGCCGGCACCGCGATCGCCGAATATTTCCGCGATCAGGGCAAAAAAGTTTTGTTTATGATGGACTCTGTGACGCGTTTTGCTATGGCGCAGCGCGAGATCGGTCTGGCCGTCGGTGAACCACCCACCACCAAGGGCTACACGCCGTCGGTGTTTGCGATGATCCCGCGTTTGATGGAGCGCGCTGGTACTTCGGAAAGAGGCTCGATCACGGCGATCTACACCGTGCTGGTGGACGGCGGCGATATGGACGAGCCGATCGCGGACTGCGCCCGCAGCGTGCTGGACGGTCACGTGGTGCTTTCGCGCGATCTGGCTGCCAAGAATCATTATCCCTGCATCGAGGTCGGCCCGAGCGTCAGCCGTCTGATGTCGGAGATTTGCGTGCCGGAACACAAAGCCGCCGCGGGCAAACTGCGCGAGGTGCTGGCGCGTTACACTGAGGCCGAAGATCTCATCAATATCGGCGCTTACGTCAAAGGCAGCAATCCAAAAATCGACAATGCCATTGAAAAAATCGACGCGGTGAATGAATTTTTGTGCCAGGCCACCGATGAAAAATTTGATTTTGACGAGACAGTAGCGCGGCTGGAAAATATTTTTGCCTAAGTTAAGCGCAGGGGGAAGTTATGAAAAAGCCGAAAAAATCTAAAAAATTCCAGTACAATCTCAAAACAGTTTTAAAAGTCCGCGAGATTTACGAGAAACTGGAAAAAGAAAAATTTGCCGAAGCCCAGCGTAAATATCTGGAGGAGCTGGAGCGCGAAAGAAAAATGAAAGATTATGAAATGCAGCAGCAACGCACACTGAAAGGTGGACTGCAGGGCAACATTGATTTCGCCAGTATTTTGCACCGCCAAAATTTTCTCAAAAAATATAAGATCGACGTGAACGAACAAGAAAATAAGACCAAAGAGGCTGATCAGCGCAAAGAGGAGCAGCGTGAGCGTCTGGTAAAATCCATGAAAGACCGCAAGATTTTGGAAAAAGACCGCGAACATAAAAAACAAGCCTGGAAACGCTTAATGGACCGCGAGGCGACCAAGTTTTTGGACGAGATTTCCACTGCAAAATATTTCCGCACTATGGAAGAACGGCTCAAAGAAGAGCGTTTGCGGGCCGGGCTGCGGTAAAATTCTCTAGGCTAGCCAGAGCGCACCGGAGCGCTTAATTTTTTAGGCCAAAAACTTTTAAGACGCGGATGGCCAAATTCTTTTTCTCAGTATCCAGCTTGCGAAAACCGAGCAATAATCTTTTCTCCAAAGTGTTTTTTTGCGGCTGACGCTGTGGCGAATAATCCTGAAAAAAATAATTAACCGGCACGCTGTAAAAATCCGCGAGCTTGCAAAGCATTTCCAAGCGGAGCGTATTGCGCGTGCCTTTTTCGATATAAAAATAACTGGAAAAAGAAATACCCAAATCAAAACAAATATCTTCCAGCGTTAAGCCTTTGTTGATCCTTAGATCTTTCAGCCGCTGGCCGATATGCTTTTTTAACTGTGCGATGTCGTTCATGCGCGCCCCTTGATTTTTTAATATATCTTGTCTTGAATGTTTTTTTATATTTGAAATTTCAATATTTGACAAATAGAATATTCGATATATAATATATTGTCTGTTAGTTAGAAACTAAATGTAAACAAAGGGGGGATATGTTTATGGCGCGTTACAAATACAACTTGCCGGACGGGCAGATAGCAGCAGGCGAAGCACCAACAACAAATGTAGGACTTGCTGACACGGCAGAGAAGAAAACACAAAATTATTTATCCGGCAAAGAAGCCTATGCGGCGGACTACAATCAAACAGTAGAAAATCTCAAAACAGAGCGGACGCATCGCAGCCTGTCCAATAAAAATTTGGCTGTGGCTAATGTTACAGCCAGGCAATCCAAGATAAATAAAGGACAACTTGATAATTTGCGGACAGCCACGCAGGGCTTGGTCAATTATGACGGTAGTGGAACTTTTCTCTGGACTGGTGGCGCTATTAGTATTGGCACTAAACTCAGAGCACAGCATTTAGAGGAAGTGCGACAGGTAATCGATGACGCGCTGAATAATGCGCGGTGTTACGGCGGATGCACATCGACATGCGGGAGAAGTTGTGGCGAGGGCTGCGTGGCGGACTGTACAGCGAGCTGCGGCGCGGCGACGTGCTCCAGCGATTGCGGCGTGGCGTGCGCAAAGACTTGTGGCGAGGGATGTAAAGATGTTTGCGGCGCGGCCTGCGCTAGTAGTTGTAAAACGGCCTGCACGACAGACTGCGGACATACCTGTGCGAGCACTTGTTATTCGGTATGTACAGGCGCTTGCGGTGCGGGTTGTGACGGTGGTTGTAGTAAAGATTGTCAAAAAGCTTGTGGAAGCAATTGCGGTAACGAATGCCGCTCGGCATGTAAGGGAGCTTGCGGCGGAGCCTGCGACGGGGGCTGCAGCGGAGTCTGTAGCGCGGGCTGTGGTAGTAGCTGCAATCTGGAATGTCGGACTGGCTGCAGTGTTGGTTGCGGCGCGGCGTGCAGTACGGCCTGTTCCGCTAATTGTCAGTCCGGCTACGGGGGAGCCTGTGCCGGAGGCTGCGGAAATAATTGTAGAGATGCCTGCGGTGTCAGCTCCTGCCGTGGACAGTGTGGCGGTACTCATGGAGGCAGAGGCAACGAATGGCCAAATAGTAGCACGTGTAGTAGGAATGCCTGTTTAGGTGCTTGTACTCATGCCACTTGCGGTGGCTATTGTCAGGGTTATTGCGGCGGCGCCTGCGGCGGATCGTGTATCAATAGTTGTGGCGGATCTTGCAGTGGCGGCTGTGGTGATGCCTGTCATGTCGGGGCAAAGAATACCTGTAATAACTGTGATTCAGATTGTGGCACGCACTGTGATGCTTGTGGCTCTACTTGCGGCGGAGCCTGCACCACTAATTGTTCTGGCAGTTGTATTACAGGCTGCGGCGGTTGTGGTGATGGTTGTAGTTTGGATTGTGTGCAGAGTTGCGGTGGCGGTTGTGGTCAGGCTTGTCAAGGCGGTTGCAGCGAGGCTTGTGTGGCTGGCTGCGGCAGTTCTTGCAACGAAGGCTGTCGGCTGGCTTGCAATGTGGGCTGCGGCGCTGCGTGTAATGCGTTATGCAGCACAAGCTGTATAGAAGTGTGTATTGCTGGCTGTTCTGGCGGATGTCTAACGAGTTGCGAGGTAGGCTGTGGCGGTACCTGCGATGCCGGTTGTTCCACGACTTGTAGAAATGTCTGCGGCACGAATAATTGTCAGGGCAATTGCAGTTTTGAGTGTAAAGAAGTCTGTGGCGGAGAGTGTGCCTCGACCTGCGGCGACGGTTGTGCCAGTCAATGCGGCGGAGCCTGCGCTATGGGCTGCGGGGTCAGCTGCGCGGTGGGCTGTTCACAGACCTGCAACGCGGCCTGTGATATCAGCTGCAACACCAATTGCCGGAATAATTGCTATGACGGCTGTATCAGCGGTTGTTTTGCTGGCTGTGCGGAGACGAGCCGCTATGAGCCGAATCCGGCGGGGAATACCAAAGACACTAAAGCCAATCGCGCGGCAGGGACATAGATATGAAAACACTCGCCAGGCTAACCCGTGACGACATACGCAGTTTAGAAATAGCAGTCAATAAAGCGGCCTGTGCGCGGCAGGCTATGCGCCCAAATGCCATACCACCATACGCTCCAGCTCAAGCAGTCGATAAATATTTCCGCGAGGCGCTATTTGCGTATGCCGATGCGGAGTATTTGCAAGATTATTTCTGGCGGGACATGGCCGGAAAATACGGAGTGAAACAAACAAGTTTGCAGGTGAATTTTAATACGAATGAGTTGTTTATAGCAGAGTGAAACGAGTAGCGGTGGACGGTTCGGCTCCGCTCACCATCCGAAGCTCGATTTTGTAGAGCGAATATTTTGCCCGCGCGGTTTTTGGGCAGTGAGAATATTTGCTTCAAGCGGCCGTAACCTTCATGACTATGTCGTGGCCGCGGAAGTAAATATTTTCACTGCCGTAATTATTGGATTATGGTAAGTCAGTCCGGCAAATATCTTTGCCCGCGCGAACACGGCATAGCACTGAAGGTTACGTTCGCGCTTTGGCAAAGTATTTGCCGGGCTGATAGGGTCGGTTGTTTCGACTTTGCTCAACGACCGAAGCTTGGTTTTGTGAGAGTGGTTACCGCACCGGATAGAACAAAAAGATAAAACGCGATTTTTGTGTTTGGTAAGTATTTTGTGGAGCGAATATTTTGCCGTAAGCGCATTTTGGTTTGAACTTAATAGGACAATGAATTGTGTCTGCAGAAAGTAGCAAAAGCGTATAGCCTGTAGATCAAGGAAATTTGAGAAGTCGACAGTGTTGTACGCTGGAAGCGAACAGAAAAATTATAAGTTGTCGCGCCAGAGCTTTTGCGATTAAAAAGTCATGGCCAATTGCGGGTGCAGGGCGGCTTTGGAGCCCTGCGGGCATTTTCTTTGGATACTTTCTTTTTTGCTCGTGAAAAAGAAAGTATCAATTAAGACGGGAGAGATTTAAAACATGATACCGGCGATCAAGAATTACGAAGGACTAAACATCACTTTTCAGGTGACGGAAGATTGTAATTTGAGATGTAAGTATTGTTATGAAGTAGATAAGAAACCGGGAGATCTGCCATTTGAGTACGCGCAAAAATTCATCGATGTGATATTAGAGGATGAAGACCCGATAAATGCTAAAGGGACGGATAGCGAGTGGATATTGAAGCAGGGGTTAATTATAGATTTTATCGGCGGCGACGCACTCATGGTGCCAGAATTGCTGGATAGGATACTCCAATACTATCAGTATAAAGCCATATCAATGAAGCACAAATGGGCATATCGGTGGAGAGCGAGTATATCCAGCAATGGGACACTGTTTGAGAATGAAAAAGTCCGCGATTTCATGATGAAGTATAAAGACAATTTATCTATCGGTGTGTCGGTAGACGGCTGTCCTGAGATACACGATAAGAACCGTATACATAAAGACGGCTCAGGGACGATGAAAGATATACAGAAGTGGTGGGATTGGTATTTAGAGTGGCACGGGGTAGATAGTGT
>JAIRZV010000062.1 GCA_031267055.1 Candidatus Margulisiibacteriota bacterium | reverse complement strand
CATATGAATTTCAGTTAAAAGTGATAGATGATGACGGCGAAGAGGCCGTCGATACGATTACGATAACAGTTAATCCTCAGCCGACGACGACTGTGTATAAAGATATTACGATAACGTTTTCTAACCTTCCGGCGCAAAATTCTAATGGACATGCCACTCTAGATTTAGCTCATACAATTTCTGCCAGTGGAGGCTGGGATGCTAATTTTCAGGAGAGCGACATTTCCAGTCAGATAACCGGCTCTGTCGACGTCAGCAGCTATAATGGTGGCGATCAAGTGACTATCACTAAAGAGTTTTATTATGACAGTCAGAATATTGCCACGTTGACTATTACCGCTGTTGTTAATGATGATGGTTTTGGTGGCCTTTACTTTGATAATGTGTCATATAATGCTATCGGTAACCCGATCCAGCTTAGCAAAACTGTTCCATCCCCCCCCCTGCCGTCGATAATGTCGCTGCCGACTGGGACAAAACCGATCAACACTCCGCTGAATGATGATCTTGAAAGCCCGCCGTTTAGCGCTGATGGTTATACGCTGGAAAATCCCGATTTTTCCGCGGCGCCGTTGCGATATATAGACGACCCCGACAGTCCCTATGCTTTGGCGGAGTATTTTAAAAATACTACGCGGTTTAGAATACTGCCGCATTTTGATCTGGAGATCAGCGGACAGACATTTGAGACCCCCTTGGGCTCGCTGACGCCGTTCTTGAAAGAGCGTTTTGAGATCGGCGTGGAGTTTACGGTGGTGGACGTTGAGGTGGCCGCGGCCGCGCCGGAGGCGGCGGTCAGGGAGATCGAAGATCTGGCCGCGCGGGACAACGCGGTCCGTTTGGTGCTGGCCAATGAGCTGCAAATTTTTAGCACGCTGGATTTGCGGGCGATCCCCGGCCATCTCACCGCCGGTCTGGAGCTGCAAAACCGCTCTTATGCGGAAGACCGTTATTCCGGCTCGCTGAAATATTTGCAGGACATCAATTACCGCGCCTTGCAAAGCGTCTCGGCCAAAATCACCGGCGGTTTTACGCAGACCGGCGCGGGTTTTTGGCGCGGCGATATTTTGGCCAATTTACTGCCGGCGGCACAGACCAAAACCCCCAGACTGACCGCTGGCTTTAATTTATTCGGCGAAAACGGCGCTTTCGGTGTAGGTGCGACTGTGGTCTGGCGTCCGCTGAGCTTTATGGAATACGGTTTTTACACGGGTTTTCAAGATGTTGGCAGGTTAAACTCGTTATACGGCGCGCTGGCCGCTAAAATTTATTTTTAAGAAGCACATACACCTTATACTATCCAAAGCTCGGCTTTAGGAGCGAATATTTTGCCGTAAGCGAGTTTTGGCTCGAACTTAACAAGGCTACAAAGTAGCCGACGTTAAGTGAGAGGCCACGGCTCGCGGCGGCAAAGATATTCGCTCTACGTCAGAATTGTGGCCGCGGATATTTTCACCTATTTTTGGATATAGTTCCGAAAAAATTCAACAAAAAATATAGGTATATTTTTCCTAAAACAGGGTATCTCTCTTGTTACATTCACACCGGGAAGGTTAAAGTGAAAATAGCGGGTAAATATATATTGACGGGCGTATTATTTTTGCGCGTTTTATTGGCGGCCAATGTGCCGGTGACGGCTTCCGTACAGTCTTTTTCTGGATTTAATTCTTTTGGTATAAATCTTGAAGCAGATGGCGGACACAAATTGGCGCGCTCGGCTTCCGATAAACTTCATGCTGTTTTTGTGAGTGTCAGCGGTAGTGGTAGCTCCAGTAGTTATAAACTTATCCGCGCTTATTCCGATGGCTCTGGATTTACTACAGATATGATAACAGAGAACACAGGAGCTTCCGCCTATTTGCGTAATCCAGCTCTGGCCGTTTTTAACGAAGATGTTTATGTTGTTTATGTTGAGGCGAAAGATGCGTCAAATAGAGGACTCTCTATTATTAAATATACTGCTAATGGTAATGTCCAGCAATATACGCGAGTGACAATGGATGCCAGCAATGTATTTTATTACACAGATATTGCCCTGGACAAAGACGGTTATATTTACGTGGCGGCAACATTTAGGAGTGACTCAAGTCAAAAAGTTCGGGTTTTCCGTAGTAATTTACCCAGAAATATTTTTAGTTTCAAAGAAGAAAAATATAATGGCAATGGCGGCGATTTTAATACAACACTGGCTTACTTGCCCAAGCTGACTGTTGACGAGTCCGGTAATGTCTATCTGGCTTATGAGGTGCGCAATGCTACAGCCGGCGACATGTCGAAAAAAATTGCTGTGCATAAGCGGCAGACAATTGGTGCCAGTACCGGTTGGTTCGGTTACGTGGAAGTGTCGCCCAATTTTCGCGCGCAGCATCCTGACATCGTGTATCGCAATGGCCAATTGCATTTGGTTTACTCGGAACAGCCGAACAACATTAATGACGATTGCAATTTGCGTTACCGGATTTATAACGACAATTTAGTTATACAGAGCGACGAGATCATTCTCTCCGCTAAAAAAATTTATTCGCCGCGTTTGAGTTTTTCCGGCGACACGCCGCTGATCCAGTATGTCGACAGCGCTGACGGCAGTACATATCACGTCAAAATGACCGCCAAAAATACGTCAGGCTCTTGGTCTGCGCCGCAGACTTTGTCGAATGCGTCCAACGCTGTGTATGTTCACAATGTGGTGGATGTTCGGAATGATCTGCCGGATGTGCTCTGGTACAACACCACTGACCAAAAAGTTTATTTTGCCGCTAA
>JAIRZV010000031.1 GCA_031267055.1 Candidatus Margulisiibacteriota bacterium | reverse complement strand
GAGTTTTTTCTCTATACGGACAAAGATAAAAAAGCCGTGGAAAAATGTCTGGAGCTGGGCTATCAGTTTCCGGAAATCACCGGCTGGATCCGCGCGGTCAAAGATGATTTTAAATTGGTTAAAGCGATGGGCTTAAAAGAGACCGGCATTTTGACCTCGGCGTCGGATTATCATATTTTTTTGAAATTGAAAAAAACTCGCCGGCAAGTGCTGGATGATTATTTGGCGGTGGTGGATGCCGCGTTGGCAGAAGGCGTACGGCCGCGCTGTCATTTTGAGGATATTACCCGCGCGGATTTTAAAGGTTTTGTCCTGCCTTTCGCGCAGGCGCTCATGGAGCGCAGCCGACAGGCGAAAATTCCTATAAAAATCCGCGCCTGTGACACGCTGGGTCTCGGCTTGCCGTATCCCAATGCGCCACTGCCGCGCTCGGTGCCTAAGATTTTTCGCGCTCTGCGCGAGGAAGTCGGCGTGCCCGCGGAGTTGCTGGAATGGCACGGACACAATGATTTTCACAAAGTGCTCGTCAACGCGACGACGGCCTGGCTGTACGGCTGTGCGTCAGTCAACGGTACTTTGCTAGGCTGGGGCGAGCGCACCGGCAACGCGCCGCTGGAGGCGTTGCTCATGGATTACATCTCCATGCATGGCGGCGACACCTGCGGCATAGACACGACTATCATCACCGATGTGGCGCGTTATTATCATGATGATCTCGGCGACCCGATCTCGCCCAATCAGCCTTTTGTCGGCCGCGATTTCAACACGACGCGCGCCGGCATACACGCGGACGGCGCGATCAAGAATGAGCGCATCTACAATATTTTTGATACCGGTAAACTGCTCAACCGCCCGATGTCCGTGGCGATCACCGATAAATCCGGCACGGCCGGCATCGCTTTTTGGATCAACGAGCATTTTCGTCTGCCCGAGGAAAGAAAAATCGCCAAAGACGATCCGCGTCTGCAGCGCATTTACAAATGGGTCATGGCGCAGTATGCCAAGGACCGCGTGTCCACGATTTCCGAAGCCGAGCTGCTCGATCAGGCTAAAAAACACATGCCGAGTTTGTTCCATTCCGATCTGGAAGGTTTGAAGAAAAAAGGCCGCCGCCTGGCGATTTCTGTCATCAATAGTCTGGCGGACAAGTGCCGCGCGGAGCTGCTGACGCTCGACCCGGTGATTATCGAGCCGGTTTTGCAGGATTTCAGCGCCAATGAAGCGTTTATCAAATTGATTTATGTCGTCGACTCCCAAGGCCACAAAATCACGCGCAATATCACGCAGCCGGAAGATGAAAATAAATACAGCGCGCTGGGCGGCGAATTTGCCGACCGCAGCTGGTTCAAAGACGTCATCGCCACCAAAAAAGTTTTGGTTTCTGATTTTTATGTTTCCAAATATATTGGCGAGCTGTGTGTCACGGTGTCCAAGCCGTTGCTCAGCAAAAACGGCGAAATTGTCGGCGTGTTGGGCATCGACATCAATTTCAACAATTTAATTAAATTAGACTAATGCCGGACAAGCAAAGAATAAGCTCCGCTTTTTCACGGGCGGCGCGTGAATATGACCGCCGCGCCGTCTGGCAAAAACAGGTTGCCCGTCGCTTATTGGCGCGGCTCAAGATTTCTCCGGCTAACGCGCTGGACCTGGGTTGCGGCACCGGCGAAATGCTGGCTTTGCTGGCGGAAAGATTTCCTGAAATAAAATTAGCCGGCCTGGACAGCGCGCGCGGCATGATAGAGCGAGCGGGAGAACGGTTGCGCGCCTATCCGCAAATTGTCTGGCAGACCGGCGATATGGAGTGTCTGCCGTATCCCAACGATTCGTTTTCTCTAATCGTTTCTAATCTGGCACTGCAATGGCTGGAGTCGCCCTCGCGCGCGTTTACGGAAGCGCGGCGCGTTCTGCGCGCCGAGGGTTGTTTTTTATTTACGACTCTAGCTTCCGGCGCTTTGCGGGAATTGCGCGCGGCCTATAAAAAAGTTTTTGGCCAGACAGACCATCTGCATAAATTTTTAACAGTGGAGCAGATCCGCGCCGCGCTAGTCGAGCAGGGGTTTTTTATAGAAGATTTTGCGGTAGAAACAGAAACACAGTATTTTCCAGACCTGCGTTCTTTGCTGCGCAGCATGCAGGCCGTCGGCGCAAAAAACCCCACTCCGCAGCCGCTGAACAAAACGCAATGGCAGGCCTTGCAAGAAAATTACCAACAAATTGACGGAAAATATCCGCTAACCTATGAGGTGGTTTTTGCGCTGGCGAAGCCAGCGACATAAATAGTTGTTTTGCGCTGGCGTACAAAACGGTTTGATAGCGACAGGTGAGCAGCTACTGGCCTTGACAAATGTATAAACATTGTTTATACTTAGTTCGTTCAGTTATTTTGGGAGGCAGACAGATGGAAGCGGTTATTCAAAAATGGGGCAATAGTCTTGGTTTGCGGCTTCCCAGCCCGCTGGCCAAAGAGCTGGATTTACGCAACGGCTCTTATGTGGAAGTGGAAAAAAACGACAGAGTTCTCACCATCAAGCTCAAACCGAAATACGATCTGGCGGAGATGTTAGCTTTGGCAGACGAGAATAATATCCCCGCAGAGCTGGATGCCGGTGTTCCGGTCGGCAAAGAAATATGGTGAATTATGCGCCTGACCGTGGGGACATCGTATGGCTGGATTTCAGCCCTCAGTCCGGACATGAGCAAAGAGGCGTCCGTCCGGCTTTAGTCATTTCACCTAAAGCGTATAACCTGAAAATTGGTCTGGCTTTGTTTTGTCCCATCACCAGCAAGGCCAAGGGTTATCCTTTTGAAGTGCCGATAAAAACTAGGAAAATCAACGGCGTGGTGCTGGCTGACCAGCTTAGAAATCTGGATTGGCAGGTGCGCCGGGCAAAATTTATAGCCAAAGCTGAGGCAGACATAATTGCCGAAACGCTTGGCAAACTGCAACCATTGATTTCTTAAATATGTGAGAAGTAAATTAATTAAACGCCGCCCAGAATTCTGACGGCAACATATCCAGCCCGTCGATGATTTTGAGCAGAGTGTTCAGCCGCGGCTCACGCGAGCCTTTTTCGGTATGCATCAAGACAGATTCGCCAATGCCGGAACAGCGCGCCAGCTGGCACAAACACCGGTAACAATACCACCACGGCGGTAAAACTCAATATCGAGCCGCAGTCCTATAAGCTGATCTATATCAGAAAGTGCGAGTGAGGATTAATTAATTGGCTTGCTCAGGAATTTTAGCAAAGCAAAAGTCGTAGATTTTTTGCGCACTGTCGACTGATGTCGAGGCAATGGTTTCATCAGCCGATAATTCATTTGGATATTTAACCGGAACGCCTAGAGGTGTTAGCTCAGAACACATGTTGTATATGGTTGAAAATCTTTCATCTTTTTTGCTGCATAACTGGCACAAAACTCTTAAGTCATGTATCTTTGGTGGCTCTGTCTGGCAATATACTAAAAAACCCTTCAGGGCTTTTTCTGCGGATTGCTGGCAATGGTAGCAGGCAATTTCCGTTTGCTGAGGATGCATATTTTCCAGACAATTTTTGGCTACCAACAAATCGTTGTAGGCATAGCGAAGCCACTGCTTGGCCAGCTCAATTTCTGTCATACAACACAATTCCTTCTCTGGCTATTTTGCGTTCCATAGTAGGCAATTTGCTTCTTTTTTCAAAACGAGACTGGTAATCCGCCAGAACATCTACCGGCACCAGATTGGTATTACCCAGATTACAACAGATTTTCTGCATAACGCGCAGTGGATTTTCAGCGTTATCATCCAGTACCACATAAAAATCATAGTCACTGTCTGCGTGCGGCTCACCGTAGGCATAAGAGCCAAAAAGAATAATTTTCCGGCAATTCACACTGGCCAGGATTTTATCTTTTATACTTAAAATGTTGCTGTTTAACATTTTTTATCCTTTGCTTAATTTTAACATATGTCAAACAGTTATGCTAAAATCATTTCATGAATCTAGTCGAACGCAGCGACAAAGTTTTATCGAGAGTTCTTTCACATTTCACCGAATTGGAGATCGATCACGGCGTCGGCGCACAAAATTGATTAATAGTGCTGTTTAATTAAAAACTTTCCAAAAATCCGCTGGTTTCATGTCCAGCCCATTAATGATTCTAAACAAAGTGTTAAGTTTTGGTTCGCAAATGCCTTTTTCTATGCGCATGATTACAGATTCTTTTAATCCGGTGCAGAGAGCCAATTGGTATCTGGTCATCTTGGCCGCGGTTCTTAAATTAGTTATATGGTTGCCGACATCTTCAGCCACATATTCCAGTTCATACTCTTTTTTTATATTTTTATTTTTGTGTCTGCGGTCGCTTGACATATTCAATATAGTAGAGTAACATTTAAGTGTATGCTTGCTTGCAAGCAAGTAGCGAAAATTAAACTAGGGGGTATGTTTATGGCAAACGCAGGCAATTATACGGACACAACGGACACGGATTTTAAAGGAGCAAGCTACAATATCGACACTGGTAAACGCCTTTCGGCTGAAGGTATGCGCAATGCTCTGCATACCAAAGAAAAAGTCGCCAACAAACAAGTGGATTCAACAGACGCCGCTGGGACTTTGAGTAGCAGTTCCAGCGACAGCTATTATCCGACCTCAAAACTGGTCGGGAAAAATCTCGATGCGTTGAGTACTACAATAAGCACTGGTTTGAGCGCGGTAAACACCAGTTTGAATGGCAAGCAGGATAAGATCGGTGCCGGCACAGCTAATGATATTTTAACCAAAACAACAACAGCCGGAACTCTCGGTACGCTGACCAAAACAACATCTGTAGCTGCTGCGGCTAGCGCCAGCGATGACAAGATACCCACAGAAAAAGCAGTGGCGACTGCTCTGAGCAGCAAGCTTAGCGCCAGCGATATAAGCAACCTGCAAGAAAAATTGCCTATTGGCACGATACTGATGTACGACGGCGCAAACTGGGCAGACAATTCTACACTGCCCGGCTGGTATTCCTGCATCTCGACCAATGTCGGAAAAGGTTGTCCTAATCTGGTAGACAGCTTTATTAAGGGAACGGATAGCGCAACTAGACGTGGATCGGCTGGCAATACCGGCAATGAAGTGACTATCGGCGCCAGCAATCTGCCGACGCATACGCATTCAGTTAGCATAGACACGGATACAAAAGGCGCGCATCGGCACGGCTTGAGAAGCACGACCAGTGATCTTAATGAAGCGGCTCATGGTTTTCAGTATAATGTTAGTAATGGTACTAATAAAAACGCTATTCCAGTTGGTTGGGCATACAACATAAGCACAGACTACTATGAAACTTTTAGAGAAAGTCCAAGCTCATCAGCTGTGTTATACGCTATGTCCGAGACGGGCGGCCACAAGCATAATGTTTCCGGCAATACCGGCAACAATACCACTACAGCGGCAAAACTCAATATCGAGCCGCAGTCCTATAAGCTGATCTATATCAGAAAATGTGAATGAGGTTGAAGCGGAATTATCAAAAAATATTGTGAGTTCTACTTCACAAATATGATATAATTAACATAAGCTGGAGGTAAAAATGGCACCGATTTCTTTTCAGTCTGACATTAGAGATAATGTCATAGAAATTCCTCAGCAATACCGCGGTGTGTTGCCCGCGCATGTTTTTGTGACTATTATGGACAGCGCCAGTGTCGAGGAGCGAGTATATCAACGACGTAAAAAAGGTGGCGTTACGGCTGATAATTTTAAAGCGGCGCAAATAGACACTGACCTCTGGGAATTTGATAGAGAAAAGGCGAATGAACGCTAAAAAAGTCTTTATTGACACAAATGTGCTGGTCTATGCCTATTCGGCAAAAGATACCGATAAAAAAGAAAAAGCGATTGCTGTATTAAACGCCTATGATTGTTTAGTCAGCACGCAAGTATTAAACGAGTTTTGTAATGTCTGCTTAAAAAAGCTGGGGTTTGCGGCGGAAATTATTCAAAACATAATCGCGGAAATACTTAATGTTTGTAGCTGTCATATAGTTGACTATGAAACAATAAAACATGCGCTTTTGCTACAAGCTAACTGTGGATTTTCATATTATGATTGTTTGATTGTGGCTTCGGCAAGTGAATGTGAATGTCAATATTTGTTTACAGAAGATTTAACTGACCAGCAGGTGGTTGACAATGTGACTATTAAGAACGCTTTTTGTTAAATACAAAACTTTTTCTGTCAGGGTTATGTTAAAATAGCCGCATGAATCTAGTCGAACGCAGCGACAAAGTTTTATCGAGAGTTCTTTCGCATTTCACTGAATTGGAGATCGATCACGGCGCTGGCGCGTATCTTTACGGGCTGGACGGCAAAGCCTATCTGGATTTTGCTTCCGGCATCGCGGTTACGGCCACCGGCCATTGCCACCCCGAAGTTGTGCGCGCCGCTCTGGAGCAGACCAAAAAAATCATTCACAATTGCGCCGGGGTTACTTATATTTCCGCGAATATCGAGCTGGCTGAGAAACTGCAAAAAATCGTGCCAATTAAAGACGCGCGGTTTTTCCTTACGCAGTCCGGCTCGGAAGCGGTCGAAGGCGCGCTCAAGGCCGCCAAGTATGTTTCCGGCAAAAGCGGCGTCATCACCTTGCAGGGCGAATTTCACGGGCGCACTATGGGCGCGCTGTCGGTCACGGCCAAAAAAGCCTACCGCGACGGCTACGGCGAGTTGATGCCGAATAGTTTTATTGCCGAGGCCGATCTGGACGCGGTCGCCAAATTGAACGACGGCAATATCGCCGCGGTCATCATCGAGCTGGTCAAAGGCGAGGGCGGTTATGCGGCGCGCGACAGGGATTTTGTCCAAAAACTGCGCGAGTATTGCGCGCGAAATAAAATTTATTTTATCATCGATGAAGTGCAAAGCGGTTTTGGCCGCACAGGCAAAATGTTTGCCTGCGAATGGTACGGCATCGAGCCGGACATTATGGCGCTGGCCAAAGGTATCGCTTCCGGTTTCCCACTGGGCGCGGTGGTGCTGCGGAAAGAAATTTCCGACGCGTGGAAAACTTCCGCGCACGGCGGCACCTACACCGGCAATCCAGTGGCCTGCGCCGCGGGCAGCGCGACTGTGGATATTCTCCTGCGCGAAATGCCCCGCATGCCCGCCAAGATAAAAACTGTCGAGGAAGCTTGCGACAAACTCAGCGCGCAATATCCGCGGATTTTTGTGAAACGGCAGGGACTGGGTTATATGCTCGGGCTGGTTTGTGTTTCTGGCGCGGTCTGCACGGAATTGCGTAAACGCGCTTTGGCCAACGGCTTGCTGCTCATCAGCAGCGGCGCGGCTGGCGAAGTTGTCCGGCTGGCTTATCCGGTCACGGCGACCATAGCGGAGCTGGAAAAAGGTTTTGCTCTTATCGCCCAAACCGCCGGAGAGATGTGACTGTGCAATATTACGAATGGCAGGATTTGCTGGACAGCGCCGCGCAAAAAAATGAGCCACCTTTTTTATTGATTTTAGATGGACTGGAAGACCCACGAAATTTCGGCGCGATACTACGCACCGCCGAGGCCGCCGGCGCGCACGGCGTGATTATCCCTAAGCGTCGTTCGGTGCAGGTCAACGACACTGTCCGGCGCACTTCCACCGGTGCGGCGGATCTAGTGCCGGTGGCGCAGGTCGCGAATATCAACGAAATCATCAAGCGTCTGAAAAAAATGGGTGTCTGGATCGCCGGTCTGGAGGCCAACGGGGATAAAGATTATCGGGACGGAGATTACAGCGGCGGTGTCACGCTGGTCGTCGGTGGTGAGGGTAATGGTCTGGCGCGCCTGACGCGGGAGCTTTGTGATTATATAGTAAGCATACCGCTGAAAGGCCGCATCACTTCGCTCAATGCTTCAGTGGCCGCCGCGCTGCTAATGTATGAAGTTGTGCGGCAGAGGGATACGCGCTAAAATGTTCTTATGCGTTTAATAATTTTTCTCATCATTGTCGCGCTGCTAGTCTGGTACTGCCTGACACCGTTCCTCAAATACCGTGCGGAGCAGTACGAGCAATTATTAAAAAAGACTAAAAAATAATGCCGCGCAAAATTAGATTTTTAATTATCCTGTTAATTCTCGGTCTGGTCGGCGGATTTTCCGTTGTGCTGTTTTCGCTGGCGCATTCCGGCGGCGGCGCTTCACGCGTTTCGCTGGCCGAAGATCTGGCGGTGCGGCAGTCGGCTGGCGGTTATTTGCAGGCCTGGCAGGATCAAGCGCCGGAGCGCATGTACGCTTATTTGTCGCGCGCGGACAGGGAGCTGGTGTCCCAGGACGAGTATCAAAAACATTTTGAGGCTTTTCCGGTGTTTCCGCAGCATTTCAAATTGGGCGCGATTAAATTGCTGGCCGCGGACAAAGCCTCGCTCAAAGTCCGCGTGATGTGGCCGGAAATGTCCGAGGAGAAAATGCTGGACCGCGAAGAACAATTGATCTTGGTCAAAGAAAACGACGTTTGGCGCATACGCGAGGATGAGTCGTTGAATTAGCAATATTAAACCATGTGTGCGATAGAGATATAATCTTGCCAAAATAAAGGTATAATTGAGCTAGAGAGCGGGGAAACTATGTTCTGGAGAGCCAAGAAAAGTTATTATGATATTTACAAAGAACATCAAGGTTTAGTTTCACATAAGTGGACGCATTATTTTTTTATCTATGACCTGCTTTTGAGGAGATTTCGAGAAAAAGGCCAACCGATAAAATTGATAGAAATTGGTGTCAATAACGGCGGGTCTTTGGAAATCTGGAAGAAATATTTGCCGAGAAATTCGGAAATTCATGGTATAGACATTGATGAAAAATGTTGCGCTTTGCAATTCAGTAAAAATATTCATTTTCATCTGGGCAACGCGACAGACAAAAAATTTATAGATAAAAACTTTAAAGATTTAGATTTTGATGTGATTTTGGACGACGGCTCACATATTTGCGCGGAAGTAAAACAAACTTTTGACAATATGTTTCCCAAGTTAAAACCTGGCGGAATATATATTGTTGAAGACTTGCATGCCAGTTATTGGCAGTGTTACGGCGGTGGATTTCGAAAAAAAGAATCTTCAATAGAATTCTTTAAGGGGTTAATAGACCTGCTGAATATAGATTATATAGAAAAGCGACACAACAAGAAGCATGACGGCATAATCAGCCAGATTCAATTTTTTGATTCTTGTTGTGCAATAACTAAATATTATCAGGTTAAAAGAGAACCTTTTTATCCAGTAACAACTGGAGATATTTACAACGTTTGTGCCATTCCGCAAGAACAAAAACTGACTAACTATATGACAAATGTACAAACTGCCCACAAATTATTTGGCGAAGTTTAAGTGACTTAATAAGTAGTTTGTCAAAGAAATTGACATGATGCCGGACAAAAGATTCAGTAGTACCTTCCTCATTTTTGACCACAGAAATAGAAACTAAATGCATGTCTAAAATTATACGACTTTAAAGTTGTTAGGTTAAGCTGTGGGTATTAGTTTGACCTGTTCAACGCGCAGTTTGTTAGTATGCTAAAATGAAAGACCTTATGACCGCCAAGCCGATGCTAGACCCGCAGAAAATTTGTTTTATTACCTGTGTTAATAATGAAGCGCTTTACGCAAGATGTTTAGCGTTTCTCAAGCTTTTGGTGGTACCGCCGGAAATTACAGTGGAATATAAAGCTGTGCGCGAAGCCGCTTCTATGTGCGCTGGTTACAATAAAACCATGTTTGCTTCTGATGCCAAATATAAGATTTATCTGCACCAAGACGCTTGTATAATATATCCTTATTTTATCCAGAGAGTTTTGCGAATATTTTCTGAACAAAATGCGGGTCTGCTGGGTGTGGTTGGCGCGCAGACTTTGCCGGATTCTTGTGTCTGGTGGCAATCGGAATATTGTTGCGGCAGAGTTATTGATTCGGTGGCTGGTTTTTTAAGGGACATTGTTTATCCTTTGCGAAATATGCAGACAAGTAGTGAAGTGTTTGTCGTGGACGGACTGTTGATGGCTACTCAATACGATTTGCCTTGGCGAGAAGACCTATTTAAAGGCTGGCATTTTTATGACCTGGCGCAGTCTTTGGAATTTCATAAAGCCAGATATAAGACTGTAGTGCCGTTACAGCCTTGTCCATGGGTTTTGCATGATTGCGGAATTGCAAAAATTAATCACTACACTGAATATAGCGAAATTTTTAGAACGGAATATCAAAAGATAATAACCGCGCAGCGGGAAAGTTTTGTGAATAAATAAGAACTTTTATATAACTTTCGCCAAAAGCTTGGTCATGGCGTAATTTTCCTTGAATTGTTGATAATTCAGTTGAGCGATTTTTTGCGAGTTATCCCAGTCGGCCAGCCGCCGTAAACATTCATCGACCAACTGTTCGTAAGGTACGCTGATTAAATCTACTGCCGTGTAAGGATTGTCCGCGGACTGCTCGGTGATGACCAGAACTTTGTTATTCAGCAAATACGATATTCTGGCGGCTTCAAATATTTTAGTTTCATAATAATGGATATTCAGGACAATTTTAGTTCTGGCGATGTATTCGTCGCGTTTGCCGCTAAAAGCAGACTGGTCATAAGATAAAACCTGGACTTTTACTCCTCTGGACTGAAGTTGTTCTAAAACTTTTATCCGGCGCTCATTGAGTCCGCCGTAAAACAGGACATCAATATCTTTGTTTTTATCTGGGGGGGTAAGTAACTCTAACTTTTCATGATAACCTAGAGGCAAAAGTTTGGCGGGTATATGCTCGGTACGCAAGAACTCCACATTGTTCTCGGAATAATCCCACAACTCGACAGCATTTTGAAAAAATTTTTTAGCGCCCGGGATTTCCACATACCAGCCTTCCTGACTGCTTAATTGTTCCAACTGATAAGGAATATATTTGTGGCCTTGAGGTAAAGTTGAGAAAATTAGATTTGGCCAACCGAGCAGAATATTCAACCTGTCGGCGGTTGTTTGATTGGTCTTTAAAGAACAGGAATGACCAAGAGAATTAAAAGTATGGATAAGCAATAGCGCAATTTCCCGGAAAATCAGACCATAAAATGGCCTTGCTTGGGGCGCGACCAGGCAAATATGATATTGCTCGCTCATTGACCTGATTATAGCAGTTGAGCGAACATTTTAGGGTAGCGTATAATTTCGCAAATTCAGGGTATTCTAAAAATGAGGGAAATAAAATGCCTGCTAAAACTAAAAAATCCGCGCGCCGTCTGCCTGCGCTTTCCATCTGCATGATCGTCCGCGACGCCGCGGAAAATCTGCCGCTGTGTCTGGACTCGATCCGTGGAATTGCCGACGAAATTATCGTGGTGGACACCGGCTCGCGCGACAATACTGTGGCAGTCGCTCAAAAATACACGAACAAAATTTATTCTTTCCCGTGGTGTGATGATTTTGCCGCGGCGCGCAATGAGTCACTGAGACACGCGTCCGGCGATTGGATTTTAGTTTTGGACGACGACGAAATACTGCGGCCGGACTCCGCGCGGAAAATCAAAAAATTTCTGGCCGCGCAACCAGCGGAACAAAATGTCTACACAATTTTGATTTACGACTGTGAAAAAATTGACGCGGAAAAAGAATTGTACGCGAAACAAAAATACAAAGGTTTCCGTCTGCACACGCACGGCCGCCTGCTGCGCAATCACCGCGACATTTGGTTTAAAAACGCCCTGCACGAGCGCATCACCGAAAAAGACGGCGAGACCCTTTACAACAGCAGTCTGGCGCTTCTGCATTACGGCTATCATCAGCCCGATGCGGAAAGACTCAAACGCAATTTTGCGATTATCCAAAAAGCGCAGGCCGAAAATCCCGACGATCTGGCCTGTCAGTACAATTACGCCAAGACTTATTCCGCGCAGGACATTTGCGCCATGCCGGAATTGGTCCGCCAGATGGAGCGGGCTATTGAGCTGTATATTCAGGGGCAAAAAAATATCAAGTGTTTGCCGTTGAGTTTGCTTTACGGCGATTTCATCGACATTTTGCAGAAAAAAGAAAATTACGCGCAGGCGGAAAAATACTGCTATGCCTGGATCAGCAGGCTGGGGGACAAATACGATCTGACGCCTTTTTTGCGTCTGGG
>JAIRZV010000157.1 GCA_031267055.1 Candidatus Margulisiibacteriota bacterium | reverse complement strand
TTTTTAGGAGAGGCATGGCAGGCGACGCAATAGAAGTATCAGGCAAGGTTATTGAATCTATGCCGAATGCGATGTTTCGCGTGAGATTGGAAACCGGTCAGGAAATTCTGGCGCATGTTTCCGGCAAGATACGGAAAAATTTTATCCGCATTTTGCTGGGCGACAAAGTGCATGTGGAGCTTTCCCCGTATGATTTGACCAGAGGCCGTATAACATTTAGGGATAAGTAGGCAGCATGAAAATAAGAGCATCGATAAAAAAAATCTGCAAGGATTGCAAGATCATTCGGCGCAAAGGCGCGCTGCGAGTGATTTGTAAGACCGCCAAGCATAAACAAAGACAGGGATAGGAGCGCAAATGGTTCGTCTAGCCGGTGTGGATTTGAAAAACGAAAAAAGAATTGATGTGGCGCTGTGCTACATTTACGGCATTGGCCGGAGTTTGAGCCGCAAGATTTTGCAGGAAACCGCTGTAAAGCCGGATATTCGCGTCAAAGACCTTTCCGAGTCCGATGTGGTCAAATTGCGCGATGCTTTGCGCGATTATACAGTCGAAGGCGATTTGCGCCGCAGGGCTACACTAGACGTGAAGCGGCTGATCGAGATCGGTTCATACCGCGGCCAGCGCCATCGCAAGGGTTTGCCCTGCCGTGGTCAGCGTTCCCGCACCAATGCGCGCACCAATCGCAAAGGTCCGAAGCGCACGGTGGCCAATAAAAAAATAGCGACGAAATAATTTAGGAGCGGCAATGGCAGAAAAAGAAAAAGCAGCGGTCAAGACCGGCAAAGAAAAAGCCAAGAAAAAAATAAAAAGAAATATCGCTAAAGGTGTGGCGAGAATCAAATCTACTTTTAATAACACTATCGTGGCGATCACAGACGCGCAAGGTAATGTGGTGTCGTGGGGTTCGGCGGGCTGTGCTGAATTCAAAGGCTCCAAAAAAGGCACGCCGTTTGCCGCGCAGCAAGCTTCGGAAATCGCCGCCAGCAAAGCGCGCGAGCAGGGCATAGTCGAAGTGGATGTGGAAGTCAACGGGCCAGGCTCCGGCCGCGAAACAGCGATACGCGCCTTGCAGTCTGCCGGTCTGCGCGTGCTGTCGATCAAAGATGTAACGCCGCTGCCGCACAATGGCTGCCGGCCGCCGAAGAAAAGAAGAGTATAAGGAGAAAAGAATTTAATGGGTAAACATAAATTAGCAGACTGCAAACAATGCCGGAGGGAGGGCGAGCGGCTTTTGCTCAAAGGTAACCGTTGCAATTCGCAGAAATGCGCGTTGCTGCGTCGCAAGACAGCTCCGGGTATGCACGGCGCGGCTGTGAAAAAACAATCCGAATACGCGGTGCGTCTGCGCGAGAAACAAAAATTGCGCCGGATTTTTGGCGTGTCAGAAAAACAACTCTGGCATTGTTTTGAAAAAGCTCACCGCACACCCGGTGTCACCGGCACCTTGATTTTGCAATTTTTGGAGCGGCGTTTGGATAATATCGCCTATCGTTTGGGCTTTGCGGTTTCGCGCAAACATGCCAGACAGCTCGTCAAGCATGGTCATTTTCAAGTCAACGGCAAAAAAGTCGACCTGCCGTCCTATCAGGTCAATCCGGCGGACAAAATTTCGATCCGGCCGGCCTCGCAAAAATCTTTCAGCGCGACGTTGGAGAGATTAAAAGAAGCGCAGTATCCAGCTTGGCTAAAATTTGACGAGACAGTCAGCACCGGCGTTGTGATTTCCATTCCGGAGCGTGAGGAAATTGATTATCCGATCGACGAGCAGCTCATAGTTGAGTATTACGCGAAATAATTAGGGAGTAAATATGGCGATTAAAGCGAGAGTGAGATACGAGGAAGTCACGCCAAATCACGGCGTTTTTACGGCTGAGCCGCTGGAGAGAGGCTACGGCGCGACTTTGGGTAACGCTTTGCGACGCATACTGTTGTCCTC
The DNA here is from genome assembly GCA_031267055.1 of Candidatus Margulisiibacteriota bacterium. Lineage (GTDB taxonomy): Bacteria > Margulisbacteria > Termititenacia > Termititenacales > Termititenacaceae > Termititenax. The sequence goes on along the minus strand of JAIRZV010000157.1, from coordinate 2,044 downwards.
GCTGGACGGCGCGGCGGTCAATAGCGTGCAAATTTCCGTGCTGGAAAATATCGAAGAAGATGAGCTGGAAGTTTTGGCCAATATCAAAAATCTGGCGCTCAAATCTTATGCCGAAGAAGCTCTGGAGTTGACTTTGGAGGCCAAAGGCGAAGGCGTGGTTACGGCGCGCGACATTCAACATACCAGCGACATTGAAATTTCTAATCCCGATCTGCACATCGCCACGGTCAAACGCGGCGGCAAATTGAAGATCGCGCTGACTGTGGAAAAAGGCGTGGGTTATCAAATCGCCGACGAGGAAAACAAAGAAGGCAAAGTGCGTCTCAGCGCTTCCTATTCTCCGGTCGTCAAGGTCGACCATAGAGTGGAGCCGGCGCGCGTCGGCAAGAGTTTGGATTATGATCGGCTGATTTTGGAAGTCTGGACCAACAGCGTGGCGTCGCCGGAGGAAGCCGTGAAGCGCAGCTCGCAGCTTTTGAAAGACCAAATGGACGCCTTGCTGCAAAAAACCACAGACAATTTGCGCGCGGTTTACACGGCCAGCACGGATAAATATTCCGGCCTGCTGACGGTCGAGCCGCTGGAAAAAGGCTACGGCACGACGCTGGGTAATTCCCTGCGCCGCATTTTGTTGTCCTCGATCGAAGGCGCGGTGGTCACTGCGGTAAAAATCGAAAGCATCGACCATGAGTTTTCGACTATCGACGGCGTGAAAGAGGACGTGCTGGATATTATTATGAATATCAAAAAACTGGCGATCCGTTCTTATTCCGATACGCCGCTGGAGATGACGCTCGCGGCCACGGAAAAAGACGGCGAAGTTACAGCCAAAGCAATACAGCATGATGACGAGCTGGAGATTATCAACCCCACCCAGCACATCGCCACGCTGGGCAAGGGCGGCAAGCTGCAAATCACTATGACTGTGGAAAAAGGCGTCGGTTATCAAGTGGCCGACGTGATCGAGAACAAAAAGGTCAATGAAGACAAAAATATTCCGTTGGGCACGATGCCGATCGACGCGGCTTTTTCGCCGATCGTCAAGGTCAATCATCGCGTCGAACAATTTAGCGAGAAAAAACGCGAATACGACAAATTGTTTTTGGAAATCTGGACCAACGGCGTGGTTACGCCGGAGGACGCGGTAAAAACTGGCGCGCAGATCTTGCAGGAACAAGTCGATATTTTCTTGAATCCAAATTCGCCGGACGCGGAAGCCGGCGGCGCTGATGTTTCCGGTGCGGGCGGCGCGAGCATTTTGCAGGATTCTGTTGATGTGCTGGAATTATCCTCGCGCTCGAGCAACTGTCTGCGCAAGGCCAATATCCGCACAGTCGGCGAGCTGGTCAATACGCCGCCGGAAAGACTGCAGGACATCAAGAGTTTTGGCAAAAAATCCGCCGAGGAAATCAACGCGGCTCTGGCGCGCTACGACCTCAAACTCAAAGGCGACGCGGACGATTTTGCCGAAAACACCGATGCTGAAGATGGCTTGGAGGAAGACGAATAAAATTAAGAAGAGGGAAAGATGCGACACAAATATGGATACAATAAATTACACAAACCGACCGATCAACGAATTGCAATGCTCAAAAGCCTGGCAGTCGCGGTTTTTCGCTACAATCGTGTCGAAACCACTGAAGCTAGAGCTAAAGAGCTGCGCAAAATGGTGGACGGGATTATCACCCTTGTTAAAAAGGGAGATTTGAGTTCTCGCCGCCGCGTGATCAGTCTGCTGTTGGGCGATAAAGACTTGGTCAAACAGCTTTACGCCGGCAAAGAGCGTTTTGGTAAACGCAGTAGTGGTTACTCGCGCCTGATTCAGGCCGGTCAGCGGCGCGGCGACGCGGCCAAAATGGTGTTGTTTGAATTAGTTGATGCCGCGGCATAATTTATTTTTGCGGATAGAGTATCTGGGCGCGGCTTATGCCGGCTCGCAGATACAAAAAAATGGTATAACTATACAGGAACATTTAGATAAGGCGTTGCGGAGTTTATTTGCCGGCGCAAAAGTCAAAACGATTTTTGCGGGACGGACAGACAG
>JAIRZV010000167.1 GCA_031267055.1 Candidatus Margulisiibacteriota bacterium | reverse complement strand
CATTGCCTTATCTATCTCAGCTAAATGGTTATTCATTAAGCCTTGAATTCCAGTATTGTTCGGATATAAATCTTTAATAGCCTGAAAATCCCGACGCGCCGAAATATAATCCGCGCTTAGAAAATAAGCGTTTCCTCTGGAGTAAAGAGCATCAATATCATTAGGGTTTATCTGTAATGCCTGGTTATAGTAACTGATAGCTTCTGTATACTCTTTTGCCATTCCCGCTATATTGCCGAGTTGGTACAACGCGCGAATATTAGGGGCTATTTCGTTAGCTTTCAAAAAATAAGTTTTAGCCGCTTGAACATCATCGGAATTATCTCTGTTTGTAATAAATGTTTGTATGCCAGTAATTATATTGCTCAAAAACGGTATTTTATCTTCTCTCACCGGTGACAGGATTTCCGTCGCGTTATCTTTATCTACATTAAAATGCTGAATATAAATTGCTCTGTCAACTTTGCCGCCCTGCCCATCATTTCCGACAATATCATAATATTCACCATTGTATTCAATAAAAACATGCCCCGGAATTACCACCACACCAAGTTTTTCCCATTCCGGATCAACAGCCTTTAATTCTTCCGCCAACGCAAAAATAACCAGCGAGGCGGTGTCGCAATCCAGCGCTTTATTTATAAGCGCACTGGTGAACAGGTTACTTTGTTCATCTACCTTAAATCCGCCAAACTGTTTATTTATAACAGAATACGCCATCAATATTTTATCTCCAACAGAGGCGGACGGGTGTTTGGTTAATTCACTCTTAATTGCAAACAGCAGATCATTCAGGACGCTCCTGGCTTTCTGAATATTCTCATTAGAAACCAAATCCGCTTCCACAGTAAACACTTGCTCGATCGCATTTTCAGCGCCAAGACCGGTTCTGTTTACTTGGGGAATATTAGAGGTATACTCCACAGTTAATTTATCCGTGGGAAAAGGCAACTTGCGTGTTGTATGCTCTCTTAAAGTTTTATCTTGTACTCTCGGTTTATAATTATAAAGCTCTAAATTTTGCTGTCCATTAATAATTTTCATAATCCAACTCCTATTTTTTATTTTTGAGAACAAAGCACAAAATGACACAGAATGACTAAGAGGCGCTATCCATAAGCAACACCTCCTTTAGCTAAAGGATGCTTGTTATCAGTTATTTTAGTGGGGGGGGGGGGGTAACTGTTAAGCAATAGTTATCTGCCGAAATATTTATCATTTCTCTCGCGATATTATTGTTTTTTTCTTTCAACAAAAGCATACTATCCTCTTACCTAAGTATATACCCACTTTTTCTCAAAATATACCTATATATCACTATATATTTTTATCGTAAGTAACTCTCAATTGTTGCAAATATTTTAGAGTAAACAAATAACGCGGCTAACTCCACAGCAAAATTTCAGCAAATAGGAAATTTGACTTTTTTATACTAGTAGTACAAAAAAGTCAAAAAACACTATATGCCCGACCAAAACCAATCGCGCCAGAAATTGCCGTGCGGCGCATTTTTTAATTTACCGGATCCGCTTTTGTCTGATATTCTCCCGCCTCAAGCTTGGCGACAACCTCATGCACTTTGACTTTTTGTGTGGAAGTGCGCGGCAGCGGCTCAATAGACACAGCAAAATCGCCGATGCGTTTGTAGGTCGGCAAGCCGTGGCTCATATGTTTTAATTCCGCTTTGATTTTTGCATAAGCGTTTTCCGTATTCTCCGGCGGACGGATCACGGCGTAAACCGTTTCGTGCCGGTCTATATAGCGGCCAAAAACTGTGATCTCCTCGATCAACGACGATTGCAAATAGTAAGCTTCCAGATCTTCGGGATAAACATTTTTACCGGAAGCCATCACGATCACATTTTTGCGGCGGCCGCGTATATGCAGTTCACCATGTCTGTCGATAAACCCCATATCGCCGCTGTTGAACCAGCCATGCTCATCAAAAGCCGCTTTGGTCGCTTGAGGATTTTTGTAATAACCCGGCGTCACCGCGTCGCCTTTGAGCCAGATGTCGCCGATACCATCGGAGTTGAGATCGCGCACCTCGACAAAATTATTGCCCAGCGGTTTGCCCACACAAATCGGCGTAGGCTTGTGATACTTGCCACCGCAGATCGGTCCAGCGGTCTCGGTCAGGCCATAACCCTCGACCACCCGAAAACTCATATTTTTATAGTAAAGGCAATACCGCCAGCCCAAACGGGAGCCGCCGCTCAAAAGCAGGCGCAGATGCAGGCCGAATGTTTTATGCACTGGATAAAAAATTTTGTCGACCAAGCGTCCCAGCCCCAAATGCCGCAGATCCGGCGCGTATTTAACAAAAAACATGAACAAGCGGTATTTAAACATTGATTCATTTTTGAGCGTCTTGACCAGACGGTCAAAGAAAATTTCCCACATTTGCGGCACCGCTGAAAACACCGTCACTGGATATTTGGCCAGCGTGCCCAAAATGTCCGGCCCTTTGAGCGAGTTCTGAAAAATCAAGCCACAGCCAGCCAGATACGGCGCATAAAATCCGGCCAAAATGCCGTACACGTGATACAGCGGCAGCACGGTCATAAAAATATCCTGCGGTTCGGCATAAACATGTTTGATGCAAGCCAGAGATATAGAAATCAAATTTTTATGCGTGAGCTGCACGACTTTGGGCAAGCCGGTGGTGCCGGAAGTATAGATCAGGATAGCCACATCTTCTTCCGTCACTGTTTCCGCCGGCGCAAAATCGCGAGGCGAGTCTGTTTCCTCGATACGCAACTTTTCCACGCCGTAATCTTCGGCGGCAAAATCTTTGGAAACATACAGCAGCTTCGTATCTACAAAACTGATCATTGTCCGGTACATGTCAATCTTGAGATTGGTGTCCAGCACCAAAACCAGCGCACCCAGCGACGCAATCGCCATAAAAGTAATGCACCATTCTGGAGAATTTTTGCTCAGGAGGCCGATGACATCGCCTTTTTTGACGCCGCGCGCCTGCAAAGCCGCGGCTCTGGCCAAGACCCTCCGCCAAGTCTCGCCGTAAGTGATTCCCTCCACGACAAAGGCTATGCTGTCAGCATGTTCCAGCGAGGAGCGCTTACATTCCGCAAAAATGTTAGACATATACAGCTATATAATAACTCAAAATCGCGGGATAAGCATCAAGGATTTGGCAAGCTCATGCCAAGTAGCCGAACTTACGCTATAATCATTGCCAAATAAACCAAAGGACAAATTATGCCAAAATACAATGTGGCAGTGGTTGGCGCGACAGGCGTGGTCGGCCAGGAAATGCTTAAAGTGCTGGAAGAAAGAAAGTTTCCGGTGAATAAAATAATTTCGCTGGCTTCGGCGCGCACCGCTGGCTCGCGTGTGGAATTTCAGGGCCGAGAAATTGTCGTGCAGGAATTAAAAGAAAATTCTTTCCAAGATGTGCAGATCGCTTTATTTTCCGCAGGCTCGGCGGTTTCGGAAAAATTCGCGCCTCTGGCCGCGGCGGCAGGCGCCGTGGTTATCGATAACACCGCTTTTTTTCGCATGGATCCGCAGGTGCCGCTGGTCGTGCCGGAAATCAACGCCAGTGAAGTAAAAAACCGTCCTAAAGGCATTATCGCCAATCCCAACTGCTCGACCGCGCAAATGGTCGTCGCGCTCAAGCCGATTTACGCAGCGGTCGGCATTAAGCGGCTGGTCATTTCGACCTATCAGGCTGTGTCCGGCACCGGCAAAGAAGCCATCGACGAATTACAGCAGGAAGTCATAGACATTTTGCAATTCAAGCCGGTGCAGCCGAAAGTTTATCCGTATCAGATCGCGTTCAATATTTTGCCGCACATCGATGATTTTCTGGACAATGGTTACAGCAAAGAAGAAATGAAAATGGTCAACGAAACCAAAAAGATTTTCGGCGACGACAGCCTGCGCGTCACCGCGACGACCTGCCGCGTGCCGGTCTTTTACTGCCACTCGGAATGTGTCAATGTGGAAACACGCAAGAAAATCAGCGCCACTGAAGCACGCGCGTTGCTCCAGCAGACCGAAAATGTAATCGTGCTGGATGAGCCGCAAAAAAATATTTACCCGATGCCGCTGCTGGCCGCCGGCAAAAACGAAACTCTGGTCGGGCGTATTCGCGAGGATATTTCTATCGACAACGGCCTGGAGCTTTTTATCGTGGCGGACAATCTGCGCAAAGGCGCGGCTTTCAATGCCGTGCAGATCGCGGAAGAGGTAATCAAAGATTTATAAAAGATTGCTGAATTTTTACCGCGACTTGATCCGGCGACACGGCGGACAATCGGTGCTTTCTGTTTCTTACAATGACCGCTCAACCCAATACACGCGTTTTGACACGCTGGTCAAATACACTGTGCCGGGTCAGACGGAAAAATTCACTCTGCTTGATCTCGGCTGTGGTTTGGGCGATCTGTACAATTATTTGCAGACCAACGGTTATCAAAACGTGGATTATACCGGCCTCGACCTGGTGCCGGAAATGACCGGCGCGGCACAGAAAAATTATCCGGCGGCTAAATTTAAAAACGGAAATTTTGTCGTTGAGGATTTAGGCCGTTACGATATTATTTTAGCGTCGGGCAGTTTAAATATTATTTTCGACCGGCCGGAAGATCAGACTCAATATATCCAAAATGTCATTGAAAAAATGTACGCCAATTCGCGGCTGGCTTGCGCTTTCAATTTGCTGGATCAAGACGCCAAGCATTTATATGAACAAGACGGGCGTTTTTACTATGCGGACAAAAGGCAGATTTTACAATTCTGCCGCGCCTTTTGTCCGCAAGCTTTATTAGTCGACGGTTATTTAGTCAACGATTTCTCGCTAATACTAAAACACTAGGCGATTTTCTTGCCGGTCAGTTTGCCGTAAACATATATCGAGGCAAAATATGTAGTCGGCACAGTTATCAACAAACCGATACCCAAACACAGTGTTCCGATTATATTTATGCCAATCAGCACCAGCGACCAAACGAACAAATTCAAACGCTGACCGGCCACTAATTTACGACTGGCCGCCAGAGCTTTGGTCGGGCTTAATTTTTCATCAACGACCAGCAACGGCGCATACATATAAGTATACAACCAAACAAAACCCGGAATTACGCATAAAATCAGGCCAACGATGAAGATAAGTCCAAATAAAATGTTCGTGCCGACCAGAGACCAAAAATACTTGTGATTTTTTGCGTCCAAAAAACAAGCCAACGCTGGAGCTTTGCCGGAAAGCACAGCTAGAAAAACTCTGAACCAACCCAGTGAAAGCATAACAGACACATAAAGTGAAAGCGCCTGCGCGATAACAAAAATCGTCAGCCATTCCAGGGTGCCATGAATAGTAAGTCCCACCAGCACATTGCTGACAAAACCTAAAACAAATTGAACCAGCCAAACCAAAACATACAAACCCAGCGTCACCCAGAAAAACTTTTTGGTCTTCGCAAAACCGTAACTCAAAGATTCGATTATTGAAAATTTCCAATCGCCATTATTTGCTTCTTCGTACTCTGTTCTTGCCATTTTTTCCTCCTTAAAAAATATTGCCTAGATTATAGCAAGCCTAAACTTCTTTTCAAAGCAATAATAAAATGTTGCGCAACTATCCTCAAACAATTTATAGCGGCGTTCGGGTCATATTGTTACTTTAATATAACTATTTCTGTCCGCCAACGTACAAAGAGCGGTTATCGAACATGAAGGCTTTGGCCGTCCAGTTGCTGTCGGTCGGATTTTTTTCAACAAACTCATCAAAACCAACCAGCTTGGCATCAATGTTGTCAATCAAATGCAGAGCAATAGCCTCGCGGGTCAGCGGAACACGTGGCGAGCCAAACTCCAGCTGACCGTGATGTGACAAAATCAAATGCTCTAGCAGCATTTTTTTCTCCGGCGGGAAATCGGGCAGCTGGCGGATTTTTTCCTGCAAAATCTCCAGCCCCATACTAATATGCCCGACCAATTGTCCGGCGTCGGTATAGCCAAAAGTCATTTTGGCAAAATCCAGCTCGCGGGTCTTGCCGATGTCGTGGAGAAACGTGCCGAACAAAAGCAGGTCTTTATTCAAAGAATACTGCGCCGCGACAAACAAGGCCAAATCCAGCAGCGCCGCGGTGTGCTCAAGCAGGCCGCCGATACAGGCCGAATGAACATTTTGCGCGGCGGGAGCTTTGGCAAAATCGGCCATTAGTTTTGCGTCGGACAAAAACACTTCCGCCAGTTTTTTTAAATCTGGGTCTGAGACTGCCAGCAAAACATCTTTTACTTTTTGCAAAGTCTGGGCAATGTCCTTTTTGGTCTGGCGGATAAAATCACCAAGCTCATATTCGCCAGCCGCGGCGATCCTGATCTGACCAACATTAAACTGCCGCTTGCCTTTGTATTCGTTCAAGCTGCCCCGGACTTTGACTACAGTATTTTCTTGTATTTGCGGGAATAGCTCCGAGTATTCTTTCCAGATATTGGCTTCTGTCTCGCCACTGGCATCGGCCAGTCGCACATTGAGATACGGCTCACCGTTTTTGGTGGTTTTCTCCTGCCGACGCGCCACAGCCAAAAAAGTGTCCGTCGTTTCGTTCAGCTTCAGGTCTTTGAGCAGAGGCTTGGTCATAATTGTTTTGATTTTAGCCCAAGCGGCATTATTTTTACAGCCTGAACTTTCCTCTTGCCCTGCGCCGTCAAATTTTTAAAGTATCCGCTCAACGTTTTTTGGCAAATGATTATACGAGTATTGCGCAACTAAATCCGCCTCAGTATTTTCTCCGCAGTGCGATCAAGTTGGCGCTGAATATCGTCTCTCAAGATTTTATATATAGCGCCCTTGTTGATAGTTTTTTTCAGCGGTTTTTTAGTGTTCTTAAAAAGCAAGTCCGGAGCGACTTGCAAAGCCTGAGCCATTTTTTCAATCATTTCCACCGAGGGAAATCTTTTGCCGAGTTCTATCTCGCTGATGTAGTTGGTGGCGGTGTTACAAATATCGGCCAGCTTGGTCTGGGTCAAGCCGGATTCCTTGCGGGCATTGCGCAAATTGCGGATAAATGTTTCACGTAAAGTCATTAGCAAATGCTAATGGCTGAGGCTAGGCTTGACAAATGTCTAATCGATAGTATACTTACTATGTCTTTTAGATAGAAACACACCATTTGTTTAAAAGTTAAAAGCTCGTTGTTGTTAGCAAAAAAAAGGGGGATATTTATGGCCAGTGATTACACAGACACAACAGACACGAATTTTAAAGGAGAGCCTTACAATATAGACACTGGTAAACCGCTTTCGGCCGCAGGCGTGAGAGACGCTTTGCATACTAAAGAAAAGGTGGCGAATAAAGTAACCACCATAAACAATCAATCAACCGATGCGCAATATCCGTCAGCCAAAGCAGTTTATGATACTTTGAGCGGGACAAACAACGATATAGTGCACAAAGCCGGAGCGGAAACTATCACCGGCGTAAAAACTTTTGGCACGACGACCGCGGCGGCTGAGCCATTGTTAGGTATGGCTAAAACGGCTGCCGCTATCAATAGTGGCACAAAATTTGCCACCGAAGCGCAGGTCTATGCCGTAAGCGACGCGAAACAGGACAAAATGACCGTTGTTCAACAGAATGCGCTGAACAGCGGCATTACCGCCAGTAAAGTGTCTGCTTATGACAGTTATTTTGCGAATTTAAGTTTTTTCCCGACAGGCACAATACTGACTTTCAGCGCAGCGGCCTGGGATGCTAAAGACTCCGCTTTTAAAAATATATGGAAAGTATGCAACGGCACCAGCGGTACGCCTAATCTGGTCGGCAAATTCCTGCGCGGCGCGGCTTATCCGGCTGGCGGCACAGGCGGCGCGGACAGCGTAACTCTCGAGACAAAAAATTTGCCAGCTCATGATCATGGCGGCAAAACAGGTCAAGAGGGGAAACACAGACACAAATTAACTGTAGTGGGTTGGTATGCAGATAGTGGTGTGAGCGGTTATCAATATCAAAATAATAGCGCTCTACAGGGTAAATATATTGGCGGTTATTATAGCAGTGAGGCTATTGCAACTACCGCATTTGCCACATATACATCTTATGGTCAATCAGAAAGAACAGGAACAGAAAGCATTAGCGAACAAGCAGCTCACACTCACAGCATAACAAGCGCTGGCGACGGCAGTTCTTTTTCTATTTTACCCAGTTATTACACGGTGATCTACATCATGAAAGTCGCTTGATACAATGTGAATACTATTTTAATTTATCTGTCTGATCACGCGCTCAATTTTCGTGCATTTGCCGCGCACGTCGATCTCTAAATACACCGCGTTAAAAATCGCCGCGCCGGTTTCGACCACTTCAAATTTAGCTTTGAGGCCGGAGAGAAATCTTTTTTGCGC
>JAIRZV010000038.1 GCA_031267055.1 Candidatus Margulisiibacteriota bacterium | reverse complement strand
GCTTTTTTGCGAATATAACCCTCGGCCACGGACTCCATAAAAATCGCCGTCTGCAAACGCGCCGGACAGCCCTGTTTTTCCAGAGCGTCATGCAAAGCCACGCCGTTCATGATCGTCGCCAGCATACCGATATAATCGCCGGTCGCGCGGTCCATGCCGTTGGCCGCCGCGGACACGCCGCGAAAAATATTGCCGCCGCCCAGCACCACGCCGACCTCTACACCGAGAGCCACTACTTCGCCGATCTCCTGAGCAAGCTGTCCCGTGGCCGCCGGATCAATACCGTATTTACGGCCGCCGGCCAGCAACTCTCCGCTCAATTTCAGCAAAACTCTTTTGTATTTGGCGAACACCGACGCTCCTTATCTATATTTCATCAAGTCTTTTACGTCTTTCATTAAATCACCAAATAGTTTTGGCTTCAAACACTGTCCGCCGTCGCAGGCCGCTTTTTCGGGATTGCTGTGCACCTCAATGATCAGGCCGTCCGCGCCAGCCACGATCGCCGCTTTGCTCATCGACGGCACATAATCCCAGTGCCCGACCGCGTGCGACGGATCAATGATGATCGGCAAATGCGACATTTTCTTGATGACCGGCACGGCGGAGAGATCCAGAGTGTTGCGCGTATATTTTTCCATAGTGCGTATGCCGCGTTCGCAGAGCAGGACTTTGGTGTTGCCGCCGGCTAAAATATATTCTGCGGACATCAGCCATTCCTCGATCGTCGCGGCTAAACCTCGTTTCAGCAAAATTGGTTTGTCGATCTTGCCCAGCTCTTTGAGCAACGAAAAATTCTGCATGTTGCGCGCGCCGATCTGAATAATATCCACATATTCAAGAAAAAGCGGAATCTCTTTGGTGTCCATCAATTCTGAGACAACGGGCAGGCCGGTTTCCGCGCGGGCTTTGGCCAAAAGTTTTAGCCCCTCTTCGCCCAATCCTTGAAAAGCGTACGGCGAAGTGCGCGGTTTCCACGCGCCGCCGCGCAGAACTTTGGCGCCGGCCGTTTTGACCGCTTTGGCGATCTCGATCAACATTTCCCAGTTTTCCACCGTGCAGGGACCAGCCATTACTACCGGCTCATGTTTGCCGCCGATTTTCAAACCGTTGTCCAGAGTGATCACCGTGTCGTCAGGGTGCATTTCCCGCGCCGCGCGTTTGTACGGCTTGGACACATCGATGATTTCCGCCACATCCTGAAGACTCTCCAGCACACTGCGATCAACTTTGGTCTTGTCACCGATCAAGCCGATGACTGTACGCTCCTCGCCTCTGCTGACCTGCGTTTTCAAACCGGCGTTTTCCACAAACTCCACCACTTGTTTGACGCTGGCCGCGCCGCTATTGTGATTCATTACGACTATCATTTTTGCCTCTCTTTCTAAAGAGTTGATTATATTACATTCCGGCGAAAATTGGCATATTTTGATTTTATTCTAGTAATTTTTTGAATTCCGGCTCATCCTTGATATTGGTCAAATCTTCATCAGTCAACGCCCATTTTTTTACCTGCTCCGGATTAAGACGATAGGCTTGCTGCAAAGCAAGCAACGCGTCCGCTTTTTTATTGAGAATAGAATATAGGCAAGCCAAATAATAATTTGCGTTATAAAATTCTGGAAATAAAATCGCCTGCCTTTGCGCCAGAGGCAAGACTTTATACCAGCTTTCCGATTTGCCGTCCTGTCTGGCCAGAATTTCTAAACTGGTTATCCATTTGCTGTACATGTCGATTATTTCTTCATCTAAACGTTCGTGTTCCGGCTCAATCTCTTTAGCTTTCCAGTACCATTTTTCAGCCTCGGCATAATCGCCTTTATCACAATAGATCCAGCCCAGATTATACGGCGGATAAAAATAATCCGGGAAATCTTGGCTCATTTGTTTAAAAACAGGTATCGCTTGAGTATATTCTTTCCTGTCCATTAAAACAGCTGCATAATCATTAACGACAGCTCTATTCTGCGAATACTTTTTCGCCAGCGGTTTAAGCGTAGCGGTCAATTGTTTCAACTCGTCAGCGTTGAGATCATAATAAACCAGCGCGCCAAGCACGGAATAAGCCTGTTGTAAAGAAGAAGCTTTGCTTTCCGCAGACAAACTTACTTGTTCTTCTATATATTTAACATAATCAGCATACAAACTCAGCATCTCCTGATGTTCTTGCCGCGCCGCATAAGCAAGCAAGAGGTTTTCATAAAAAGCGCCGCGGTAATATGGACCTTTTGCCCTCTGATAGGCTTTATTAAAATATTCAGCGGCTTTAACAGGGTCTTTTTTATCAACCATATAAAAAACACCAAAATTGTTCCAAAGAAATTCGCGGCCAGCAAAAAAACCCAGTTTATTTCCCAGCAATTCAGGATCATCAGCTTTTTGCAAAGCTTTCGTATAAAATTTCTCCACCGTCACAAAATCTCCTTGCTCCATCGCCTGCAAAGCCAAAGTTTCATAAAAATAAGCTTTGTCGGTTTTGTTGCGCTCTACCTCTTCCCATGCCGCTTGATAAAAAGCCTCAGTGTTGCCTGGATCAAAAAACAGATAATACGCGGTGTACACATCGCCATTGTCAGCTTTAATCCGCACCTCTGTCAGAATGCGCCCGTCCTTGAAATTTTCCACGAAACGCGTGTCTTCCTGCTGCTCGGCTATAGGCGCAGTGGAAACAACGTTAAAAATATAATCTTGAACTTCTGCGGAAAATAAAACAGCGTTAAGAGTTAAGAAAAAACAAAATAAATATTTCAATCTATACATTACTTGACCAAATCCGGCCGCAAAATTTCCGCGCCGCCCAAATATTGATGTTTGATTTTATCCTGCGAAATTTTGCTGTTGCAGGTCAGCATTACGCGAATACATTTACGCAGACTGCCCGGCACATCAATCTCATAGCCGCAGAGCATGGGCACGGTTTTCCAGCCCAGACGCCGCGCCGCGACCGCCGGAAACTGCGCGTTCAAATCCACCGTCACCGAAAAATAAATATTTACAAGGTCTTTAATTTTTATCCTGTTTTCCTGAATCAGCGCCAATAGCAACTCCGCCGTCGCGTTTTCTATAGCTTCGGCTGTGTTTTGCTCCGCTGTGATCGCGCCGCGCACCGAGCGACATTCTCTGCCCATATTCTAAAAACTTACTCCCAGTGCGATCTGCGCCTCATAAAGAGTACGAAGACCTACAAAAGGCAAAGGTATGCTACTCGCACCAAACGCCGGCTCAATAAAAAACCAAAGCAAGTAATTCGGAAAACCTAAAAGCCCATAAGAACCTTGAAAAGAATAACGTCCAGACAAAGGCGCACCGCCCGTATTAGCGCCGGGTATTTTCGCCTCGCCGTCCACACCAACTATACCGTGCTGTGTACCGAAATGAATAGTCGGATTAGCAAAGAAGCCAAGCACCGGAATTAAATTCAAACCCGGTATGGAGAATTTCGCATAAACGCCAACTCTGGTCATACTTAAACCAAATGTTCCTTCAATAGGCGATCCCCGATACGAATCTTTTACAGTTACGGGAGGCCATTCGTGCAAAGAACCTTCCAAACCGGTTTCCAGTAAGAATGGAATAAGTTGTATGCCCAGACCTAAACCCGGGCCGTAACCCATACTGCTGGCCTGTCCCTGCAAACGCACCGCTGAAAAACCCAATGAGAGCACGCACAAACACAAAAGTATTTTTTTCATACTATCCTCCTGCGGACAATATTACACCTTTATCGGCAAATCATAAAGCAGGGATTTTAGGTTTGAGCCGCGGCCAATTTTTCCGCGGCAGCGATCAAATTTTCCACCTGCGGATTGGTGA
>JAIRZV010000139.1 GCA_031267055.1 Candidatus Margulisiibacteriota bacterium | reverse complement strand
GAAGGAAATTTTTTACCCACTTCAATCTCGCTGACGAAACCGACCGAGATGTCGCAGAGTTCCGCGAGCTTCATTTGTGAAAGTCCGGCTTGGTTACGAATTTTTTTGAGATTTTGAATGAAAGTCTTTTGTAAAAGCATTTAGTCATGCTAATAGCGTAGTGCATTGTTGACAAGTTACTTTAAGCGTAGTATAATATTATATGATACTGATAGAGAAGTAGTTGTAAGTGCTATTGATTTTAAAGGGGGAATACATATGGCCAGTAATTACACAGACAGTTTTGCGGGAGATCCGTATTATATTTTGAAAGGCGAGCAACTTTCCGCGGCTGGTATGACCGCCGCGCTGAATACCAAAGAAAAGGTGGCGAATAAAGTAACCACTATAAATAATCAATCAACAGACACGCAATATCCGTCAGCCAAAGTGGTTTATGATACTTTGAACGGGACAAACAACGATATCGTGCACAAAGCCGGAGCGGAAACGATAACCGGTGTTAAAACTTTTGGCACGGCGAGCGCGGCGGCCGAACCATTGTTGGGTGTGGCCAAAACAACTGCCGCGGCTAATGACGGCAAAAAAATTGCCACTGAAGCGCAGGTGTATGACAAGCAAGATAAAATCCCCGCCGGCACAACTAAAAATATTGTGGCCTATTCCGGCACGGCGGGAACATTTGGCACGCTGACCAGAGCCACAGCCATAAATGCCCAAAAAGATGAGCGTAGCGATGACAAGATACCCACAGAAAAAGCGGTGGCGGCCTATGTTGCGGATATTATTTTGCCGATAGGCACAATACTGGCTATGGAAAGCATGGCCTATTACAATAATGCCGACGCCGCATTCAAAACCAAATGGAAAGTCTGTGACGGCAGCAACAACACGCCAGATTTAAAACATAAATTCCTGCGTGGTTTTCAACCTGGTGATACAACTATTGCCGGTGACGGCAAGAAAACATTATCTATAACGGAAATGCCTTCGCATAGTCATAGGCATACGCATCTTCCCCACAGTAATCATTATGGCGAAACAGAAGGCATGGACGACAATTCGCATACCCCAAATGGTGTTTTTAGTGTAGGTGATTACACTTCCAGTACCAGTGGTGGTTCTCGAGGCACTTGGTTGAAGATGGATGCCGGACATGACAATAACCATTCTTATGATGAGACCACCGCTGGCGGCGGACAGGCTTTCGATGTGCTACCGGCTTTTTATACGGTGATTTATATAATGAAAATAGCCTAAGAATATTTGCCGCGCTGATGTGGAGTTTATTTACAATCAGAAATAGCCTATAATCCCACCTATGTCAGAGATAGACATCAATAGTCTCAGCGAACCGGAAATGCGTTTGAAAAAAATGCAGGACATGCGCACAGCTGGCGATGAGCCGTATAAATATTCCGGCGAACGCAGCGCGGCCATTGCCGAATTGTTGCAAAAATACGAGTCACTGAAACCGGAAGAAGAATCGGCGGAGACTTATCAGATCGCCGGGCGCGTCGTCGCCAAGCGCGGTCACGGCAAAGCGTCTTTTGGCAATATTTTGGATCAGAGCGGCAAATTGCAGTATTACGCCAAAGTCGATCTGCTCGGTGAGTCGGCCTATCACAAACTTTTGCACGAAGTAGACCTCGGCGATATTATTTGGGCTCAAGGCAAAATATTTCGTACACAGCGCGGCGAGCTGTCGATCAAATTGGAAAAATTTGCGATCCTGACCAAAGCCTTGTTGCCTCTGCCGGAAAAATTCCACGGCCTGACTGACAAAGAAACGCGCTATCGTCAGCGCTATCTCGACCTCATCGCCAATCCTGAAGTGAAAGATGTTTTTCAAAAACGCAGTAAAATTTTGCGTCTGGTGCGCGAGTTACTGGACGGCGAGGGTTTTATCGAGGTGGAAACACCGGTGCTGCAAATGATCCCGGGCGGCGCGGCGGCGCGGCCGTTCAAAACTTTTCACAACGCGCTGTCTATGGAATTGTATTTGCGCATCTCGCTGGAGTTGCCGCTCAAACGACTGATCGTCGGCGGTTTTGAAAAAGTTTACGAGATCGGCCGCGTGTTCCGCAACGAGGGCATTTCTTACAAGCACAATCCCGAATATACTTTGCTAGAATTATATCAGGCCTACACGGACTGCGAAGGCATGCTGCTCTTAACCGAGCGGTTAATATCTGGCGCGGTCAAAGCTTTAACTGGAAATTACAAGATCCAGTATGTCGGCCAGGAAATTGATTTCACAACTCCGTGGAAAAGGGTTGTCTACGGCGATATTAAAAATATGGACGCTTTTGAAGCCGAAACTGTGCACCCGACATTTATTGTGGATTTTCCGCTGGCGGATTCGCCGCTGGCCAAAAAGCACCGCAGCAAACCCGGATTGGTCGAACGTTTTGAGCTGATCGTCGCCGGTATGGAATTAGCCAACGCGTACTCCGAGTTGAATGATCCGCTGGATCAAGACGCGCGTTTTGACGAGCAGGTCAAGCAGCGCGCCGCTGGCAATCTCGAAGCAAATATGAAAGACGAGGATTATGTTACCGCGCTCAAGCACGGCATGCCGCCGACCGGCGGATTAGGCATCGGTATTGACCGGCTGGTGATGCTGTTGACCGGACAGGAATCGATACGCGATGTGCTTTTATTTCCGCACATGAGAGAGCTGCCGAAAACGGAAAAACAAGCAATATGACCCGCCCGAAATTTTATCTGATCGACGGCCATGCGCTGGCTTATCGCTCTTTTTTTGCGCTGCCGCTTTCGATGTTGACGAC
>JAIRZV010000123.1 GCA_031267055.1 Candidatus Margulisiibacteriota bacterium | reverse complement strand
ATTTTATTTGCCTGTTTGCCGATCGCGATAAACGGCGTGATTTCGGGCATTTATCAGGGACGGATCGCCGCGGCAGGCATTGCCATGGTCGGCCGCAAACCGGACGAAGCCGGCAAGGGACTGATCCTGGCCGCGATGGCGGAAACCTACGCCGTGCTGGGCTTGCTGATGTCGATTTTGCTTTTGATGAATATTCAATTGTAATGGAGCGACTGTGGCGCTGAACGATATCAAGAAAAAAATTTTGGCGGAGGCACAGGGCAAGGCCGGAAAAATCCTCGCGGACGCGGAGGCTGAAGCCGCGCGCCGTCTGTCCGCCGCGCAAAAGCAGCTCAACGCCGAGCGGAAAAAAGCGGACGCCGAGCTGGAAAAAGAACGCGCGCAGGCCGTGCGACAGAGGCGGCAGCTTTGGCAAATGGAGACCGCGCAAAAAAGTTTGGGGCAGAAACGGGACTGTCTGGAGCAGGTGTTGGCGCTGGCGGTAAAAAATCTGAGCGGCCGGAAATTAAAAAATTACTATGCCAGAATTTTACGGGATGTGAATTTAACCGGCGCGAAAATTTTAGCTGGCGGCGACAAAGCCGCGCTAGCGGAAGTTTTGCAGACGCTGGGTACACCGGACACGCCGATAGTCGCGCCGGAAAACTGGCCGGCCGGCCGGCTGGAGATCGATTACGGCAAAGCGCGCCTGGATTGTTCGGTCGAGTTAAACGCGCGCGAGACGGCCGCCGCGTCCGAAGCGGAAATCGCCGCGAGGTTGTGGCCATGACCGGTTTGGGTTTTTTGCTAGGGCGTGTGCGTTCCCGTGAAGCGCGGCTGCTGACCGCGGCGGAGCTGGGCAAAACCGTTGTTGCCGCGGCGGAAACTTTTGAGCAGTTGGAGGACCGGCTCAATCAAGAGTTGGTGGATCTGCGTCGTGCGCTTTTTCAGGATACAGACCTTGCGGATATTTGCTGGCTCAAATACGATTTTCACAATCTCAAAATTTTACTGAAAGAAAAATTGACCGAGCAAAGCCTCGATCATTATTTATTGCCGCTGGGCAAAAACAGTTTGGCGGATTTTGACCAGACGCTGACGCGCCGTGCGGCGGAAATTTACGAAAAAACTACGGATTTTTGCCAGATGGATTATTTTGTGGATCAGGAATATTTACGCACTTTGCAAACGCTGGCGCAAAAACAAGACCGGCACATACAGGCGTATGCGCGCGCGCAGGCGGCGGTCGCCGAATATAAATACAATTATGATCCGGAGACCGCCGCGGAAACTTTGCGCCAGAAATTCCCCGGTATAGAAATGCCGGAGACATTTGACGAAGGCGCGGTGGAAAAGGCGCTGGAGGATTACGCCAACAAACAGCTTTTCGCTGGACGCTACGGCTGTGGCGCGGCGGCGATTTTGGCTTTTGTGCAGGCTAAAGAAAACGAAATAAAGAATTTAAAAATCTGGTATTTGAGCCACAGCCGCGCCTTGCCGGGCCTGCAAAAATATTTGAGGTATTCGTATGTCTAGAGAAAAAGTCGCTTTGCTGGGACCGGCCGAAACCGTCAAGCCATTTAGCGCGCTGGGTGTAAATTGTTTTGAGCTGGAAGACGCGGACAAAGCCCGTGATTTACTGGCCGAACTAGCCAGAGATGAGACGACAGGCTTGATCTTAATTGCGGAAAAATTAGCTACGGCTTTGTTGCCGGAGATCGAAAAAATAAAAAGACGGACGCTGCCGGCGGTGTTTATTTTGCCGGAGTACAAAACGCAAGCCAATCTCGGTCTGCGCCGGTTGGAAAACACACTGGCCAGAGCGGTAGGACGGGCGGTCTAAAAAAGGAGAGGAACATGACGGGAAAAATTGTCAAAATCGCGGGGCCGCTGGTGATCGCCGACGGGTTGGCCGAAGTCAAAATGTACGACGTGGTGCGGGTCGGCGCGCGGCGGCTGATCGGCGAAGTAATCGAGATCAAGCCGGACAGCGTGGCTGTGCAGGTATATGAAGAAACCGCCGGATTGACGCCGGGTGAACCGGTCGTGTCCACCGGCGAGCCGCTTTCGGTCCTGCTGGCGCCCGGATTAATCACGACGATTTTTGACGGCATACAGCGGCCGCTGGAAAGAATCAAAGACCAATGCGGCTCGTTCATTGCCAAGGGTATAGATATTCCGGCGCTGGATCTGGAGAAAAAATGGCGTTTTGTGTCGACGGCCGTGGTCGGCGATCCGCTGCGTGCTGGCGACACGCTGGGCTATGTACAAGAAACGACAGCGGTCAAACATTTGATTATGCTGCCGCCGCTGGCTAAAGGCGGCGTGTTAAAAAATATTGAGAACGGCGAATTTAAGATCACCGAAACCATTGCGGTTGTGGCCGGTGAAAATGACGCGGAAGAAAAAATCGCCATGCTGCAAAAATGGCCGATTCGCCGGAAACGGCCTCATGCCGGCAAACTACCGCCGGACAAACCACTCATCACCGGACAACGCATTATTGACACGTTATTTCCGATTGCCAAAGGCGGCACGGCCTGCATACCCGGGCCTTTTGGCAGCGGCAAAACTGTTGTGCAGCATCAGCTGGCTAAATGGGCGGACGCGGACCTGATTGTTTACGTCGGTTGCGGCGAGCGCGGCAATGAAATGACCGATGTGCTGCAGGAATTTCCCGAACTGAAAGACCCGAAAACCGGCGAGTCGCTGATCCGGCGCACAGTGCTGATCGCCAATACTTCCAATATGCCGGTGGCCGCGCGCGAGGCGTCGGTGTACACGGGCGTTACGATTGCCGAGTATTTTCGCGACATGGGCTACAATGTGGCGATGATGGCTGACTCCACTTCGCGCTGGGCGGAAGCTCTCCGTGAAATGTCCGGCCGTCTGGAAGAAATGCCCGGCGAGGAAGGCTACCCGGCTTATTTGGGCTCGCGTCTGGCGGAATTTTACGAGCGCGCCGGACGGGTAACCGCGCTGGGCGCGCAAAAACGCGAAGGGACTTTGAGCGTGATCGGCGCGGTGTCGCCTCCGGGCGGAGACCTGTCCGAGCCGGTGACGCAAAACACTTTGCGCGTGGCCAAAGTTTTTTGGGCGTTGGACTCCGCGCTAGCTTACGCGCGGCATTTTCCGGCGATCAACTGGCTAAAAAGTTATTCGCTCTACATCGACAATCTGGAGCAGTATTACGTAAACGAAATTGATGAGGACTGGCCGCAAATGCGTACGCAGGTTGCTGGACTGTTGCAGCAGGAATCCGAGCTGCAGGAAATGGTCAAGCTGGTCGGCATGGACGCGCTGTCCGGCCGCGAGCAGCTGACACTGGAAGCCGCGCGGTCGATCCGCGAGGACTATCTGCATCAAGTCGCTTTTGACGAGGTGGATACTTATACGTCATTTCGCAAACAGTATTTGATGCTCAAAGCCGCGCTGGCTTTTTATCAGGCCGGGTTAAAGCTTTTGCAGCAAAACAAAGACGTGACGCAGATTTTCAAATTGCCGATACGCGCCAAAATTGCGCGCATGAAATACCTGCCGGAAAAAGATCTGGCGGAGCTGGAAGAATTGCCGGAGGAGATCGCGCAGGCTGCCGGAGAATTGTAAAAAGGAGTTTATCATGCAAAAAGAATATAAAACCGTAACGGAAATTTCCGGGCCGCTGATTTTGGTCGAAGGCGTGGAGCAGGCCGGTTACGAAGAATTGGTCGAGGTGCGGACGCCGTCCGGCGAGACGCGGCGCGGCAAAGTGCTGGAGGTGCATCAAGACTGGGCGCTGGTGCAGATGTTTGAAGGCACGACCGGTCTGGATCAAAACGCCGCGGTACGTTTCCTGGGACGCGGTGTGGAATTGCCGGTGTCCGCGGATATGCTCGGCCGCGTGTACAACGGCTCCGGCAGAGCGCGCGACGGCGGGCCGGAAATTATCGCCGAGAAAAAACTGGACATTAACGGCCT
>JAIRZV010000118.1 GCA_031267055.1 Candidatus Margulisiibacteriota bacterium | reverse complement strand
CCGGTGTTTTTGCACAGCGCACAGCCTTTGCCGCCGCAGACAAAACATTCCACATCGACCTCGGCGGACGGCTCGGTAAACGGAAAAAACGAATTGCGAAAACGCACTTTGCGCTGCGCGCCAAACATTCTTTTTAAAAATAATTCCAGCGTGCCTTTGAGATCGCCAAAAGTAATATTCTCGCCGACGACCAATCCCTCGACCTGATGAAACACCGGCGAATGAGTCACATCAGCGTCGCAACGGTAAACGCGCCCGGGCATAATGGCCTTGAGCGGCAGAACGCCTTTTTCCATGAGACGGATCTGCACTGGCGAAGTATGTGTGCGCAGCACACGGCCGTCATCAACATAAAAAGTGTCGTGCATGTCGCGCGCGGGATGATCTTTGGGCATATTCAAAGCCTCGAAATTATGAAAATCGTCCTCCAGCTCCGGACCGTCGGCGACTGTGTAGCCCAGCTCGCCAAAAATCTCGACAATCTCGGCGCGCGTTGTAGTCAAAATATGCGGCCGACCGGCCGGAATACGCCGCCCCGGCAAAGTAATGTCTATGGTTTCGGAAGCCAGTTTTTGCTGTATTTCCTGATTTTCCAGCACGGCCAGACGATCGTCCAACGCGGCGGTGATCGCGGCTTTCACTTCATTACTGAGCTTGCCGATCAGCGGCCGCTCTTCTTTGGACAGAGCGCCCAGCCCGTTCAAGATCGCCGTCAATTCGCCTTTTTTGCCCAGATATTTCAGCCGCAAATCTTCCAGAGATTTAATGTTGTCGATTTTGGCCGCGGCAGCCAATGCACCCGCCTGAAGTTCTTGCAATTTCGCCTGCATGATCGGGGGAAATTATAACACAATCAATTTAAAACTACAGGAAAGATTCCGCTTTAGCTTGTTCCTTAAATTTTTGAAAAGCCTCTTTAGCAGCAGCCTGCAAATTCTGGCGATAATCAGCGTAAACTAGCGGCTTGACCGGAACGCCAGGCCAAGCGTCAAGTACGGAGCAAAAAAACATTGTATGTCCGGTAAACTCTCTAGATTCGGTTACTCGGCAGCGCAGATAAGCCGCGGCATCTTGCAACGCTGGCAAACCATCTTTGACTGCATGCGGCACATTCCGCCATTTGTCTACGGCGCGCGCGGATTGCAAACCAAAATTGGCGATCACAAAAGGATCGACATTTTCTGGCAGTACAGACAAGGTAAATTCTTTTTCCGCTTTAAGCAATTCATTGGTCAAATTATTTTTCAAACAGGAAAGGATTAAAATCGGAGGCGCCCCGCCGTCCACCTGCGCGACCGCGTCCACTACGCAGCCGCCGAACCACTGCGGAGCTTTTACGCCGACCACATAAAGCCCGTAAGAAAGTTTGTATAAAGCTGTTTTGTCCATTTTTTTACATCCGAATCAAATAATTTTTATTGCGCCAAATAACCGCCGTCCACTACAAATTCAGCGCCGGTCGCAAACTTAGCTTCATCAGAAGCCAGGTAAACGCAAAGATGCGCGATGTCCGACGGCTCGCCAATATGCCCCATAGGGGTTTGCTGACGCTGAGCTTGATATTCCGCCAGACGGGGCGGCACCATCGGCGTTTTAATAAAACCCGGATGCACCGTATTCACCCGCAGATTATAGTCATTTTTGGCGCAATAAAGCGCCGCGCTCTTGCTGAGAATACGCACGCCACCTTTTGAGGCATTATAGGCCGCCAAATTCGGATCACCGACAAAACCTTCTACCGAAGACAGATTGATAATTGAAGCTCCGATTTTTTGATTTTTCATATTTATAACGCCGTATTTGGTGCCGAGAAAAACGCCGTCCAAATTAATCGCCATAGTCTTGCGCCAGTCCTCCAGACTGAGATGTTCTATGTCTCCGCCTATGGCAATACCCGCGCTGTTCACCAAAATATGCACCGCGCCGTACCATTTAATAACCTGCGCAAAAAGATCTGCCCAGCCTTTCTCGTCAGAAGTGTCTTGCTGCGCGTAACGAATCACTTCCGGTTTCCCGATAGACTCCGCCGCTTTTTGGCCGACGTCCGCCCGCCGACCGGTGATCACCACTTTAGCGCCTTCCCTGACAAACTCCTGCGCGGTGGCCAAACCAATGCCGCTGGTACCACCCGTAATAATTGCTATTCTGCCTTCTAAACGTCCTGACATAAATACCCTCCTTGTTTTAATAATTTTGACCCAATCATTGATCACTTAAAGTTCTGCTCGAACCATAATCAATAATAGGAATCATTCTTAATTATTACGATTATACACACTAGTCCAACAAAAAGCAAGCCGTGGCTGCTTTTATATTGAACATGCCCGCACGCAGAAACTTATCCTGTCTTTAAAATTTCCTCCAGCGCCTCGCGCACTCTGGCGGTCAGATTTTCCATATCGTAGGCGATCGGCCGGCCAACGACCAAAGAAAAAGTCCGCGTGCACCACGGTAGTTTTTGCGTCGCTTTGCCGCCCAAGACAGCCACGGGCAAAATAGCGGCCTGCGCTTGCCTAGCCAAACGTTCCATACCTCTTTTGAAAGGCAACAGCGGCTCGGCTGTGGTATTGCGCGTACCTTCGGGATAGATCAGCAGTGTGCCGCCGCCGCACAAAAACTGCGTCATGGCTGCCATAGAGCGCGCCGCGCTGCGGGGATTTTTGCGGTTGATCGGGAAATAGCCCAGCGTCTTGACTGCCCAGCCAAAAATCGGAATTTTAAAAAGCTCCTCTTTCATCACAAAACTAAAATTTACAGGCAAATATCCCAGCGCGATAAAAATATCAAAATAACTCGTGTGATTGGCGGCGATGATCAGCGGTTTTTGCGGAATATTTTCCAGACCCCTTACGCTCACGCGAAAACCGGAAATCCAGAGCAAAAATCTGCCCCAGCACACCGCGACGAATCGCGCGCGCTTAGGCAGAAAAAACGCCATGAAAAGCAGCGGCAAAATACCCAGAGGCATTGAGGCGATTATGGCTATCCAGAGCAGCGCGAGACGGCAATAACCGATCATAGGCTCAATCTGGCGACGGTCAGCTCCTGACCGAGCAGCTCCATTACTTCAAATATGCCGGGTGAAACATTGGAGCCGGTCAGGATAATCCGCAGCGGCATTATAATTTGTGCCGCGTCAAGATTTTGTGCGGCCGCAAAACCGCGCACCGTTTTCTCAATAGCCTCGATCTGCCAAACAATCGTTTTTAATTTCGCCACCAGTTCCGGCAAATATTTTCTGGCGCTTTCTGCCACGGCCTGCAATTCCGCGGGAACAGCGATTTCTTTTTCGATAAAATACGCGCAGCTTTTGGCGATATGCCCGACTGTTTTCATCCGCGACTGACTCAAAGTCAAAATTTGGTCGATTTTCGGCTGCTGCAAATATTCCGCCGGCAAAAAATCTTTGAGCCGGCTCAAAGACGCTTTTTTAATATGCTCGGCGTTCAGCCATTCCAGTTTTTTGTTGTCAAAAATCGCCGCCGATTTGCCGACTTTGTTCAGCGAAAATTTATCCAGCAAATCCGCGCGCGTAAAAAATTCCTGATCTTTGTGCGCCCAGCCGAGCCGCGCCAGATAATTGACCATCGCTTCCGGCAGCACGCCCTGCTTGGCGTATTCCTCGACAGAAGTCGCGCCGTGCCGTTTGCTCAAACGCTGTCCATCCGGCCCCAGAATCATCGGCACATGGACGATTTTCGGCACAGCAAAATTCAGCGCTTTGTAAATCATCACCTGCCGCGGAGTGTTGGAGAGATGATCGTCGCCGCGGATAATATGCGTGATCCGCATCAGCGCGTCGTCAATGACCACCGCGTAATTGTAAACCGGCATGCCGTCTGAGCGGCGGATTACAAAATCTTCAATATTGCCGTCGGGATCGGTGGATTTGAAATACACCGCGCCGTCTTTTTCATAAGCCGCTTTTTGGCTGAGCAGCTCGGCCAGATATTTATTGTAAATTTCCAAACGCTGCGTCTGAAAATACGGGCCAAAATCTCCGCCAATTTCCGGCCCCTCGTCCCAGTCCAGTCCGAGCCAGCGCAAGCCATTGAGAATAGCCTGTATCGCTTCCGGCGTGGAGCGCGCGCGGTCAGTGTCCTCAATGCGCAGAATAAATTTGCCGTTATTTTTACGGGCGTACAGCCAGTTAAAAAGCGCCGTGCGCGCGCCGCCGACATGCAGATAGCCGGTGGGCGACGGCGCAAAACGGGTGCGGATTTGAGTAATATCGGACATGGCGTTATTTAAACACAAGCGTCAAAAAATTTATAGAATGGTGGCCATGTGCCGAAAGTTAATGCCAGCAAAAAATCTGCAACAAATGAAAAATAATTACGATAACCATGTAGTATATTATATACAATTTGGGGTATATATTAAGTATTAGTAAGAGTTATTTTTTAGGAAGGATGATCTTATGTATACAAAAATAATGACCGGGCAGGACACAAAAATTGTAAACCATGAATATTATAATCTGATTTACGATTATTTATCTGAGTACAAAAACATTAATGAGAAACCGACAATAATTGATATTGATTTCATAACAAGCGATAGTAAAGCAAGAAATAAGATTTACAGAATAACCTTTGCTAGCCCAGTAAAATTAGGAGATAAAAACGTTTATGTAGACAAAATAGATGTCAACATAGAGCGGTATGAGAGAGAAGAGGTTTCTACAATAGAAAGATTTTATATGCCGACCGATTCTCCACAATATGCAGAAGCTTTAAAACTCTTACAGGACAAATACGGCATTTCCAAAATGGCAGTGAAAGACATAGAAGTTTATCCTAATAAAGAAGGTTTTTTTTCAGTCTGGTTTAACGAATTGACAGAATTGAAAATGCCGATAACAGGCGAAAAAATTTACACGGATAGAATCACAATAATGGGTGATAACTTATATCAAGTAGAAGCGGCTATTTTATCTAATGGAATCAAATTGCGTTTAATTAGTGGGGATATTTTAACCATAGCAGGAGGGCCTATTGCTGTTAAATATAGTAATTTCTTTGATAGAAATAATGATAGATGTGAAACAGTGAATCTTAATTTTCATCCTAATGGTATGATAGCAAGTATTATTCCTGATCGTGGTATTGGTTTTTCGATGTATTCGTCGAAGAAAAATGTTTTGCTCTCTCCTGAAGAATTACATTTAGAAAATGGGAGTGTAATTGAAATGAGAGAAAGAGAATCAACATATTATGAAATTAGCGCTGATGGGCTTCTGAGTATTGATGGCAAGCCTATAGGAATTTTACGAAATGAATATGTAAATCAAGGCTCTACGGTGGATGAAATTACTCGTCTAAGAGAAGAAAACGCTAGACTACAGGTTAGAATTAGAGAATTGGAAAGTGGTCAGCTTTAACTAGATCAAGTCCACTAATTGTTACCTAGCCAACAGCTTTGAAAATTTCTGTAACCTCAATTGACCACCTCGCCACGTTAGTGTATAGTGATACTTATCACGCGCGGAGGTATGGGAGTTATGCTGATTTGCTCAAATTGCCATAAAGAAAATCAAGAAGATTCCAAGTTTTGTCAGGAATGTGGCTGCGCGCTGGAAGTGCAAAGCAATATTGTGAAAATCGGCAAACCGGCCGGCGTCAGTAAATTTACGCCGTTGAGCCGCGAGGAGCGTTTTCGCCGCGCCAAGCTCGCCGCTCTGAAAGCGCTCAAAAACGCCGAGACTATAGAAAGCGCGCCGCCGGGTGTTGTCTTCGTCGGCAAAAAAATTTTATAATCAACGATATATACGGGGGGAACGGTGAATTTTTGGCCAAAAATTAGCGGATTTTTTTGTCTGTTGTCCGCGCTCGCTCTGGCTTCGTTTCCGGTTGATCTTTTGGACAAAACTTCCGGCTTGGCCGTTTTGAGCTGCGGCGGAGCAGGAGCGGCGCGCCTGGACGGCGTCGGCGCGGCTTACTGGAATCCGGCCGGTCTGGCTTTTGCCGGCAAAAGCGGCTTTGACCTGACCTATTATCAAAAATTGGGTTTCGTAAATCACTCTTCGCTGGACGCTGTGCTGCTGCTCGGCGGCGACATTTTGCCGCTCGGTTTCAATCTGGTGCAGGAAGGCATTAACAGCATTCCGCGCACTAGCTCGACCGGCGGGCTGCCGGTGGAAGAAGGCTCTTTTGCTGACGAGTATCGCTTTATTAATTTTTCTACAGCTTTTCGCCTCGAGCACGGATTGTACGGCGGCCTCAATTACAAAATCATTTCTCACACTATCGACAAATATCGCGCCGAAGGTTTTGCTATCGATCTGGGTTTGATTCAGATCATGCATCAAGACCTGACGCTGGGCGCGACTTTTCGCAATCTTTTTTCCGCGCTGGACTGGACTACCGGCCTGCAGGAATATCTGGCGCGCAAATTGACCGCGGGCGCGGCTTATCATTTGCCGCTGGCCGATTTTGAAAATTACCTGTACGCCGACCTCGATGTTTACAGCGAGGAAACGCGCGGCTGGGCGCTGGGACTGGAGTCCTGGCTGCTGAAAAATGTTTTTTGTCTGCGCGGCGGCTACAACAGCAGTGAAGAATTCACGCTTGGCACCGGATTGCGTTACAACGATTTTCATTGCGATCTGGCGCTGCTTTTCAACCCGACCAAAGTAGAAATAGACAATTCATTTTTATTCGGCCTGGGTTTTGATTTTCAACTGCTGCGCAACTC
>JAIRZV010000093.1 GCA_031267055.1 Candidatus Margulisiibacteriota bacterium | reverse complement strand
TGCTCGCGGTTGATAAAGGTGTATTTGCCGGACAAAGCCTGACCGAGATAATTATTCATAAACTGCGCGACGCCGTCGTAATTTTCGTCGATCAGCTCAAAATGCACGATCGCCGTGTGTGGATTCAGCTCGCTGTACAAAAGCAGACCGATCTCCGCGCGGCCGATCTTGACCAAAAAACCCTGATAAAGATTTTGCTCTAGACCCAGTCTTAAAACTTCCGCGGAAATCACGCCGACCTGCATGGCGGCAAATCTTCTTGCGGCAAAATTCAAAAACAGTTCTTTCAATTCCGGCCGGTAGGGAATTATTTCCGCCGGAGAATTATTGCGCAGAAATTTTTTCAAGCGATTGCGTTTGTCGGCAAAACGCGCGCCAGCGTACGTCGCAAAATCGCTGACTTTGTACAAATAATCAAAATTATCGCGGTCTTCCTGAAATTTTAATTTCGGCGCGCCGGAATATTTATGCAACAAGCGGCAGATTTCCGCGTTCACATAAGCCAGTTGATTTATCTTCAGCTCGCGCAGACGGGCAAAATATTTATCCAGCGCGGCATCGGGAATACTGCGGTACGGACAGACCACGCCAAAAGGCTCGGTGTCCAGAGGATATGCCGCCAGAAACAAAAAATTATCTATCTCTAGAAAATAAATATTCTCGGCGTACGTCCAAGTTTTTTCATTGGCCGCGGAAAATTCGCTGCCCATAAAATTACGGTCGATAATAATATCTCGCTCATATTTTCGCAGGAGTTTTTGCTCGGCTCCGTAGCGCACCAGATCGGCCGGCTTGGTGAAAAGCAGCGCCGCACAGTGCGCCGGATTGCAAGCCTGACATTCTGGATCACTGTGGTCGACAAATGGCGGATAAGCCGCGCGGACAAAGCCGAGTTTCTCAAAAAATTTCGGGATAATAGTCAACGCGTAGATTTCGCGCGCCGCGTTTTCATACAGGGCAAAACGCGTCAGCGCGCGACCGTATTTTTTGCCACGGTATTGAGGCAAAATCTCTAGATAGCCCAATTCGTATTGTCCGGTGTCATGTTTGAGTATTTGCGTCCAGC
Organism: Candidatus Margulisiibacteriota bacterium; assembly: GCA_031267055.1. Classification (GTDB taxonomy): domain Bacteria; phylum Margulisbacteria; class Termititenacia; order Termititenacales; family Termititenacaceae; genus Termititenax. The sequence goes on along the minus strand of JAIRZV010000093.1, from coordinate 10,713 downwards.
CCGCAATTTCATTGCCGGCGTACAGCACGTAAGTTTTATCGATCGCGATTTCTTTTTCCAGTTGGCCGATTTCGGGCGGCAGATTTTCTCCGCCGCGAAATATTTTTACTCCCAGCTCCATTTACTGTACGACCGCGCCTAAATTTGCCGAAGTCACCAGTTTGGCGTAACGCGCTATATAGCCAGTCTTGATTTTCGGCTCGGGCTTTTGCCACACTTGGCGACGTTTTTCCAATTCTGCCACGGAAAGCCGCGCGTTGAGCGTTTTATTTGGAATATCGATCTCAATAATATCGCCATCCCTAAGCAACGCGATCTCGCCGCCAGACATAGCCTCGGGGGAAATATGGCCGATCGACGCGCCGCGCGTCGCACCGGAAAAACGTCCATCTGTGATCAGCGCCACATCTTTGTCCAGACCCATGCCGGCGATAGTCGAAGTTGGCAACAGCATTTCCCGCATACCCGGACCGCCTTTGGGACCCTCGTAGCGTATCACGACCACATCACCTTTTTTGATTTGGCTGCCGGTGATCGCCTGATAAGCCGCGTCCTCGCTGTCAAAAACCCGCGCCGGACCACTGTGCCGGAGCATCTCGGGAGCGACAGCCGACTGTTTCACAACCGCGCCGTCACGGGCAATATTGCCAAAAAGCGCGGCTAGTCCGCCCTGTTTATGATAGGGTTTGTCGATCGGCGCGATAACTTTGCGGTCTAATACCGGACAGTCCCGATAATTTTCGGCAATAGTCCGGCCAGTCACCGTCGGCAAATCTTTGTGCAAAACATTTTTCTTATCCAGCTCATTCAGCACGGCCATCACGCCGCCCGCGCGGTCGAGGTCTTCCAGATGGTCGGGGCCAGCCGGCGCGATATTGCAAAGATGCGCGACTTTTTCCGAAACCTCATTGATCAGATGCAAAGTGATTTCCACGCCGGCCTCGTAAGCGATAGCCGGCAGATGCAGCGCGGAGTTTGTCGAACAGCCGAGCGCCATGTCCAGCGCCAGCGCGTTGTAGAACGCTTCTTTTTTTAGGATGTCGCGGATTTTCAAGTCTTTTTGGACCAGCTCCATGATTTGTTTTCCGGCCTGCCGCGCCAGCTCGACGCGCTGCGGACTCACAGCCGGTATCGTGCCATTGCCCGGCAAAGCCAGACCCAGAGCCTCGCATAAACAATTCATGGAATTGGCTGTGAACATACCGGAGCAGGAGCCCGGCCCCGGACAAGCCGCGCATTCGACAGCGTGAAATTCCTCCGCCGAGATCAGCCCTTGATTGAACTGGCCAACCGCCTCGAATACAGAATTTAAATCCAGTTTTTGGCCGCCGCGCTCGCCGGCCAGCATCGGCCCGCCGGACAAAACGATAGTCGGGATATTGAGCCGGCAGGCGCCCATGATCATACCCGGTACGATCTTGTCACAATTGGGTAGGAGAACTATCGCGTCAAAGCAATGCGCTTTGCCCATGGTCTCGACCGAGTCCGCGATCAATTCCCGCGAGCCCAGCGAATATTTCATGCCCTCGTGCCCCATAGCGAGGCCGTCGCAGACGCCGATCACGCCAAACTCCAAAGGCACGCCACCGGCTTTGACGATCTCCTCTTTGACCGCCGCGGCCAATTCATTCAAATGCAAATGGCCGGGGATAATATTAGTGTAAGCGTTGGCCACGCCGATAAAAGGCTTGGCAAAATCCCCATCCTGCAGGCCAGTTGCGCGCAGTAAAGCGCGGTGCGCCGCCCGAGCCGGACCTTGTTTGACATTGTCTGAACGCATAAAATTTCCTCCGTCTGCCGAATTCCCGACAATTATCGGCGTATAATACACCTATCTATTGAAAATGAAAATTAACCTCATCCCTTGCCCAGTTTTTGCAAAACGCGAGACATCACCTGGCGGGTCTGCCTGTCCAGCCGGTTAAAATTTTTGAGCAGATTAAACTCCGCGGCGCGGCGCTCTACCCAAACCGTATTTTGCGCCGGTATTTTGGCCAAGTCCTTAAACCAGTACTCGATCGGCAAACCATAACGCCGGCTCAGCTTGACCAGCGTCGTCAGGCGGGGCAATCGCCGACCGTTGTATAGATTGTAAAATATCGAATAATCCAGATCCAAATCTTGCGCGGTTTCCTCGATGGTTTTGCCGCTTTTTTTCCGCAGTTGTTTTAATTTTTGGCTGATCAGATGTTTTAATTCTTTGTCCGTCACGTCTTTTTCCGCATCCATGGAGAACACAACCTTTCCAAATCAATATATCCATTCCAAATAATTATCTTTATAGTATTATCAGATAAAAGTTAGTAGCATTTTGCTATATATGTGCTATAATTAGGGAATAAATTTAAAAGGGGGTATTTTTATGGCTAGTAACTACACAGACAGTTTTGCAGGGGATCCGTATTATATTTTGAAAGGTGAACAACTTTCCGCGGCTGGTGTGAATGCCGCTCTGAATACCAAAGAAAAGGTGGCGAATAAAGTAACCACCATAAATAACCAATCAACCGACGCGCAATATCCGTCAGCCAAAGTGGTTTATGATGCTTTGAGCGGGACAAACAACGATATAGTACACAAAGCCGGAACGGAAACTATTACCGGCGTAAAAACTTTCGGCGTAACTGGTGCGCCGGCTGAGCCGCTGCTGGGTGTGGCTAAAACGGCCGCCGCCACCAATAGCGGCACAAAATTTGCCACCGAAGCGCAGGTTTTTGGCAAGCAGAATACAATTGCCGCCGGCACAGCCAAAAATATTGTGGCTTATTCCGGCACGGCGGGAACATTTGACACATTGACCAGAGCCGCTCCAACTATGGAGACTGACACAACCAAGGCCAGCGACGACAAAATACCTACAGAAAAAGCAGTAGCCACCGCTTTGGCTGGCAAACTTGCCGCCAGTGACCTGACCGCATTGGATACCAAAGTAACGGATTTAGAAACTACTGTGAGCGGTTTACAAGAAAAACTGCCTATTGGCACGATCCTGATGTTCAACGGGATAGGCTGGCAAGACGATGTAACTAGGGCCGGCTGGTACAGATGCATAGCGGACAATGTCGGCCAAGGTGTGCCCGATCTTGAATCTCGTTTTATCCTGGGATCGAATGCTTCCGGATCAACCGGAGGCAGTAATGCCCTGACCGCCGCTATGCTGCCGCAACATACGCACTCCATTTATACCGATGCGACGAAAGATACAGCTAGAACTACTGTCAAGACTTTAACTGGATACTTTGGCTCGCTTGATGATGAAGGTTTTACATATGACGGAACTATTTTTAAGAGCAAAGGAAACACATCTGGTGCTGCAGGTAGTGGTGGCGGTAGGAGTGTGGATTTCGATGCCACGCACGAACATACCGGTGGCGCCAATAATGACAACAGCACCACGACCGACAGCAATACCTACAATATGCCGGCGTATTACACGGTGATCTATATTATGCGGGTGCGGTAAAGGCATTTGTTTGCTGTGTTATAATTAACTAATGATAAAACTTGTTCTTGCCGCTGACCACGGCGGATTTGAATTAAAGGAAATCATCAAGCAGTTCCTCAACGGACTGGGCGGCTATGAAATTATTGATCTTGGCACGAATTCCGCCGAGAGCGTGGATTATCCCGAATATGGACGTCAGGCCGCGACAGCCGTGGCGTCCGGTCAGGCCGAGCGCGGTATAATTTTTTGCGGGACGGGCATCGGCATATCCATCGCGGCCAATAAGACAGCAGGCATACGCGCCGCTAATTGCAACAGCGAATACTTGGCCGAAATGTCCCGCCGGCACAATGACACCAATATACTCGCGCTGGGCGGCCGCCTCGTCGAACCGGAATTAGCCAAAAAGATCGTGAAAATCTGGCTGGACACGCCTTTTGACGGCGGCCGCCACGAGCGGCGCGTCAAACAAATCGGCTAAACTTTTTGAGCCGCAAGCGGAATTTCCAGCGTAAACACTGTGCCTTTGTTTAATTTGGACTGCACTGTAATACTGCCTTTGTGCTCCTCAATAATGCGATGCACATCGGCCAGACCCAAGCCGTTGCCTTTGACTTTGGTCGTGAAACGCCGCGTGAACATTTTTTTGAGATTGCTTTTGCTGATGCCGCAACCATTGTCGCGTATCGTGACAACCGCCATAGCGCGATCCACAGCTGGCACGGCGCAAATCTCGATCCGGCCTTTGCGTTCCGGCGGCGCAGCCTCGATCGCGTTGAGCAAGAGATTGAGCAGAGCCTGTTGAAAAGCCGGCAGGTCGGCCAGTACCTGCAAGCCCTCAGCAATATTTACCGTTATCTGCACCGCGGCGTTCTGCGCCTGCACCTTGACCAGACTCAAAACTTTTTGCGCGACGTCCGCCAGCTCCAGCGGCTGGATTTTAAACTCCGCGCGGCGGGTAAAACTCAAAATAGCCTGCACATTATTTTCCAGATTTTGAATTTCCTCTTTGATGATCGAGCCGTGCTCCGCCCAAAATTTTTGTTTATCGGGATACATTTCCGCCAGTTGCGCAAACATTTTGAGCGGAGTCAGCGGATTTTTGATCTGATGCATGATGTCCGAGATAATGGTGTTGGCGACCAGCTCTCTATTGAGCCGCGCCAGCTCGGCCACACGGGCGGCGTTTTCGATAGCCACGGCCAGTTGTCCGGCCAGAGCCATCAACAAATCCTCGTCGAGAGCGGCCAGCGGACGTCCCGACGGCACATTGTCCACCGCCAGTATGCCCAGCGTTTTGTCGCGCGTCTGCACGGGCACAGTGTAATACTGCGCGGCGCCCAGCATTTTGACCAGCGCGGTCTGACGGGTCGCCTGCAGGAGCTTGGGTTTGCCGTCGCGATACAAACGCCCAAAAACGGAAGTGTTTTTGGAGAGAGCGCGGCCGAGCACATCCTGCGGCGGCGCGCCGCACACGGCCACCGACACCAGCGTGTCATTTTGGTCAATAAAAAGAATGCCCCGGTCGACGCCCACGGCCTCCACGATGAGCTTAATAATATTGGCGTAAATTTCACGGGTATTGAGCGTGGAAACAATTATCTGAGAAATCTCGGAAAAGGTCTGCAATTTTTGATTGGCCATGCGAAAATTATAACATTCGTATAATACGAAAACAATTCTTAACAGATATTTTGTAATAATTAACATTTATTTGACTGTATTTTTTTGGCAAATTTAATGACTTTAAGACTTGACAAAACAGGAAAATATTATAGAATATATAAGAAATAATTATTTTATAATTTTATATTGCATTATAAATTATTTTTTGCTATATTTAATCAAATAAACAATTACTTATTTGATTAAGTAAAGAAAGCGAGCGGGTTATGAGCAAAATTTTGTATGTGGGCGATGAACTGCATCAGAGTTTGAAATTTTTGGCGACCAAGCTGGGGATCACGATGCAGAACGCCGCCGACGAAGCTGTGCAGGAATGGATACGGTCGCGGGAGCGCGAGGAAAAACAAAAAGAAATACTGCTGGGGCGCATTGAGCAAAAACTCAGCGCTGATGAGCGGAGGCTGCTGGAAGCCTTGCTCAAAAACCAAAACCATTAGCTTATCCTTTTTTCGGGGGGAAAAAGGATAAAAATAAAAAGCCGGTCCACGCGACCGGCTTTTTTATTGATGGCAGCCCAAATACCAGATTTGCAGCGGTTTCTTACGTTTCGCCTGCGGCGAAACACCCCACCGCAGCTAACGCTGCCGCCTCCCCTTAGTTAAGGGGAGGCTGGCTGTCGCGCAAGCGGCAGACTGGTGGGGTGTCGAGCGTAAGCGAGACATGGATTGGCAGACTCGTTGCCTCGCTTAACGCGAGGCAAGATGGTACAGTTGACAGCAAATATCATTGACCGATACACAGTCAATGAAATCTAGCTGTCAGCTATGGCAGACCATTAAGCCGGGTTCTGTTTTTCAGACAATCATTTATCTAGGCCAGCCGTCGCCGACTGGCTCAAGCAAGCAACCCGGGACTGCTAACGAGGCGGGCGCTCTCGTCCTCTATTTACTCTTGCTCCGCGCAGAGTTTACCTCTTTTCACTACAGCACGGCAAAACAAACCGCCTGTACATCGTCTCTGTGGCACTAGTCCTCGCCTTACGACCGCAGTTGTTTTCTCCTGACGGAGAAAGACAACCACTGCCCACGGCGGACACCCGTTAGGTGCTGCGCTGCCCGCAGGAGCCCGGACTTTCCTCGGCGGCCGATTAAGCCGACGCGATCGTCTCGTCTGCCATCGGCAAGTATAGCACGAAGGCTATTTATTGGTTTATGCGGAAATGGAATTAGGCGCCGCGTTATTTGCGGTTTTTGTCGTAGAGATACAAACCAAAATATTCAGCGAAACAAACCGCCAGTGCGCCGAACGCCGCAAGAATTTCAGGGACGCCAAGATGCAGAAGCCAGCTCAAAATCCCGATCAAAGTGAACAACGGCAAAAGAATCATTAAAAGCAACAGGCGCCAGAAATAAGCTTTATCAAAAGCAACATTGTCCGGTTTTTCCTGACAAAGCTGACAGCCGCCGCAGTTTTTTAACATTGCCGCACAAATTGTTCGGCGGCTTTAAGCAAACGCGCCACTTCCGCGTCGCTCGCCGCCTCGCAGTAAACGCGCAAAAGCGGCTCTGTCCCTGAGGCGCGGAATAATATCCAGCTCTCGTCCGTAAAATGGATTTTCACGCCGTCAAATTTTTCTTTGTCTTGCGTCGCTTTACCCAAAAAAGTCTGCGGTAAGTCTTTTTCCAGAGCCTGCATAGCTTTTTCCTTGACCGCATTGTCCAAATGCAAATCCAGCCGGTCGTAACAATGCGTACCGAAACGTTTTTCCAGAGCCGCGTAAATCTGCTCCAGCGGTTTGTGTTTCTGCGCAGCCAGCTCGCAGAGATACAGAGAATTGAGTATACCATCGCGGTCAGGAATATTGCCGGAAGCCGAATAACCGCCGGACTCTTCGCCGCCAAGCAGCACGCCGCCTCTGAGTATTTCTTCGGCAATATACTTGAAACCGATTTTGGTGACTACAACTTCCCGCTGCAGCTCCGCGGCAAGTTTGTCCAGGAGTTTGGTATTGTTAAAAGCGTGCACGAGTTTGCCGGACTTGCGCAGATTCTCCGCAAAGTGCTGAAATAAAATCGAAAAAACTTTTTGCGAATTGATAAACTGTCCGTCACTGCCGCAGGCGCCATTGCGGTCAGCGTCGCCGTCCAAGATCAGCCCGACGGCAAAATCCGCGCTGGCTTTTTTAATAGTGTCCATAAAATCCGGCACATTGTAAGCCAGCGGCTCGGGATTGAAACCGCCAAATTTGGTGTCACGCTGATTATTGATCTCCACACTGTCTATGCCGTGCCGCGCCAGCAGACCGGAAATATAGCCGCTGCCCGAGCCGAACAATGGATCAATAAAAATCCGCAAGCCGCTTTTTTGGATCTTGGCAAAATCGACGCGCGCTTCTATGTATTTAAAATATTCAGCTTGAGGATCGTGCAACTCAAATTTGCCGCCGGACTGGCGCACGGGATTTTTGTCCAAAAAAGTCATGATGCCGTCGGTCGTCTCGGGAAAAGACGAACAGCCCTGCGGCTCTTTGACCTTGAAACCGTTGTACTGCGGCGGATTGTGCGACGCCGTGATCATCACGCCGCCGGACAGCCCCTGTTCACGCACGACAAAAGACACGACCTGCGTCGGGCAGGCTTGCGTTGCCAAAACCGCGCGACAGCCATTGGCCGCGATGACCTCCGCAACTCTCTGCGCGAAAATCTCCGAATCAGCGCGGCGATCGTAGCCGATAAAAAAACCTCTGCCCGCCGCGCCGTTATTTTTGTAATAATCGACATACGCCTGCGCCATTCGTTCGACATTGGCCAGCGTGAAATCGCCGTCCATAGTATCGCGCCAGCCATCCGTGCCAAATTTTACCGTCATCGCCGCTCCCTCATTTCTATTATCTCCGGCAGCAAAACAAAATCCACCTGCTCATTATATTTGTTCAGCAGTTTTTTTAAAACCCTTTTGGTCACCGGCCGTGTACTGTGGCAGATCGCTACGACACTGCCGCGGCGGCGGGCGATATTGACCGCTTCGGCAAAACGCCGCGCGATATACTCCTCGGTCTGTGTGCCATCGAGGAAAATGTCGTTGCGCGCGGACGGGATGCCGTGTCGCAACGCGGTCGCCTGCGCGCGCGAATTTACCGTCGTGTTGCTATCCAGAAAATAAATATCTGCCCTGCGCTCGCTCAAAACACGCATAAAACGCTCCATCATTGCCGCGTCCGCGGACAAAATCGACCCCTGATGATTGTTGAGACCGACGGCCTGTGGCACAGACTCAAAAGCCCTGTCCAGCATCCGGCGGATATTTTCCACCGAGTAGCCCAGCTCGACGCGCACCGGATAGGCCTGTCTATTGCTGCCCAGCGGCGTCCATGGCATGTGGATCAACACAGCATGACGGCCGGACGCGGCTATCGCCGCGGCGGAAGCAGATGAATAAGGCTGGGCGGGTATCACGGCAAAAGTCAGAGCATACTCTAACGCCGCCAAAGTTTTGGCCTCGGCCAACGAATAACCAACATCGTCGATCACGACAGCCATTTTGGGCTTGGCCGCCGCCGCAGCCAATAAAAGACTTAAAAATAAAATTCCGCCCGCCAAGCGGAGGCATCTGTCCATTATTTTAGATCGCGCAAATATTTAAGCGCATACTGTAATTGTTCGTCTTTGTCCTCGCTGTATTTATAGTTCGGATCTTTCAGCGCGGCTTCTATCGAGGCCGTCGGGATTTCCACCACGTAATTGGGCGAAATGCCGACTTTGTTAATATTCTTGCCGTCAGGCGTCAAATATTTGGCCACCGTGACCAAAATCGCCGAGCCGTCGGAAAGCGGACGGATATTTTGCACTGAAGCCTTGCCGAAAGATTGCGTGCCGATCAGCGCGCCGCGTTTATTGTCCGCCACCGCGCCGGCCAAAATTTCCGAAGCCGAAGCTGAGCCGCCATTGATCAAGACGACCAAAGGTTTGTCCGGCCATTGATAATCCACGCTGACCGTTTGAAAAGTTTCTTTGTTGCCATAGCGGTCGACCGTATGCACAACCTCGCCGCTCGGCAGGAAAATCGAAGAGATCGCGATAGCTTCGTCGAGCAGTCCGCCGCCGTTGTTGCGCAAATCCAAAATCAGGCTTTGCAGACCTTGTTTGTCCAGCTCTTCCAACGCGTCCGCCACTTCACTGTAAGTCTGTTTGCTCTCAAACGTGTTCAGCATGATGTAGCCGATCTTTTTTTCCGCGTCGAGCATTTTTTTACGGTTGACCGATTTGATCTTGATATTGTCGCGCGCCAAAACATATTCTTTGGGTTTCTCATTCACAGCGCGCAGGATCAACAACGTAACTTTTGTGCCTTTGGCGCCGCGGATCAAAGACACCGCTTGATCCAGCGACATATCTTCCGTGGATTTACCGTTAATTTCCAAAATCTTGTCGCCAGATTTTAAACCGGCTTTTTCCGCCGGCGTGTCCTCGATCGGCGCGATCACGGTCAGGGACTCGTCTTTCATGCCGAGCTGTATGCCCACGCCAGCAAAATTGCCGTTGAGATGCGTCTGCATTTCCTCGTAACCCTCTGGATCGACAAAACGGGTGTAGGGGTCTTCCAGCGAGCGCAACATGCCACGGATCGAGCCGTAAATCAGCTTGTCATCTTTGACTTCCGGCTCAATATACTGTGTGCGAACAATACCCAGCACCTGATACAGCAACCCCCAGGTGACTTCCGAACGCGCCGCGGTCAAAATCTGAATGCTGAAACCCAGCGCAAATGCCATCACGCCGAAAATTATGGCGGTCGATAATTTTATTTTCTTTGGTCCAGACATCGGCGTTTATTCTATCACACTATTGCGGTGGCAGGTACGGCTGGGGGTCGGTGGTCTCGCCGTTAATCCTGATCTCGAAATGCAGATGCGGGCCGGTCGCCACGCCCGAGCTGCCAACCAGACCGATCACCTGACCTTTGTTCACTCTGTCGCCTTCTTTTACGTTTTGTTTAGAAAGATGCCCGTACAGCGTGGCAAAACCCTTGCCATGATCGACCACGATCGCGCGGCCGTAGCCGCCGTACCATTCGGACAAAATCACCACGCCGGAATCCGCCGCTTTGATCGGCGTGCCGGTCGGTGCCGCGATGTCCATACCGCTGTGCGTCCGCCATACTTTGAAAACAGGATGAAAACGCCGGCCGTATTGCGAAGTCAGGATGCCTTTGAGCGGCCAAATATATTTGCCGGTGCCGCGCGCTTCCGAGGGGCTGCTGCGCAGAATTTTTTTGATCATATCCTCGATTTCTTTGGAATTTTTCAACAGCGTGTCTTCGCGTCTTTCATAGGCCAGCCGCTGGGCGCGCAAAGCGACGCTGATCTGCTCCTGTTTTTTGGCGCGCTGTTCATAAAGCGTCTTTTGTTGCTCGATGCTTTTTTTCGTGGACTCTATTAATTTTTTTTGATATTCTAGATTTTCTTTTTTGCCGGAAATATCTCGTTTCAACGCGCGCAGTTCGAGAATATTCTTGCGGTCCTGCTCCAAAATCTTGCGGTAATGATGCGCGTTGTCGGCCAGAGCCGAAAAAGATTTGTCGCTCAAAAGCAGTGTCAGCCAGCCCAGGTCCTGCGTTTTGTACATCTCGTGGACTCTGGCTTT
>JAIRZV010000103.1 GCA_031267055.1 Candidatus Margulisiibacteriota bacterium | reverse complement strand
CCGGCGCGTGACAGCAGGGTCAGATTGCGCAAAGTCTGCAGAGAAAATTTTTCCGTGTCGTCGAGCTTCACGACTATATCGTACTCCTCATCGCCTTCACGGTATTTCGCGGCGGTCGCGCCGTAAAAAGCGGTGCGCACTTCCAGAGCCACCTGCGCCGGTGAAAATCCGTACAACGCGGCTTTGGTGCGGTCGATGAGCACCTGCACTTCGGGACGGCCGGTGGAAAGATTGGTCTGAATATTCACCACGCCGGGCGTGCGGTGCATGATAGTCTTGATCTCGTCGCCGATACGGGACAACACATCAAAATCCTCGCCGGCCACAACTATCGAGATCGGATCGCCGGCATTGGGCCCCATCTGCTCAGCGCCCACGACGATCTCCGCGCCGGGGAAATTGGTCGCCTGTCCGCGGATTTTGTCCACGATCCGTAAAGGCGGCGCAGAAAGCAAGCGGCGTTCTTTAAATGTCACGGAGATGCGCGCCACAGTCGCATCGTCATTGCCGCCGCTGAAGCTTGAGCCGGTATTGCCGATATTGGAAACAAAACTGCTGATGTCGCGCAAATTGTCTTCCTCCAGCAGAATAGTCTCAATTTTGCGCACCAGTTCGTCGGTGGTTTCCAATCGCGTGCCCGACGGCATGTTAATATCGATCGTAAATTCTTCAGGATCGGTCGACGGGAAAAATTCTTTGGGCATGCCCAACAACATAAATACGCTGACCAAAAAAGCCACGACAACCACAGAGAGCACCTTGCGGTAATTAACGATACTCCAGCGCAGCCAGCGTTCATAATATTTGTCTTTGAAATTTTCCAGCCAGTTGTCTACGCGCTGTGGCAGAGTCGGGCGGCCGTGCTCGTCGGTTTTGGTGTGACTGCGCAAAAAAATCTGGCTGATGACCGGATTGAAAATCACCGCCACGACAAAAGAGGCCAGCAAGCCGACCGAAATAGTTATCGGCAGAAAACGCAGCACCTGTCCGATCATGCCGGACCAAAAAGCCAGCGGCAGAAAGGCGAACACTGTTGTCAGTGTGGAAGTCAACACGGGCACCAGCACTTCTGCCGCGCCTTCGACCGTGGCCGTCCAGCGGTCTTTGCCTTCATTGAGCAGCCGGTAAATATTTTCGACCACGACCACCGCATTGTCGACCAACATGCCGAGCAAAATAGTCAAACTGACCAGGACGATAAAATTAAGCGTGAAACCCATGGCCTGAATAACGATAAAGGTAATCAGCATCGACAGAGGGATAACCGTCGCCACGATCGCCGCATTGCGGAAACCCATAAAAAAGTACAGCACGAGCATCACCAGCAGCAAACTCAAAAACAACGTGTTCTCCATATTGTCCACCTGCGAGTCGATCTCCCGGGAAAAATCCATAATGTACTCGACCTGCGTGCCTTTGGGCAGTGACGGCCGCGTCCGCTCTACTACTTTTTTGATATTGTTGGCGATCTCGATAATATTGCCGCCGGAACGTTTTTGAATAGTCAAAGTAACGCTGTCTTTCTGGTCGGTGCGGGACAGCGAGGTTTGCTTTTTATTTGTGTCGCGCACATCGGCCACATCTTTGAGCAAAATCGTCTCGCCGTGAAAAACGCCCAAAACCGTGTTGCGAATATCCTCGACCGAAGCAAACTCATTGGGTATGCGCACCAAATAGGAACGCGCGCCGATGTCCAGCGCACCGCCCGGAATATTGACATTGGCCGCTTTGACCGCCGCGGAAAATTGATCGTAAGAAAAATTGTAAGCTTTTAAACGCGCCGGATTGACCACCACCTGTATTTCACGTGTGTAACCGCCGATAATCGTCACATTGGACACGCCGCTGACGCTTTCAAATTCCGATTGAAAATCATCAGCGATTTTTTTCAATCTATTGAGGCCGTAATCGCCAAACAAAGAAATAGTCATGATCGGGAAATTATCAAAGCTGATTTCCTGCACCTGCGGCTCCTCAATGTCAGTAGGCAAATCACGGCGCGCCGCCGCGACCTTATCGCGCACCTTTTGCAAAGCGTCTTCCACATTGACTTCGGGCACAAATTCGATAAAAAGCATCGAGTAGGATTCGGCGGAAGTGGAATTCAAGTGTTTGATGCCGCTGATACTTTTGATCTGATTTTCCAGCGGCCGCGAAACCAGATTTTCCATGTCCACCGGCGCAACGCCCGGGTAAAGTGTGTAAACCACAATATAAGGCAGCTCCACCTGCGGAAAAGCCTCACGTGGCATACTGGTGTAGGCGCCCCAGCCGGACAACACAATGCCGACAAAAGCCAGCACGACCAAACTTTTGTAACGCAGGAAAAACTCTACAAATTTTTTCATCTTGCAGCCCTTATAATTTTATTCTTTATTTATTTCCTAATTCTCCGGCACAATTTCCACTTCTTCGCCGTCGACAATGAATTCTTGGCCTTTGGCAACAATCTGACTGCCAAAAGCCAGCGGCGACTGCACATAAGCTTTGTCTTCAAATTCAAAATTGATTGTCACTGGCGTGAAGCGCGCAATATTGCCACTGCTGATCTCGTACAGACCTTTGCTTTCACCGCGCAACACCAGCGTGTCCAGCGGCACGACTTTGGCTCTGGGGTAATATTCCAGCGTCAGTCTGGCGCGGCCAAACATGCCGGGCTTGATCAGTCCGGCGGAATTATCGATCTCGATGCGCACCGGATACGCGCCGGTTTTGTCGTCAGCCAGTGAGCCGGCGCCGATAATTTTGCCGGTGTATAGACGATCAATCTCGTCAATGTGCACCGCCGCGTTTTGGCCGATCTGCACTTTGGCAATGTCCCGATCCACCACGCCGATCCGCAAAATAATTTTGCTGTAATCCGCAACCACGATGACGGTCGAGCCGCGCGAAGCGCTGTCGCCCACATCATAATTGATAAAAGACACCACTCCATCGCGTGGCGCGGTCAATGTGCAGTCCTCAAGATTTTTTTTCGCAACATTGTACTGCGCCTCGGTCTGCTGGAACTGCGCCCTCGCCGTCTCAAAAGCCTGCTGCGAAATCACTTCCGCTTCGTACAGAGCTTTTTGCCGGTCATAAGAAGCTTTGGCCAGATCGTAAGCCGCTTTAGCCTGATTGTGCTGGGCGGCATTCACCTCGGATTCCATTCTGGCCAGCGCCTGCCCTTTGCGCACAGTCTGCCCCAACTCGACAAGTATCGCTTCCACGATACCACCAGTGTTGGTCTGAACATTCATTTTATACAGCGGCGTCAGCAAGCCGGGGTATTCCTGAATATTGACAGCCGGAGCCGGAGCCAGCGTCAGAGCCGCGACTTTGGTCAATCTAGGCGGCGGAGTGGTTTTTCCGCCGCCGCCGCAACCGGTCAGAAGTTGCGCCGCTAGAGTCAAAACTAAAAATTTTCGTATAAATTTTCGCATATAAAACTCCTTCATTTATTCTTTCTAATCAATCTTCCTACCAGACATTTTGTCCGGCCGCGTAATTTAATTTCGCGCGGGCGTATTCGTAATCATACAGCGCGCGGATCAAATTATTACCGGCGCTTTGCTGCTGGATGACCGCGTCATTGAGCTGCGTCGCCGTGCCGTTGCCAGACTCAAAATCAATTCTGGCAATGCGCAAAGATTCGGCGGCCAGAGAGTCTTGCGCGCGCGCGGTCAAAATATTCTGCGCCTGTGCTTTCACATCGTCGAGCGAACTTTGAATTTCCATCAATAAATAGCTGCGCGCCAGTTTTAACTGCTCTTCTTGGCGGTCGCTGTTATTGGCTTTTTCGTGGATCTTAAACCAATTCGCGCCGCCGGCAAAAAAATTCCACTGCGCGCTGATCGCCCTGGTCTCCGTCTCGCCGGACGTGGTCATCATGGTCTCGGGATCGTAATCTGTTTTCTTTTTATTGTACGAATAATAAACCGCGGGCAGAGAGCCAGCCCAAGCGTTAAAATGATCGATTTGATTGAGCCACACGGTTTCCTGCGCGGCCAGATAGGACGGGCGCAGACGATAAGCGTCTTCCATCAAGGCGGCGGCGTCAAAGTTTTTCGCCAAAATGTCTTCCGCGATTTCCACATTGTGAGTGACCAACTGCACGGCCGCGTCGACCGGCAAACCGATAGTCGTATTAAAATTGTAACGCGCCGCCGCCGCCGCTTTCCCGGCGTTGGTCAGGTTTTTTTGCGCGTCATAGGCTTGAATACGCACATCCAGCATTTCTTTGCGCGAGACCAAGCCGTTCTCAAACATTATTTCCGCGTTACGCGCGTAAGTATCCGTCAGTGTGGACAGATCAGCGGCGAGTCTTTGCATGTCATTCGCCGCCTGCAGATCAAAAAAGGCTTTGCGCACGGACAGCACAAATTGCGCGCTGGCATCGTCGTAAACGTAATTGGCCAGCTTGCCGGCTGACCACGACGCGCCGACCGCGGCAAGGCCGCCAAAACTAAACAAAAGCTGCTGTCCGTTAAACTCCTCGGATTTGGTTTTCGTTTCGTCTTTGCCTGTGCTCATGGCGCCTAACAGAGCTTGCATTGTCGGATCTGGTATTGCAGGGGTGTCAGACTGGGGAGTTTTGACCGTCGCTTCAGTGTAGCCCAAACTCAACTGCGGCAACACCGCGGCATAACCCTGCCGTGCCTGATCTTTGCTGACCTCGCGGTTTTTGTAAATGATTTTGTGCTGCGGACTGTGCTGCAGCGCATGTTCAATGCTTTGCTCCAGAGTAAAAGTCTGCGCGGTCGCCGTGGCCAGAAAAAACATTGTTAATAAAAAATATTTCCCCCGCATAAAAGAGCCGCTATTCAATACCTTATGCCGAGCAAAGTCAAGGAAAGACATTTTTCTACCCCCCCCCCCCCCCGACCGATAAGATCGGCAGGATCAGTTCAAGCAAATCATCGCCGTGCCGCAGGTCCGGACGCAGGTCTAAAATATTTTCCAGGCAGGAGCGCAAAATTTTCTCCCCATCAAATTCATGCTGGGCGGAAAGCAAGACCGATAAAACTCCATAAAAAGTTATACCGATAGTTAAAATTAAAGACCGGGCTTCGGCTTGATTGCGCACTTCTCCGGCCTCCTGCGCTTTGCGGATAATCGCAACCTTCACCTCAAAATCGTCCTGCCAATTTCGGGAACGAAAAACATTACTAATAGAATGTGCGCTTTTCAGCTGCCGCAGAAAATTCAGGCCGACTTTGCGAACAAAATCCATACCCTGCTTTTGCACCAGCCAGAATTGCTCAAAATAATTTTCGCCGGACAAAAGAATATCGGTCAGTTGCCGCGCAGAAACAGCTTCACATTCGCCGACGCAGGCCAGGAGCAACTCTTCTTTGGATTTGAAATAGTAATAATAAGTATTTTTAGAAATACCGGCGACCGCGCAAATCTGATCAATAGTCGTCTGTTCGTAGCCGTCGCGTTTGAAAATTTCATACGCTTTGCTGATCAGTTTTTGTTTAGTCTCGTTATCGTTAGATAT
>JAIRZV010000065.1 GCA_031267055.1 Candidatus Margulisiibacteriota bacterium | reverse complement strand
GGTTATTTTCGTCCGGTGTCCAACTGGAACAAAGGCAAACAGCAGGAATTCGAAGACCGCAAAACCTACGAGGTAAAAGCCGCGTAGTTTTGCAAATCGCGTGGAGTGAATGCCTGGCTGTGAGCCGGGTATTCATGAAGCGCCCAAAATGGGAGAAAAATAAATGATTTTGTACAGCAAACCAAATTGTGACAAATGCGACGACATTAAAAAACTTTTGAAAAAACAAAATGTCGTTTTTGAAGAAAGAAGCACAGGCGATCCTGCGGTCAAGGCCGAGGCGCTGGCTCTGGTGGCCGACCGCCCCGACGCCGTGCTGCCGATTATCAAATTTGACGACGGCCGCGCGGTCAGCAACGACATGGGGCTATACCGCGAATTAAAAGTGTCGGGCGTTTTGAAGTAACGTACTATAATTTTTGGAGAAACAATGCCAGTTATCAAAGGATTGCAAAAAACCACGCTGGTTGATTATCCCGGCAGAATTGCCGCTACGATTTTTACGGCCGGCTGCAATTTTCGCTGCGTTTTTTGCCACAACACTTTGCTGGTCAAGAATAATCAGGCGGACGGTTTGCCGGTGATTGACGAGGGCGAGCTGCTGGAGTATCTGCGCGGCAGGACACGGCAGCTCGAGGGTATTTGCATTTCCGGCGGTGAACCAACCTTGCACGCAGACCTGCCGGAATTTATCCGCCAAATAAAAGACATCGGGTACGCCGTGAAATTGGACACTAACGGCACCAATCCCGAGATGCTGGAAAATTTACTGCGTGAAAATCTGCTGGATTATGTGGCGATGGACATCAAAGGACCGCTGGAATTGTATCCGCAGATCGTGAATACCGAAGTGGACACGGCCAAAATCTCGCGCAGTATCGATTTGATCCGGCAGAGCGGTATTCCTTACGAATTTCGCACGACGGTCTTGCCGGCTTTTTTAAATGAAAAAGAATTTGCCGGCATGGCGGATATGCTCAACGGCGCGGAGTGTTATTATTTGCAACAATTTCACGCCGGTGAACATTTGCTCAATCCGGATTACAGCCACGCCAGCGCGTACACATCCGGCCAGTTAAATTTATTTGCGCGCCAGTTTGAGCCGTTTGTCAAAAAAGTGGCAGTGCGAGGAGCCTAAGATGAAATGTCCTTATTGCGGAACGGATCAGGATAAAGTGATCGAATCGCGCACCTCAAACGAAGGTGATGTGATCCGCCGCCGCCGCGAATGTGAAAAATGCGGCGAGCGTTTTACTTCATACGAGCGCATCGAACCGCGCGCGGTTTTTGTCATTAAAAAAGACAACCGCCGCGAGCCTTACGACCGCGAGAAAATCAAAAAAGGTTTGTTGCGCGCGGTGGAGAAGCGGCCGATCTCTATGGAAAAAATCGATCAGGTTATTCAGATGATCGAAAAAAAACTGCCCTACAACAACGAGAACGAAGTGTCCACCGACCAGATCGGCCTGCTCGTCATGGAAGAGCTGGAAAAACTCGACGCGGTGTCCTATGTGCGTTTTGCTTCGGTATACCGCCAGTTCAAAACAGTCAATGAGTTTGTGAAAGAGATCAAGACTTTGCAATAAATAGTCTTACTCAAACCATTTTTTTAATATAAATCATCGTGTAATACGCTGGCTCTACATTGAACGCCGTGCCGCTTCCGGTGTTGCCGATAGTACCGCCGGAGATTTCATGGGAATGTCCTGTGCTTGCAGTACTGCCGTTGATGCTATGTCCATGTGTGGCGTCGGTATCTGCAATGGCACCGCTAATGCCGTGTTCGTGAGCGGCGCCGTCGGTTGCGGTGGAGCCTGAAATACTGACCGTATGACTATGACTACCGGTAGTGTCTGCTATAGAAATATCTGTTTTCTCGGAACTTATGCTGATGTTGTTATTCCATTTTTCCCACCACTCTGAACTTTCATATGGAGACACCGCTCGATTTTTAGAATAATCCACACCTACTGTTCCACCAGAAGTGTTATGTGTATGCCCCGGATCGGTGATCGTATGCCCGTGCGTTCCGCCGGTTATTGTCACGGCCAAAGTGCCATTACCGTGCGAGTGTTCTGCCGCACCGCTGGCGGCGGCCAGGGTACCATTGGTGTGCGAATGAGTAGCCGCGCCGCTGGTGGCAGCTAATGTGCCGGCGCCGTGCAAGTGGTCGCCGCCGCTTATGGTTAATCCGCTTAATGAATGATTATGGCTGGGCAGATTAGCTTCGCTCAAAGTTGCCGATCCGCCTCCCGTGCCGCCCGCTGAAGCTCCGCCGCGGATAAATCTATCTGCCAAATTTGGCGTCTTGCCGTGAGGCGTGTCCCGCCCGTCGCAGATGTACCAGCCACCGCGCCCGTCCGTCCAGCTCCCGTCCATCATCAAGATCATGCCCATCGGAAAAAACACCATGTCCAGTATATCGCTCGCCAGCATCGGCTGGCCTCTTGCTATAGTCATAGAAATGCCCCCTTGTAGTTAATGCTGCAAGTTTTACTATATAGCCTACAGCTATCTATAATTATATCGATGTATGGCTAATTGTCAATATGGTAGCTGATAGCTATAAAGTAAACATGACTTTTGAGCGGCTGAAACAAATTTACGTGCGCAACCTGAAAAAATTCAGAAAACAAGCCGGAATATCCCAGAGTCAGCTTGGTTTGCGCTGTGATACGCTGGCCAGCTATATATGTGAAATCGAGACCGGCCGTAAATTTCCGTCTATCGAAATGATCGCCAGAATCGCCGCTGCCTTGCAAATACAACCGCATTTATTTTTGCTGGACGAGCCGGGCGGCGCGCCGGTTTCACGGCCGATAATGTCTGATTTCCTTAAAAGAAAATTCACCGAACAGTTGACCGCACAGGTCAGCACGGCTATACAGCGAGTGGTGCGCAAGTTTTGAAAAAGCGTACGGCGTTTTTTCTTTGGCAAAAACACCAATTTAACTGCTTATTTACGGAATATGCGACAATATTATAAAATCGTTTTGTCTTGTGGGAGCATAGCTCAGTCGGTAGAGCAGCTGACTCTTAATCAGCGGGTCTGGAGTTCGAGCCTCCATGCTCCTACTCGAGCTTAACGAGCGGCGCGGCCGCGAAGTTAAGCGAGAGCCACAAGCGCACGGAGTGCGCGACGTGACAAGGTGCTAAACGAACATCTATTTCGATACGAATGATATCGATGGCGTGGCCGACGTTAAGCGCGTCGAACTTCACAAGTGAAACGAAGTGAAGTGAGACCCACAAGCAGACGAAGTCTGCGACGTGAGAGCCAGCCGCTGGCTCGGTTAGCCAGCGACACTTCCTCCGCGGCTTGAAGCCGCACGCGGTGCACGAAGTGACAATTTGCCAATGGCTAAAAAGTTTTTTTCAGCAAGAAATCTTTTAATGATATTCCGATAATACCCTCGTCATTTCTGTTGGCAAAATTATCAAGTGAAACAACATATTTTGGATAGTTATCTTTAATTTCTTTTAGAGGCGTGACTTCTCGTTTGTAAGTATCTTCTGTTGTAAATTCTAAACAAACTTGGATATAAAGTTTTTCGCCATTCTTTTCAGCGACAAAATCAACTTCTTTTGTATCAAGTTTGCCAACATAAACCTTGTATCCGCGAGAAACTAATTTATTGTGAACTATATTTTTAAGTATTTTTGATACACTCACTGTTGCAAACTGGTGTTTTTCTGTCGTTTTGTCCAATCGTTTTAAGTATTTGTCGGCATAAACACACTTTTAGGCACCCTAAAAGTGTGTTTTCTATAAAAAATATTACACCATTTTTTTAATATAAATCATCGTGTAATACGCTGGAGTTACATCAAATGCCGTGCCGCTTCCTGTGTTGCCGATAGTACCGCCGGAGATCGTGGGAGAGCCTCCTGCGAGTCCAGTGCTGCCGGTAATGCCATGTCCATGAATGGCGCCGTCGGGTGCGGTAGAGCCTGAAACAATGGCAGTATGTCCATGCGAGCCAGTAGTCTCCGCTATAGTGATTCCTGTTGTTTGGTTTTCCGTATAGCCAAGAACACCGCTGTGCGCTCGATTTTCTAATGCGCCTGGAGCTGAACCATTGCCAGCACAATATACCGGATGCTTGTGCCCCAGGTCAGTGACCGTATGCCCGTGCGCTCCGCCGGTTATTGTCACGGTCAAAGTGCCATTGCCGTGTGAATGGGTCGCCGAACTACTTGAGGCGGATAAAGTGCCGACGCCATGCGAATGTTCACCGCCGCCGCTTATAGTTAATCCGCTTAATGAATGATTATGGCTGGGCAGATTGGCTTCGCTCAAAAATGCCGATCCGCCTCCCGTGCCGCCAGCCGATGATCCGCCGCGGATAAATCTATCTGCCAAATTCGGTGTCTTGCCGTGAGGCGTGTCCCGCCCGTCGCAGATGTACCAGCCGCCGCGCCCATCCGTCCAGCTCCCGTCCATCATCAAGATCATGCCTATCGGAAAAAATACCATGTCCAGTATGTCGCTCGCCAGCATCGGCTGGCCTCTCGCTATAGTCATAAATTTGCCTCCTTTGTGGTTTTATAAATCATTTACATTATAGCACATTTATAAATAATTTCAATATTATTTAATGGATATAAATATAAAAATAACTTGAGGAAATAATTAAACTAATTTAAGCAGGAAGGTGTCCGGTGGAAAAAGCGGAGATT
>JAIRZV010000145.1 GCA_031267055.1 Candidatus Margulisiibacteriota bacterium | reverse complement strand
TCCAAATATTTAAAAAATCTCTTGGCGTGTTCTCTTTCGTTTTCCGCCGTTTCCATAAACAGTGCGGCGATCTGCTCGTAACCCTCTTTCTTGGCCACACTGGAAAACCAGGTGTAGCGACTGCGTGCCTGCGACTCGCCAGCTACCGCCGTCAATAAATTTTTTTCTGTCTTGCTGCCTTTTAATAAAACCATATTACCCTCCTAAAAATATTTCCAGTCATCAGACTAGAGGTATATTTTAACAAAAAGTGGGTATTATTGAAATAGCAAATTTAAGGAGGAAATCATGGTTGTACCGCGTCTGAGTTTCAATGAACATACCGGACATATTGAGCAAGGTCATTACGCGATCAAGCGGCCGCTTTCGACTACGGCCACACAAATGATGCTGGATATTTTGGAGTCGCCAAAACCTCTCACCTCACAGGAACACAGCCCGGAAATCCGTTTCAATGCCCGTCAGAGAATTTTGGCTTTAGCTGAATAAGCAAATTTTCCAGCGCGCGGCGTCTATGGCTGTGTCTGTTTTTCTCCTCGGACGATAATTCTGCAAAAGTTTCCTTCAATGGCGGAAAATAAAAAACCGGATCATAGCCAAAGCCATCATTTCCACGCATATCCTCTGTAATCAAACCGGCACATTTGCCTTCGGCTATGTGCAAAATTTTTTGCGGATCAGCCACCACTAACACAGTGGTAAAACAAGCGGTACGGCGCGCGGCCGGAACATTTTTTAATTCGCGTAAAAGTTTCTCGCACAATTGCCGTGAAGTCGCGCCAGCGCCGGCGTATCGCGCGGAATACACGCCGGGCGCGCCGTGCAGTGCGTCGACCATCAGACCGGAATCATCGGCCAGCACTGTCTCGTTGATCTGCTTGGCGGTTTCCAGCGCTTTTTTTGCCGCGTTGCCCTGAAATGTTTCTTGATCTTCGCTTATTTCCGACACAGCGTAGCCGTCCAGTGAAACAATTTCCAGACCGGAAATTTTGCCGAGTATCGCTCTGATCTCCGTTACTTTATGTTGATTGCGCGAAGCAATAACCAGCTTCATTTCAAATAGGCCAGCGCTTTTTTGCCGATGTCTTTGCGTTTGTGCAGTCCGGAAAAAGAGATCAAGTCTGCGGCTTTGTATGCGTTTTTAATCGCCATTTTAATATCCGCGCCCAGCGCTGTCACATCCAGCACACGCCCGCCGTCGGTTACGAGTTTGCCGTCTCGCTTGGCAGTGCCCGCCTGAAAAACATAAGCGTCCGGCAAAGCCGCGGCTGCCGCGAGACCGCTAATTTCCTGACCTTTGGTGTACTGGCCGGGATAGCCGTCCGCCGCCAGCACCACGCAGACCACCGCGGCTTCAGACCATTCAATATTTTGCGCGGCGAGTTTGCCGTCCAGACAGGCCTCGAAAATATCGACAATGTCCGTTTGCAAACGCGGCAGGACAGCCTGGGTTTCCGGATCGCCAAAACGGCAGTTGAATTCCACAACTTTTGGCCCGTCTGAAGTGATCATCAGTCCGGCGTACAGCACACCTTTGTACGGAGCGCCTTCTTTGGCCAGGCCGTCCAGCATTGGCTGAAAAATAGTTTCCCTGACCTGCCGCAAAACACTTTCGGTCACGACCGGCGCCGGAGAATACGCGCCCATACCGCCGGTATTGGGACCTTTGTCCTCGTCATACACCGCTTTGTGATCCTGCGCCGAAACCATCGGCACAAAATCTTTGCCGTCGCAGAACGCTAACAGCGACGCTTCTTCACCGGCTAAAAATTCCTCGATGATGATCTTCGCGCCGCTCTCGCCGAAGACTTTATCTTTGAGTGCGGCGTTGATCGCGCGTTTGGCTTCGACCAGCGAGATCGCCACAGTCACGCCTTTGCCGGCGGCCAGGCCATCCGCTTTGATGACCACCGGAAAACGCGACATATAAACATGCTCGAGTGCTTTTTGCGCGTCGTCAAAAACTTCATAAGCGGCGGTCGGGATTTTGTATTTTTTCATGATCTTTTTGGCAAACATTTTGCTGCCTTCGAGCTGCGCGGCGGCTTGACTGGGGCCGAAAATCCTCAAACCCGCCTGTTCAAACTCGTCCACAATGCCGAGTGTCAAAGGCGTTTCCGGCCCGACGACAGTCAGATCGATCTTATTCTGCAGGGTAAAATCTTTAAGCGCGGAAATATTATCCGCCCCGATACTGACACATTCCGCCAATTCCGCAATGCCCGGATTGCCCGGCGCGCAGTAAAGTTTAGTTACTCTAGGCGATTGAGAAATTTTCCAGGCTAGCGCATGTTCGCGTCCGCCAGAGCCAATGAGCAGGATTTTCATAAACTAAATAATACAATAACCGCCTGTTTCAGACCAGTACGCTAAAATTACTAGAATTCCGGGTTATCCGCAAAACCCAAATTTTCCACCAGATAACGATAATCTTGATTGGTTTTTATGTTACTCTGTTGTTCTGGTTCGGGGTTGCGCGCCAGTATATCTTGCAAACACAAACCGATGCGAGCGGTGTCCTGGTTAATAATTTTTTCTTCTTGAGTTTTAGGCTCTCCAACATTCAAGTCTGGAAACAACGCTAAGGCTTTGAGGTAAACATTTAGCATTTCTCGATAATTCCGCAAAGCCTCTGGCCAATTATTACGTTCGCGTTGCACTCCAGCCAGTTCAAAACGGATCGTACCAGATAAAATGAGCGCCAGACGATCACCCGGATTCCTTTCTGTGTGCTTTTGCGTAAGTTGCAGAGCATCTTCTAAATATTTGGTATTTTGTGAAAATGGATTGTTTTCACCGCCGCGTATTTTACTGGCCGCATAGTAAAGCATATATAATGCATCAGATGTTTGAGTGTCATTATAGAGAGTTAACGCTTCCAAAAATAAATTTGGCAAACTTGTAGCGTCAGCGTTATTTATTTCAATAGCAAGTTTTCTAATTTGAGGATTAGTGAGATCAAGAACCTGATAAGTATCGTTTGGCTTTACCGGCTGAGTTTCCTCTTTGTTTTTAATATAACCTACATATTTATTATTAAGAGCAGCATTATTATTAAGAATAGCAACCATAAAGCTCCTTTCTATATATTATATCATATAATACCCAAAGTATAGAAAAATATACGCGGGGATTACATTACCGCGCCATTTTACGGCTTTAGAATTTTCTCAATAATATAGTAAGCTTGGCCGGTAACTTGCCTCTCGTCAGGCAGGAAAACCAGCGAGCCATAGCCGCCAAAACCGGCATCCACCGGAGCGTGTCTTTGCTCGTGAGTCAAACCGGACTGAAAATTGGCAGTTAGATCTTCAATGATCTTTACTAGTTTTGCATAATCCCAGACACCGTCAGTCTGTGCGGCACTGGTTATATTTATCGCTAAAACATTTTCTCTTGTCTTGTCATCGTTCCGTGTCCCCGCAAGGCGCATGTATGGTAAATCCCAATAATAAAGACTGAACCACTCATTATCCTTGACCTTAATCAATCCATCTAAAACAGTCCAAAACTGGCTTTGCCGCGCGCCAGCGTATAAATGAACATGCGCGTTTGTCCATTTCTGCAAACCGTAAAAATTCATCAAAATTATTTCCGGGCGAAAACCATCTTGATACCATTCAAAATGGTTCGCCAAATCAATAAACTCGCTCAGCATTTCAGCATCTTTAGCCGCCAAAAGATTTGGCGTTCGATACTTATCGACAGTTATATCTTTACCTTCGGTATTTTTAATTTCAGTACTACCGGTCTTTTCTTGATACGCGTTAAAAATTGCATGATTGGCATAATCACCCGCGCCGTCCGGCTTAATCTGCAGTTCATCCCAGAATCGACCGCCGATCTGCCGGTGCGTAATTCTTTTTCCATCAATATATTCATCCCATTTAGGGTTTGGATACGTCACAATCTCTTGTCTACCGATACTTTCGAGTTTTAAAAACATACTACCTCCTAAAAATTTATTCTTATTTATATATCGCTAGTTGCGAAAAATCGTTGCAGTTTTTTATCTAAGCCGGCAGGAAATTTTTAGGCAATCGCGCCGGTCAAACATTCATTGACACACTCACCGCAATTGGTACATTTTTCGGGGTCAATGACGGCCAGATTGTCCTTGATCTCAATCGCCTGAAACGGGCATTTTTTGACACAGCGGCCACAGCTGATGCAGGCCGCGGCACAAGCTGACTTGGCATTTTTGGGCGTGTCGTGATTACTGCAAACCACCCGCTTCATCTCGCGCTGGGGCACGCGCTGAATGATTTTTTTGGGACAGACTTTTAGGCAGACGCCGCAGTCCAAACATTTGTCCGCGTCGACGCGCGGCACGCCGTATTCGTTAAACGTGATGGCGCCAAACATACAGGCTTTCTGACAATCGCCAAAACCCAAGCAAGCGCGCGCGCATTTTTTGTAGCCGCCCTGCAAAATCGCCGCGGACTGGCAGGATGAGATGCCGGAATACGCATAGGCATCCAGCGCACGCGCGCCACCCTGACAAAAAACGAACGCCGTTTTCTTGCCGTCCGGCGCGGCGGCTTCTTTATCTAGCAACGCGGCAATTTTTCGCAAAGTTTCCGCGCCGCCCGGCGCGCAAAGGTCGATAGTCGCGCGGTCTGCCGCCAGCGCTTCGGCGTAACCGGCGCAGCCCGACTGCCCGCAGGCTCCGCAATTATAGCCCGGCAAAATCTCCTGTATCTGCTGAATCAATGGATTTTCCGCAACGGACAGCCAGACCGCGGCCGTAGCCAAAAGCAGGCCTAAAACTCCGCCCAAAATTACCAGCGCTGTCAAACTGGCTGCCATAAAAACTCCTAGCTGACCTGCAAACCGGAAAAACCTAAAAAAGCAATGGACATTAAAGCCGCAGTAATAAAAGTAATCGGCACGCCTTGAAAACGTTTCGGCACGGGTGATTCCTCCAGACGCTCACGTATGCCGGCCATAGCCAGCAGCACCAGCGCAAAACCCAGGCCGGCACAGACACCGTACACTACCGCCTGCAATAAATCATAATTTTTATTGATATTCAAAATCGCCACGCCGAGCACAATGCAATTCGTCGTGATCAGCGGCAGATACACACCGAGAGCTTTTTGCAGCGGAGGTGAAAATTTACGCAAGCCCATTTCCAGCAGCTGCACCAAAGCGGCGATGATCAAGATAAAGAAGACAGTTTGCAGATACGTGATGTGCAGTGGGACTAAAACATAATAGTAAATCAGCCAGGTGACCAGCGATGACAAGGCCAGCACAAAAGTCACCGCCGCGCCCATACCGACCGCGGACTCCAGCTGGCGCGACACACCGATAAAAGGGCAAATGCCCAAAAACTGGGTCAGCACAAAATTATTGACCACCAGCGCGGAAACCAAAATAGCGAATAGAGACATTTAGAAAATTTTAGGAGATATAGTTGTTTTTTGCAAGAAATCTCTGCTAATATACTATATTAGTAGGGGGCAGTTATGCAGCGGAATGTCAAAGGCAAACGCTCGCACAAAGTCAAAACCGCCAGCGGCAAAACGCATAAT
>JAIRZV010000056.1 GCA_031267055.1 Candidatus Margulisiibacteriota bacterium | reverse complement strand
CTTTCCACAATGGTGATATTTTGCGGAGCTTCGCCGTACACGCCGCGGACTTCCTCGTGTTTTTTGTGGCCGATGTAAATAATCGGGATATTTTTTTTAGTGAATTCCAGGACTTCGCGGTGAACTTTTTTGACCAGCGGACAGACAGCGTCGATGATTTTTAGATCGCGCGCTTGAGCCTGCCGGTAAATTTCCGGTGGTACACCGTGCGCGCTAAAGACAATGCGGCTTTGCGGCGGCACGCTCTGAATATCCTGGACAAAAACCACGCCTTTTTTTAAATAATCCGCAATGATCGTTTTGTTGTGAACTATTTCGTTGAGCACATAAATTTTTTGGCCGGACTTTAGCGCGGCGTCCAGTTTGTCCAGTGCGCGCTGCACCCCGCGGCAAAAACCACGGGGCTCGATCAAGACTATTTTCATTTAAAAAACAAAACTGCTGTGCAAAACATAATAAGACGCCGGCCGCTGACCGATCTCTTGGCCCAGCTCTTCCGTGTAGTACAGGAAACCCACGTGGTACCAACCGAGATTGGCGCCCAGACCAAAAGTCGGGTAGCCTTGATTGAGGCCGAGACGCAAATCGATCAGCCCGTCAAAATACGGCTGTTCCAGACCCAGATGCAGGCGCTGGAAAAATGTGTTGTCCGGTTTGATGAAATCAAAATCCGCGGCATAAGTCGTGTCCGGCAAAATAAAATTCATAGCCCCGTAGGTGTATTTGAAAATATGCGAAAGAACAGGCAGAGCGTGGCTGTCCGGATCTGTTGGCTGAAACGGCGGATTGGCAAAAGGCGAGGCGCGCCAGGCCAGGCCAAAAGTCGCGGTGAAAGGAATGGTTTGCTGGTAAACAGACTCGTCAAAAATATTCAGATCTTTATTGCCCGTCACAAACTCATACTGCACACCTTTGAGCGTCGTAAAAAGATTATTCAAGACCACCGCGGCGGTCACTGTACCGACAGGCGTGTCGATGCCGGTCTGCGCGCCAAGGTCGAGACCCAGTCCACTGCCTATACGTCCGGAAATCGGCAACGTGGCGTATTCACCCAGCAGTTCCAGTACTTCCAGTGAAAGCATTTCTTCGTCTTCGGCGATATTGTACGGCGAAATTCTGGCAATATTTTTAAGCGTGATGCCGACCATTGGGTTTTTTAAAGGTCTTAAAAGCGAGAACGCCTCCGGATCCTCCGGCAAAAAAGACTCGAGCGATATTTCGCGGGCATAACTCAACGCCAATACTCCGTCGCCGTAGCCGGTCAGGTCAAAACGCGGTGACAGACGATTAAGAATATTGGCGTCCAAACGGCCGAGTCCATAGGCGCCGAGCGCAAAACTGCCGATATTGTCCAGAGTAAAAACCAATCCAGTCGAATAACTGCCGCCGAGACCAAGTTTGGCGGGAACAATTTCGCGGAATGTTTTTACCGTTTGTTCGTCTTGGTTTTCAGCGTTGTCGTTTTGGCTCTGGCTTATCTTATCAATAATGTCCAAAGTTTCCGTGCTGAAATAAAGAGTATTTGGCATGAATAATAAAGGCGGCAGATGAAACGAGCTTTTGATCGCCGCCACGTGCGCCGGATTGTAAAAATAAGAATTTTCTTTATCAACGACCGCTGTGCCCGCGCCACCCATGCCCAAACGTTTGGGACTGAAATAAGCGACCGGCCTGATCGCTGTAAAACCCAACGCGGAAATTAAAAATATTGCTAAAAATTTTTTCATGTTTTGCTCCTTAATATTATAAACCGAACAGCACCTTGACTGTTTCCCAAGGCGCGGCTTGTGCCGGCAAATTAGTAGCGCCTTTGATCGCATTAGCAATAGCTTGTTTTGCCACTATAGTTGCTGGATTAGTATCGTCGTCTATCACCGCGTCAGCAATCTGGCTTTTCAATGTTTTCAGGGATAATTTGCCGCTGTATGTGTCACCTGCGTAACCAAATTCCTCAAATATGCTTTCGGTTATATTGTCTAACAAATCCTTGGCGATATCCGCGTAAACATCATTGCTAGTATTAGGATCGCTTTTGGCGTTTTTGGCTTTCTTCACGAAATCTATGGAAGCATCTATTGTTTTTAGCGTGGCGTTGGCGGAGGCGACAGCTTCTTTAATATCCTCGCTGCCGTTGTTCAAAAAACTAACCGCCATAGTGATATAACCTAATTTTTCTGAACCAAGCGCGCTGTAAAAAGACTCGCATTCGTCATTATCAGACTTGCCGGATATGTAAGCTTTAAAATCTGATTTTCCGTCGGCCATAACCGCGCTGCGTAAATTAGCCACATGCGCGAGCAGACCGGTTAATGCGCCGATCACTTTGTCCGAAGTTTTATTGACGTTGACTGAAAGATACAGATTTGCGGCGGCCAGCACGTTTTCTCTATGTCCAGCGTCATCAATTAAACTTTCTAGTTTGAGTATCGGACTGTCGGATTTTGTGCCGCCGCCAAGATCTACAGCGTCCTTGCCCAGCGCAACGATGACCGCCGCGAGATCAATATCAGATTTGCCGAGCAAAGCCTGCGCCCGGATTATTTTGCCATCGTCGCTGTCGTCGTCTTTGACCAAATTATAGGCTTTTTCGTATTTGCCTTCATCGATAGCCTGACGCGCGGCCTCCGTATTGTCCTGCTTGGGAACCGGAGCTGCCCATTGCAGGAGATTGGTTTTGCCGCAGCCGCACAAAGTCAAAACCACGGAAACCCCTATTAAGATTTTTAATGCTTTTTTCATGGGAAAACCCTCCTAAAAAACTGATAGACATTATGATACCACACAAATTTTCTAGAACAAATTCATCTGTCCGTTGCTGGTCTGCGGCTGTTCGAGCGCGGACAGGATTTGCGCGGCGCGCGCGGTGATCTCTTCCGGCAGTCCGGCCAGCCGCGCCACATGTATGCCGTAGCTCCCGCTGGCCGGTCCGGGCACGACTTTGTGCAGGAAAGTAATGTCCTGGCCTTTTTCGGCAACGGACACATTGAAATTTTTAATTTGCGGATATTTGGCGGCCAGTTGTGCCAGCTCATGGTAATGTGTGGCAAAAATTGTTTGCGCACCGAGCCGCATGTAAATGTATTCCGTCAAAGCCCAGGCAATGGCCATGCCGTCATAAGTGCTCGTGCCGCGGCCGACCTCGTCGAGAATTATCAGCGAACGCGGAGTGGCGTTGCGCACAATATTTGCGGTCTCGGCCATCTCCACCATAAAAGTCGATTTGCCGGAAAAAAGATCGTCCATCGCGCCGACACGCGTGAAAAGCCGATCGATCAGCGCGAACTCCATGCTGTCCGCCGGCACAAAACTGCCAGCCTGCGCCAGGAGCACGAGCAGCGCGGCCTGCCGCATGTAGGTGGATTTACCGGACATATTGGGGCCGAAAAGCAGCATGAGACGGGTTTCAGCGGGCGCGAGGAGCAGATCGTTGGGTATGAACGCCGTTGTCCCGAGCGCCTGCTCGACAACAGGATGTCGGCCATTCTTAATATAGAGCTTGGCGGTGTCGCCGCTTAAAATACTCGGCCGGACGAAATGCTGATTCGCGGCGGTTTGCGCCAGAGCCAGCAGCGTGTCCAGCACAGCCACCGCCCGCGCGACGCTTTGGATTTGCCGCGTGGCCGCGGCGATGTTTTGCCGCAGTTCGCTAAAAAGACTATGCTCCAGTTTTTCGATGCGGCTGCCGGCGCGCAACAGAGTTTCCTCTTTTTCTTTTAACTCCGGCGTGATGTAACGCTCGGCGGTAGTCAGCGTTTGTTTGCGAATATAATTCGCCGGCACCAGATCGCGATTGGCGTGGGAAATTTCTATATAGTAACCAAAGACCGAATTGTAGCCGATTTTCAGCGATCTAATGCCGGTGCGTTCGCGCTCCTGATTTTCCTGTTCGGCGATCCATTTTTTGCCCGAGCGGTTTATTTTGCGCAGTTCGTCAAGCTCGGCATTGTAGCCATCGCGGAAAATATTGCCGGCGGTCACCAGCAGCGGCGGCTCGTCGACTATGGCTCGGTCGATCAGCGCGCAAATTTCCTGCATGGTTTTTTGCCGAGCGCTGTCCTTGAGCGCGGTCAGCAGCGGCGCGGAAAATTGTTTTAAAATCGGTGTCAAGCTCTGAATGACGCGCAGCGATTCTTTGAGATAGATGAGATCGCGCGCGTTGGCGTTGCCGTTGGTGATGCGCCCGATCAGCCGCTCTATGTCATAAACATCTTTGAGCAGCTCATTTAATTCCGCACGCGCCACCAGATCGTTCAGCAATTCGCCGACCGCGTTGTAACGGCTCTCGATCTCCGTTTGGTCTAGCAAAGGATAACACAACCATTCTTTGAGCAGCCGGCTGCCCATCGAAGTCCGGGTCTTGTCCAGCAGCCCGAACAACGAGCCGGTTTTGCCGCCGCCGCGTATCGTTTCCGTCAGCTCCAGATTTTTGCGCGATGCGCTGTCCAGATACATATAATTTTGCGGCAGATAAAACTCCAGTCTGGTCAGCTGTTTTAGCTCGGTTTTTTGCGCGGCCTTGAAATAATTAAAAACTGCGGCGGCGGCCTGCAAAGCCAGCGGATTGTTTTCGAGAGCGAAGTCACGCGACGTGTCGCTGGGGAAATGCGCCAGGATTTTTTGCGCGCTGGCCGGGCCGGGCTGTTCGACGCGCGTGGCTGCTATTTCCAGGCTGGCCGGATTTTCCGCGGCGGTGTAAATAATCTCTTTGGGGTCGACGCGCAAAATTTCCGCGCGCAGATTGTCCAGCCCGTGCAGTTCGGCGGCTTTAAATACGCCGGTGGAAATATCGGCAAAAGCCAGGCCAAAAGTTTCATCTTTTGTATCTGTGCTGGTAATCGCCGCGAGATAATTGGCCGCCTGGCCGGGGATTAATTTTTCATCCATCAGCGTACCCGGCGTAATGACTTTGATGACTTCGCGTTTGGTCAGACCTTTGGCCAGAGCGGGGTCTTCCACCTGCTCGCAGATCGCCACTTTGTAGCCTTTGTTGATCAGCCGTGCGATGTAATTGTCCGCCGCGTGGTACGGCACACCGCACATCGGCATTTTGTGTTCTTTGCTGCCGCGGCCAGTCAAAGTCAACTCCAGCTCCCGCGCCGCCAGCTCAGCGTCGGCGTAAAACATCTCATAAAAATCGCCCAGCCGAAAAAAAACAATAGCGTCCTGATGCCGCGCCTTGATATCCAAATACTGGCGCATCATCGGTGTTGCTTCAGGCTCTGCTCTCCGCATATCAACGCTCTATTGGCCAGTCATGGCCGACGATAATAGAAAAACTCAAACTGGTGTTTTGCTGCGGCCGGCGCGTCAAAATATTGGCGGGATTGATGTAAAGTTTGCGCGCCAAAATATGCGCCTCGTCTTCCAGCGTCTCGCTCTGCCAGTTGATGATGAGCGTTTCGCCGTAATCAAAACGGCCGGCGTCTTTGGTGTTCCAGACTTGATAGCCGAGCGTTTTTAATTTTCTTTCCATATTGCGCCCCATGCCAGTGGTGCCGCTGCCGTTGAGCACTTCGATAGAGAGTTCCGGCGGCTTTTTGATAGGCGGCAAGCTGGGCGTGTAAAACTCGTACCCACGGATCACGCGCTGCACAAGGGCTTGCGTGCGCTGCCAGTCCGGCTGCAGATAGGCTACACCGTTGATGTCCACCGGTGTGCTGGGTATGGTTACGATGTCCAGATGACCGAGTTGATAGGCTTCTTTGACCCGGTTGGCCACGTCCACAAAAAGCGCCGCCGGCACATTGGTACGCACAAATTTGGCCATTTTAAAAATCATCGTCGGCGCTTTGAAAATAATATTGACTTTCAGCAATTTGTTGCCGACGGCCTGCAAAAATTTGTGCTGTCGCTCGATACGCCCGAGATCCACTGTGGCGTCGCTGCGAAAACGCACATATTGCATGGCTTTATTACCGTCGAGCACCTGATAGCCCGGCTGCAAATCAATATACAGATCACCGGCACGGTCGACATAGTACATGCGTTTTTCCACATTGAGCGGCACGCCGCCGATCTGATCGACCAGCGCGGCCAGTCCGTCAATATCGATTTCTATATAATACTGGATCGGCGTCTGGAGGTAATTGGACACCGCTTCGCGCAGCAACTGCGGCCCGCCGTAAGCGTAAGCGTGATTGATCTTGGTCTGGCCGTGACCGGGCACGGGCATGCGGCAGTCGCGCGGTATGGACAGTACGCCGATATATTTCGTGTACGGGTTGAGATTGGCGACCATGATCGTGTCGGCGCGGCGCACATTGTCCGCGCTGTTGTCGATGCCCATGACGAGCACTGTGGTATTGTCCGAAAGATGCCGCTGCGGAAAACTCATGGTGAGCAGTTTGACGAGCGTGCCAAAAGCCTGTGCGTTGTAATTGATGACATTGATGATGATGCCACTCAAAGCCCCGACTATTGAAACAATGGCAATAATTATCAGGATTTTCTTTTGCGCGCCGCTGAACATAATTGGCGTATTTTAACACAAGATGCGTTTTTGCAGCGGCCTGTTTTAGGCGGTTTCACCGAATTTTCTGGCGTTAGTTTCCTTTTTAATTTTTACGGCTTGATTTAAATCTCCGGTTTTCCGCAAAAGCCGGCGGATCTGCCGCGCGGCCGGCGAGCGGCGCCCCGGCTCGGAATAATCCGCGACGTAAATTATTTTTTCCAATTTGACCATCTTGGCGCGGCCAAGCGTATGATAATGTATGGCGTTGAGTATCTTTTGGTCAGTGACGCCGAATTCCTCGCGCGCCAGCGCCGCGCCCAGCGGACTGTGCAGTAGCAGCGGATTTTCCCTGTATTTTTTGGTTAGCCTGATGCGGCGTTTTTGAGCTTGCGCCAGCAAATAACCCGCGTCGGAAGTCTTGGCACAATCGTGCAAAAGTCCGGCGAGATACGCGGTGTCAGGATCGTAATTGCAAAACCCGGCGATTTCTTTAGCCCAGTCCGCGGTGCGCAGAGAATGCCGGTATTTTTCCGCGGTCAACTTTTGTTTTAAAGCCGCCTGAAATTTAGAGATTAAATTCGTGCGATTTTTCTTTGCGGGCATTGGCGTATTTGACAGTCAGCGTGCGTCCTTGCAAGACCAGCTCGGGAGCATTTTTGATGACCGCTTCCGGGTCTTTATTAACTATGTCCACAAAAGCAAAGCCGCGCGACCGGCCGGTGTCCTTTTCCTTGACGATGCGCACGTCCTTGACCTGCAAATTGGCCTGCGTGGACAACAGCATGGAGATATCTTCCGGTGAGGCTTTCCACGGCACATTGCCGAGATAGATTTGCGCAACTTTTTCTTGCGAAATTTCTTGAGAATTGTTTTCTACAACGTCTAATTCCATAATGCTCTAATTCTCCCCCGTGGACAATTTTATTGAACATAGTTTAAAACTTTTAAAAATAGATTGCAAGAGGCAGGTATGGACTTGAAGGAAATAAACTTTCGCGGCGGAAAGAGCCGGGCAGCGCGTTTGCTTATTCTGGAAAATTAAATAATTCTTTCAATGTGATATCGAAGCCGTCGGCAATGCTCTCAAGCGTGCAAAGTTTGGGTTCTTTCATACAACGTTCAATATAGCTTAGCGCGGTTTTGCTTAAATCGCTGTTGATAGCCAGTTGTTCTGCGGTTAGCCCTCTGGCCTTGCGCAGGGCTTTAATTCTTTTTGCTAGTTTTTGTAGAGCGGCCATAAATCTTGACATAATCATACCTGTCTATTACAATTAGTAAGTTATCCGTAGATAACCTATGAAAAGTTAAAAAAGCACGGGGGGACAAATTTATGGCGAACAATTACACGGACAAATTTGAAGGGACACCATATTTCATTAAAAAAGGCGAACAACTTTCGGCGGCAGGCATGACCGCGGCGCTAAATACCAAAGAAAAAGTGACGAATAAAACAGATACGATAGACAGCAGCAATAGCTCAAGTACTGCGCAATATCCGTCAGTTAAGGCTGTCTCTGATAGTCTGAATGTTAAAGACAATGGCGCTTTGCACAAAGCCGGAGCAGAAACTATCACTGGCATTAAAACTTTTGGTACGACGGATGCGGCGGCTGAACCATTATTGGGTATGGCCAAAACAGCTGATGCCGCTGATAACGGCACAAAATTTGCCACTGAAGCGCAGGTCTATGCTGTAAACAGTGTGAAACAGGACAAATTGTCCGACGCGCAATTAGCGTTGTTAAATTCATTGAGTACCTTGAGCTTTTTTCCGAGAGGCACGATACTGACTTTCAGCGCGGCGGCCTGGGATGCCAAAGATTCTGCTTTTAAGGCTGTGTGGAAAATCTGCAATGGTCAGAACGGCACACCTAATCTGATCGACAAGTTCCTGCGTGGCGGGGATTATGGTAATGATAGAGAAACAGGCGGCACAAACACAGCTCAAGTGCCGTATCATAATCATGGCTTTACGGGAACGAATCAGACCGGTTATCTTCCTGTAGATTTTACTGCTAATAAAGGTATACATCCCTATTATTCCAGATATCCTGACGGTGTTTTTAGTGTTTCTAGCACCAAACCAGATAATGAAACAGTGATTGCTGGTGCTGGTTGGGTTGCTGGCCGTGCCGGCTATCATTTCAGCATGACACCAACAGGCAATATCGGTTATACCGGTTCAAACGCCGACAACCGTCCGGAGTTCTATACAGTGATTTATATAATAAAAATCAGTTAAAAATTTTCGTTGCGGTTGGTGGAAGAAATGTTCGCCAAGAAACGCTATTCTCTGCTTTATTAGCGCGGCAAATATTTTGCCCGGAGCGAACATAACCTACAGTGCTATGCCGTGTTCGCGAGGGTAAAGATATTTGCCGCGCATAACCGACAGGTTTGAAGACAAAGGTAACACTTTGAGAGAATAAAAATCTCAAAGGAGTTACAAAAATAGATTGCAAGGGCTGACTTGGCTGGAGGCAAATAAAGCGGAGGTCGAGTTTATAATCGGGTATATTTTAATCGAGTATTGTTTTGTTTGACAACTATAAGATTATAGTATATATTATTATCAAACGCTTGAGGTGATAAATATGGAGTTTTTATCCGTACGTGAATTGACCACTGCTCCGCGCGAGACTTGGGAGAAATTGTCCCGTGAGGGAGAGCTGGCCATTACTAATAATGGCAAACCCACAGCCCTCCTGCTGAATATACCCAAGGGCGGTTTTGACGCGACAATAAAGCTGGTGCATCAGGTTAAATTCATGCAGTTATTGCATAATGCGTGGGCGGAAGCAGAGGCACGCGGTGGATTGACTGAAGCAGAAATCGAAGCCGAAATCCAAGCGGTGCGCGCTGAAGCCAAGAAAAAGCCAAAGACCAAAAAATGATCAATGTTGTTCTGGACACCAATGTCCTAGTGTCCGCTCTTTGGACGCCCCAAGGTAATGCGGCCAAAATTGTTAAATTAATGCCCGAAACAATACTGCCTTGTTTTGACTATCACATATTCCAGGAATACCGTGCTGTGTTAGCCCGACCCAAATTAAGATTTTCTAATTATATTACCGAGGGAATATTAAATCATATTGAATACTGTGGCATGTGTGTGTTGGCTCCGCCCAGCCGTATCCAACTGCCTGATGAAACAGACCGCAAATTTTATGATGTTGCTAAAATGTGCGGTGCGTATTTAATTACCGGCAATCTTAAACACTTTCCCCGCGAGCCGTTTATTGTGGCTCCGGCGGAATTTTTAAGAAAGATTTGATCTTGTGCTATCCGAATGGCACACCGCGCCGGCCGGATTTTCGGAATATGCTATAATCCGCCTATGGATTTTGGCAGAGTAATTACAGCGATGGTCACGCCATTTAAGGCAGACGGCTCGGTAGATTATGCCGAGGCGGTGCGTATCGCTAATTATTTAGCGGATAATGGCAGTGATTCTATTGTGCTGGCCGGCTCCACCGGCGAGTCGCCGACATTGACCAATGAAGAAGAACGTGCGCTTTTCACGGAAGTCAAAAAAGGTTTGGGACAAAAGGCAAAAGTTATCGCCGGCGCCGGTTCGAACAGCACAGCGACAGCTGTGAAATACACCCAGCGTGCGGAAGCTCTCGGCGTGGACGGCGCGCTGCTGGTCGTGCCTTACTACAATAAACCGACGCAGGAAGGTCTGTATCAGCATTTCAAGGCGATCAATGATGCGGTGAATTTGCCGCTGATGCTTTACAATATCCCGGCGCGCACCGGCCGGAATATGGAGCCGGAGACGACACTGCGTCTGGCTGAGCTGCCCAATTATTTTGCGGTCAAAGAAGCTTCGGGCGATCTGGCGCAGATAAAAAAGATCATCGCCGCCGCGCCCAAAGATTTTTTGCTTTATGCCGGCGATGACAATATTACGCTGGAGACTTTAAAAGCTGGCGGCTACGGCGTGGTGTCTGTGGCGGCGCATCTGGTCGGTCAACGGATACGAAAAATGGTCGACGCTTGTTTGGCGGGCGATGTAAAAACCGCTGAGAAGATCAATGCGGAATTGCAGGATATTTTTCAAGTGATTTTTATCACAACCAATCCCGCGCCGGTCAAAGCGGCGCTGAATATGCTGGGATTTAAATGCGGCGCGCCGCGTCTGCCGCTGGTGGCGCTGACAGAGAGCGAAAGGGAGCAGGTAAGGCAAGTGCTGGTGAAACATAAATTGCTTTAAGTGAAGATGTAGATGACCAAAACCAAAATAACATTCCTGGGCGGACTGGACAGCATCGGCAAAAATATGTGCGTGGTGGAGCACCACAATTCCGCGGTGATTATTGACTGCGGCATGGCTTTCCCCGATGACGAGATGTACGGCGTCAATATGGTGATCCCGAGTTTTGAGTACATTCGTAAAATTAAGCCCAAAATTCAGGCGGTCTTTTTGACACACGGCCACGAGGATCATGTTGGCGCGTTGGGTTATCTGTACCGCGAATTTAATTTCCCGCTGTACGGCACGGGGCTGACACTGGCTTTTGCCGACAGCAAATTTTCCGGCACACAAAAAAAAGACCTGCTGACGCACGCGATTACGGCAGGGCAGGTTTATGAATTTGGCGAGATTAAAATTGAGCCGTTCAATGTCTGCCATTCCATACCGGAAGGCATCGGCCTCATCATCGACACGCCGGACGCGCGCATCGTGCACACCGGAGATTTCAAGCTGGACGCCAAGCCGCTGGACGGCAAAGTAACGGATCTGGCGCGCCTGCGCAAATTGAATAATGTGGATTTGCTGCTTTGCGACAGCACCAACGCTGATCAGGAAGGCTGGACTGTTTCTGAAAACGATGTGGGCAAGACTTTTGACAAACTTTTTCAGAAAACGACTGGCCGGATTATCATCGCCAGTTTTTCGTCCAATATTCTGCGCATGCAGCAAGTCCTCAATATCGCGCAAAAATACAGCCGACGCGTGGCGATACTTGGGCGCAATATGGAAAATAATTTCCGCATCGCCAAAGACGCCGGATTTATCACCTGTCCGGAAAACGCGGTGTGCAGTCTGGAGCAGACACGTTCTTTGCCGGATCATAAAGTTGTCGTGCTGACCACCGGCTCGCAAGGTGAGCGCATGTCGGCTCTGACGCAGATGGCCGGCCGCCGCTATGACAAAATGCGGCTGAAAAAAGAAGACACGATCATTATTTCCGCGTCGCCGATCCCGGGTAATGAAAAAGATATCAGCGATACGATCAACAATCTGTACCGCATCGGTGTGAATTTGTTTTACGATCAAGTCAATGAAATACACGCTTCCGGCCATGCCTGCGCCGAGGAGATCAAAGAGATGATCAAAGCGGTGAAGCCAAAATTTTACGCGCCAGTGCACGGCGAATACAAGCATCTGTACAGCAACGCTTTGCTGGCGCAAAAAGTCGGCATGCAGCGGCAGAATTGTTTTATTTTGCAAAACGGTTCGCAGCTGGAGATCGGCAGTAATTTTGCCAGAGTCGCCGGACAGATTTACGCCGAGCCGGTGCTGCTGGACGGCAATTTTGGCGCCGATCCGCGCGAGCCGGTTTTTCAAGAAAGACATTTGCTGTCGCGCGGCGGCATCGCGGTGATTTCCTGCCTGCTGGACAAGGACAATTTGGTCAAAGAGCCGATTCTCACCGGATTTGGCCTGCTGTATCGCAAAGAGCAGGAACAGTTTTTGCCGCTTTTGCGGGAACATATCGCGCAGATTTTGCGCGGCGCCAAAGGCAGCGCGCGCGACAAAGAACAAAGATTAAAAAAGGAAGCGGAGAAATTTATTTATGAGAAACTGCGGCGGCGTCCGACTGTATTGGTTAATATTATCGATCTGTAGTTTGGCTTTAGCAGACATTTCGAGCGCCGCAATGTCTGCGGAAAAACTTGCCGCGTCCCGTTTTATTTCTCTAGCGCCGAATATCACGGAGACTGTGGCTTATTTTGGCGGCCTGCAGAAACTGGCGGCTGTAACCAACGATTGTGATTATCCGGACGCGGTAAAAAATATCCCCAAAGTCGGTAAGTACACGTATCCCGATCTGGAAAAAATTATCGCGCTGCAGCCGGCGGTTGTGCTGCTAGAGTCCACGGCCGATCCGCGCTTCAAAAACAAACTGCGTGATTTGCACATCGACTATCGGGAATATAATTTTACTTCTTTGCGCAATTATTTTGCGGAACTGCGGCGCTTAAGCGCGGATTTAGATTTAGACGCGGCGGATAAAATAGAAGACCTAAATAAACTCTGGCGGAAAAATTATCCCGCGTTAAATAAAAAGACAGCTATTATCGTTTGGCAAAATCCGCCGATCGCTGCCGGACGGGACACTTTTTTGGCGGATTTTTTCGCCAGTCTCGGCTGCCAGAATATTATTTCCCGCACCGCTCGTTATCCAGAATTAAGTCCGGAGCAGTTGTACCGGGCGGATATTATTATTAATCTGAGCGGCCGACCCTGGACCTTGACCAGCGGCCAGCAAATTGTGGAGCCGGAAACAGATCTTTATCTGCGCCTCTCACCGAGATTAATTCAAGCGCGCGGCGAGATGCGGGATTTACTGGCCAATGTTTCCGGCGGCTGGTCAGCCGACCGCCGCGCCGCCGCGCTGCGTGGTTATCGCTGGCTGCGTTTGGTCATGGCTTTGTTAGTCGGCGCCGGGCTGGCTTTGAGCGGTTTGCTCTATCAGTCGATGCTCTCCAATCCGCTGGCCGAGCCGTATTTGCTGGGCGTGTCTTCCGGCGCGGCGGTCGGCGCGCTGAGCGGTTTGCTTTTTAATTGTCCGCCGTTTTTTACCGCCGTGCTCGGCGCGCTGCTGACTCTGGCGCTGGTTTATCTTTTGGCCAGAAAACAGGGCAAGATCGATAACAGCGGTCTGATCCTTTCTGGTGTGATGATCAACGCTTTTTGCGGCGCGCTGATCATGCTTTCGGTATTTTTTGCCGGCGACAAAGTGAATTCACTGATGTTCTGGCTGATGGGCGATCTGGGCACGGGTATTTGGCCACAGGCCTGGCTGATCGGCGCGGTTTTATTGGTCACGGCGCTTTTTGCCGGCTGGCAAAGTGGCAAGATTGAGCTTTTGAGCGTCGGTGATGAGCAGGCCGAATCGCTCGGCGTGGAAGTAAATAGACTAAAAACTTTTTTGCTTTTTTTGGTTTCCGCGCTGACCGCTGTGATCGTGGCCTCGGCCGGTATTATCGGTTTTGTCGGTTTGATCATTCCGCATATTGTCAAAATGCTTTTTGGCGAGCGGCTGGGGCTGAATATTTTTCTGACGCTTTTCTGCGGCGCGGTCTTTTTGGCTTTGAGCGATTTGGCCGCGCGGACTGTCCTGCCGGAAATTATTTTGCCGGTGGGAATTATCACCGCGCTGCTGGGCGTGCCGTTTTTTGTGCTTGTTTATAAAAAAGCGGCTGGATTTTAAACGTTTGATTTGTAAATTTTTTGAATTATCAGTAACAATTGTTGCAAAATATCCTCCTTAAATTTTCAATGAAAGTTTATTATAAATTAATTATTATAATACTAAAAAGTCACTATCATACTAAATAATATCTACTCTTGACAATCGTCTGTTGGTATATAAAATAGCCTAATAAGTATTCTCTTGGGTTATAGGAATTATTAGAGGGGTAAAATATATGTTAGCCAAAAAAGAAGCTTTAAATTTATTGGCGCGCAAAATTCGCGGCTCGCGGAATGAAAAGAAAATAACGCTGAAAAAGCTGGCTTGTGAAAATAGTATCAGCAAGAGCAGTCTCTCCGCTATAGAAAACGAAAGATGCAATCCGAATTTTTACACGCTCTTCAAAATAGCCGGAGGTTTAAACTGCCGCGTAAAAGATTTACTGGATTTCTAAAAGTCATTTGGAATTATCCCCAATCTATTTGACCAAACAACGCCAGTCCGTAAACACCGGATCAAAACCCTGCCGCTCCAGCATTGCTTTAACTGCGGCGACAG
The DNA here is from genome assembly GCA_031267055.1 of Candidatus Margulisiibacteriota bacterium. GTDB lineage: Bacteria > Margulisbacteria > Termititenacia > Termititenacales > Termititenacaceae > Termititenax. The sequence continues at coordinate 6,709 of JAIRZV010000056.1, read as the reverse complement.
AGCGTTCGTCATTTACCGCGAATTGCGCGGCGGAGCGATTGCTTCGAACAGCTTCGGCGCCCGGCGCAACATAACCGCCCACCGCCGTTGAGGAGCCGGCGGAAATCTTCGTCACGCCGAAATGCACAGCCCTGTCGCGAAAAGCCGCGCTTTCCCGCGTGGAAAGATTGATGCCAATTCGTGGAAAAAGTAAACGCGTTGCGCAAATAATTTTAGCCAGATCTGCGTCACTGACTAAATAATTTTTTTCTTTGTAATCATAAGCTTCCCGCAAGCGCGGAAAACTTAAAGTGTAGTCCACGCCCGGAAATTCTTTTTCCAAAGAACGCAGATGCGCGTACAGAGCCAAAATGTCCTGACGCCAATCAGCTAATCCAAGCAAAACGCCCAGCGTGATCTGGCGCATGCCGCCCAGAGCGGCGCGGCGCGGCGTTTGATAGCGGTAAGCGTAATCTCTTTTTTTGCCGACAGGATGCAGGATTTTGTAACGCTCTTGATCGTAAGTTTCTTGAAAAACCGTGACGCCGTCGCAGCCTGCGGCGTTTAAGCGCGCGTACTCTTCCATCTCCAGCGGATAAACTTCCAGTGCGATGCCGGCAAAATATTTTTTGGCAATTCTAATCGCTGTTTCGAGATATTCCGGCGGCGTATGTTTGCGCGACTCACCAGTCAGGAGCAAAATACTCTGAATACCTGTTCGTACCAGAGCCTGACATTCCGCATCTATTTCCTGTTCGTCTAATTTGCGGCGCGGTATGTCCACGCTGGCGTGAAAACCGCAGTACACGCATTGATTGGCGCAATGATTGGACAGATATAACGGCGCGTACAAACTGACAGCCCGGCCAAAATATTGTTTGGTCAGTATCCGCGCTTCCTGCGCCAATTGTTCTAGCAAGGCTGTGTCTTGATCGTTAAATATTTTCAATAATATTCGCGAAGCAGTATCATCTGGCATTGTACAAAAATCCTGTGAGCGGAGAAGACGCGCTGGCGCCGGAGGCGACCGGAGCTTGACCGGCGAGATACGCCACGCGTCCGGCCTCGACCGCCAGAGCAAAAGCCCGCGCCATTTTTACCGGATCATCCGCAAGTGCAACGGCAGTGTTGACCAGCGCCGCGTCATAACCCATTTCCAGAGCGGCAGCGGCCTGCGAAGGCGCGCCAAGACCGGCGTCGACCACCAGCGGCGCTTCGGTAATTTCCTGCCGCAAAACTTCCAGCAAATGTTTGGTCTGCAAACCCTGATTACTGCCGATTAACGAACCTAGCGGCATGACCGCCGCCGCTCCGGCTTTGACAAGCGCGCGCGCCGTATACAGATCGGGGCTGATATAAGGCAGTGCGACAAAGCCTTCCGCCGCCAAAATCTCTGTCGCTTTGAGCGTTTCCTGATTGTCCGGCAGGAGATATTTGCTGTCATTGATGACCTCTATTTTTACCCAATTGCCCAGGCCCGCGGCCTGACTCAATCTAGCAATGCGCACTGCCTCGTCCGCATTGCGCGCACCGGAAGTATTGGCGAGAATTTGCACATTTTGAGGAATGAAATTCAAAAAATTTTCTTCATTTTGCTGAATGTCCACGCGGCGTAGAGCGACAGTCACGACTTGCGCGCCGGATAGTTCGATAGTTTCCCGCATTAGTTTTTTGCTGGCAAATTTGCCGGTGCCGAGAAAAAAACGGCTGGTCAATTTTTGTCCGGCGATGATAAGTTCGTTCATGGTTTGGTGATTTTAACATAATTACCAGAGTTTGGATTTCCAAAAAAGTATGCAACGAAAATCTCAGACTTACGATAAATTAGTAGGGAAAATTATGTTCAGAAAAATAATTGCGGACAATACCACGTTGCGAGGTTATTACGCTGAAGCTAAAGCGAAGGGAATAAGCAGCGCCGCGGTATGCAATCCAGTTGTGCCCTGGTTCGACTTGAGTGTAGTTTTTCCTATTGTAGACACTTCCGTAATTCAACAATTTACAGAAGTACAAAATTATCTTGCCGAAAATGTCCTTGATGATCTCGGGCGGAAAAAACATTATTATCCGCCGGCCACCGATTTTCACATTACTTTATTCAGATATGATCAAGACGAAAAAAATTGGCGAGAGGTTTTGAGCAGGACGCCCAAAGTTAAAATGCGGCAAGCGGCTTATAGTTTGTTTATGGAGTATCCAGATTATCCCAATCCGGCCCCTTATTTTATCGGCGGATTTGCTTCCAACAATTCGGTAATTTTGACCGGTTGGGATTATGATGTCCTGAATAACTTACGCGCAGATTTTGTGAATTATGGCTTGGAACATAATTTTTTCTATCCCGAAAAAGCGGCTAAACTTAACGATCCGGAAAATAAAATTTATCCTAATTTTGTGCATATCACGCCGATTAGATTTCAAACTAGAGTTACAGACGAGCAAAGGCAAGCTATAAACGACTATCTAGGCCCAAAATATTTTGGCCGGATTGATTTGCCTAAAATCGGCCTGCACGAGCACGCCAAAAGAGATGTTTTGGAAAGCGGACATTATCTGGAAAATTTATTTAGGCAAACCACACGATTATAGTCTGACAATCCTTAAATTTCCTGCAATTTTGCCTGTGTTCATTTTTTTATTGAAACAATTTCGGCCAGACGTCCATAAGGAAAAAGTCTTTTATCGTTTAGGTCAAGACCAAGTTCTTTATTACAGGCAGCAATGATTTTCAAATATTCATCTTTTAAAATACCTGCGGCATACACAGTGGTGTCATCGCCAATAGTCATAATACCTTCCAAAAATTTGATTTGGGTAAGATAAGCAAAACGTTCATTTAACGTTAGGATAGGATGCAGATATAAACTAGAAACTTTGTTTTCTTGTGTTAAGCGCGTTATTTCTTGATGCGCTGTTTCATGCACGATTAAACTAATTATATTCAATAAATTATAAGTATTATCTAATTTCCACAGCTCGTTTCCCGCTAAAAATTTGTCATAGTTTGAGTCAATAAAAATCACTCTCTCTTCAGGATAAAAAGCATTATTATGCTTATAGGGGTTTTCTGACACGGCTCCTCCGAGATCGTTGCCCATAATATTTACATTTAAATGTGGACAGAAAATAATACGATCCACATTAGTGGCTACATAATTATAATAATTTTCATAAGCATTGCCGGTTTTTATCCTGCGCAGAACATCTTGTACTTCCGCAGGCAATAATTCTGGGCGAAAGCTGACCGCTGTTCCGGCAGCCATATATTTTTCTACATCAAGCAGTTGATTTAATTCACTTTCGATTGGCACGATTGTGCGGCTATCTTTGCTGAAATCCATGCCGGCAGGGCCATAATCATCCAGGGCAAAGTATACGCCAAAATCAAGCCGCGCTGTTTTTATCAACATAATATCACCTTGTTCAGTTCTAACCGGAACATTGTTTACGGCCATTAGCCAATTGCCGGTGCTGTCTGTAACAGCGCTTTCTATGTACATTGTTATTTCTTGACCAAAATAATCCTGCATTCTAAAACCAATAAAATTCATTGATTTATTTGGTGAATAACCAGATACTGTAAATTCATTCAAGGTTTTATATTGGCCTTCTGTTATGCCATCCAGCTTGGGCAAGTCCTTTATCGAAGCAGTAACAATATTGCGCGCAGGAATGGCCTCGTTATTGCCAATTCCAGTTGAATTTTGCTTTTGTTGGGTTGTTTGAACTGGAGCTTCCTTGGCTGAAGAAGCCTGGCAGCCGCTTAAACCCAGAATTAACCATAAGGGCGCTGTAAAAATTCCTAATGCCACTTTCACTGGAACTGGCAGTTTCTCAATACGTTCAGCGACGCTTGTTTCTCTTTTTTTATCCTGTATAATTCCGCTTTTGTATTCGCTGGATAAGCCACTCTTTTGTCCGACTATTATATCCGTCATAGCAACTCCTTATCTTTAATTTCCTATATATCGTTAAATAAGTAAAAATGTTTCATTTTTTTTGGCAACAGAATAGCCGCAGAAGAAACTACTGGTTTCTAATGATTCTTAAATACTCCGCCGTGTTGCTCGCACTCCTTACCACGCCGATAGTGTCCGCGCCGGCGTCCAGCACATCGCGTACATTGGTCGGGGCTATGCCGCCAATAGCCACAAAGGGCAGGTCGATCTGCGCCGCCACTTCACGCACGTATTCCAGTCCTACCGGCTGGCGTCCGGGTTTAGTCGGCGTACTCCAGATCGGCCCGGCGGAAATGTAATTTACTTTTAATTCCGCGGCTTTTTGGGCCTGCGTGATATTATGCGTGGTCAGCCCAAGTATTTTATCCGCGCCGATTATTTGGCGGACTACCGCCGCGTCTGTGTCCTGCCCGATGTGCACTCCGTCCGCATCCGCGCGCGCGACAAGTTCGGGATAATCATTCACGATCAAGACAAAATCATATTCTGCTTTTAGTTTTTTGATTTCTAATAATTTCTGATAAATAATTTCCGTGTCGGAATTTTTATCGCGCAGTTGCACAATGCGCGCGCCGTTCTTTACCGCGTCTATTAAAACACTTGGTTTGTCGGAAATCACATATACATCGCGGTAAAATGGCTGATGTAAAATGATTTTTTGTCTGATGATTTTTTCCAGATCGTAAACCAAATAACGCTGATCTTTTATTTCACTGCCGTGCGCGCAGAATTCTTCCAGCACGCGCAAAGCCTCCGCGGCGCGCTTGGCGTTGGCGGTGACGATCTGGCGCAGGTCGGCACGGCGCGGTACGGGACGTTCTCTGGCCACATCTTCATCCGCGCCGCGGCTGGCCACGAGCAGTCCGTCAGAGACGCCGACTAGGTCTTTCAAAACATGACGTATAGTTTTGATTTTGTCCGTTAATTGAATGTCGTCAAGAATAAACCGGCAAATGTCTTCCAGCACACGCAGTCCTTCCCGCGCGCGGTTGACATTGGCATCGAGAAGGCGATGGGTTTTGAGCATAGTAAGCAAAATTTTAGCACAAATCAGGAACTCTGGTTTTTAACCTTTTGGCCAGCGTTTTTAATGTAGCCAGTACGATTTTTTGCTCTCCGGTAGCAAGGCCGTTTAATATTTTAAAGATTTGATATTCTGTGGAATTTTTAGCGGACACTGTTCGTTTTTGCGGCAGTCCCCTCTCCGCAAACCACCAATCCAGGCTCAGCCCATAAATTTTGCTGATATGTAGGAAAGTGGGCAAGAGTGGCAAGCATTGGCCTTTTAACAATCTGTAATACTGGCTTAAAGGCATGTCCAAAGCGTAAGCGGTGGCTTCCAGAGTTTTGCCGCTGTTTTTCAACAGCAAAGTCAGTTTTTTACTGACAATATTTTTTAAATTCTTTACGTCCATGCGCTAAATCCTTTTTTTTAGACTTATTGACAAAATTTATACCGATGCGACGAAAAATACAACCAGAACTACTAATAAGCTTTTGACAGGTTCAATTGAATGTGCTGAACAGAAGCAAGGTAGTTCCGGTATTCTTTCATTTAGTACTGAAGAAAACTATTACGGTTGGACTAGAGGCGCGATAAATAGCCTGATCAGCGCGGCGCAGAACTAAGCCAAAAACTCCGAATCTGCCGGTAGTTCAAACACTCTAGCTAACAAACCGGATTTTAAATGCTCTGCCGGCCGGCCTGTAATAACTTTGCCGTTGTTCAGTACCAAAAGATTGTCGCAAAAACGCCGCGCCAGACGCAGATCGTGCAGGACGGCGATAATTGTCCGTCCCTGCGCGGTCAGATTTTTAAGATAACTCAAAATTTCCAACTGATGATGAATATCCAGATGATTGACCGGCTCGTCGAGCAGCAAGACCGGTGTGTCCTGCGCCAGCGCGCGCGCGATAACAGTGCGCTGCATTTCGCCGCCGGACAGCGTTTTGAGTCGGCGCGGTAAAAGTTCGGTCAACCGGAGATCGGCGGTGATTTTTTCCAGCAGCGTTTTTTCCGTGGCGGTCTGCCGCTGCCAAAACCAGCGGTGATAAGGCGCGCGGCCCAGCTCGAGCATTTCCCGAACGGTAAACTGCGGATTCAAGATATTGATTTGTGTCACCACGGCGATCTGCCGCGCGCGGACACGCGGACGCAGACTGGCGAGATTTTGGCCGTTCAGCAAAACGCGGCCTTGCGGCGCGCGGTAAAACCCGCTCAAAAGCCGTAGCAAGGTGGTTTTGCCGCTGCCATTTGGCCCGACGATGCCGGTGAATTGGCCGGCGGGAATTTCCAACGAAATATTATCCAGCACGGTTTTTTGGAAGCTATAACTGACTTCGTTTAGCGCGTACATTTTTTGATTATAACCTATTTGAAATTTTCGCAAAACTAATTTATACAGAGGATTGCTATTTCTCCAGCAACTCCAGCATTTTTTGATTGTCCGTTTCTAATTGATCGCGCTGACCGAGCAGAAAATCGCGTTCTTTTAACTCGGCTTCAGTCGCGGTCTGGTCCAAAAATTTTTGATTGTACTTGGCGATCAAAGTGTCGTATTTTTGGATTTGCGTCACGTTGTAAGCAATTTTTTGGCGCAAATACTCCTGCCGCGTGGCGATGCCTTCCGCCGGAGTTTGATGGCGCCGCGGCGGCTCGGGCCACGGCCCCAGCGTCATAGCCCACGACAGCGTCCAGGTGTCGGACAGCAATTTGACGTCCGGCTCATAAGCGCTCTCGATGACCTGATGCGCATACTCGAGATTGAGCC
>JAIRZV010000134.1 GCA_031267055.1 Candidatus Margulisiibacteriota bacterium | reverse complement strand
CCGGTTTGTTTCACGCCGTCGGAGATCAGTGCTTCCAGATCCCATTCGGTGATTTCTTTTTTCTTGTCGGCGAGGATTTTAAATTTTTGATAAATATTATTTATCTCGCTGTCCTGCAGATCAGTGTAGCCCAGCTCTTTCAATTTGACGACCAGCGCATGACGACCGGAATGTTTGCCGAGCACCAGCTTGCTGTCCGCGCGGCCGATGTCTTCCGTGCGCATGATCTCGTAAGTCTCACGTTTTTTGAGAATGCCGTCCTGATGAATGCCGGACTCGTGCGAAAAAGCATTCGCGCCGACGATCGCTTTATTGGGCTGCACCTGCACACCGGTGATCGAAGACAGCAGGCGGCTGGCCGGATAAATAAATTTGGTGTTGATCTGTGTTTGTTTGTCTTTGCCGTAGTAGTCCTGCCGCACTTTGAGCGCCATGACCAGCTCTTCCAGAGCGCAATTGCCCGCGCGCTCGCCGATGCCGTTGAGTGTGGCTTCGCACTGCGTCGCGCCGTTCTCGATCGCGGCCAGTGAAGTGGCCACAGCCAGCCCGAGATCATTGTGATTGTGCACGGAAATTTCCGCCCGGTGAATATTCGAAATATTCTGGCGGAGATAAGCGATCAGTTCGCCAAATTCCCGCGGCATGGCGTAACCGTTGGTGTCCGGCACATTGATAACATTGGCGCCGGCGTCGATAACCGCCGTAAATATTTTGGCCAAAAAAGCGCGGTCGCTGCGGCTAGCGTCCTCAGCGGAAAATTCCACCTCGACATTCCGACCTTTGGCTTTGGCGTATTTTACGGAACGCACGGCCTGTGCCAGCGCCTCGGCGGGAGTTTTGCGCAGTTTGTATTTCAGGTGGATCGGTGAAGTGGCGATGACAATATGGATGCGCGGATGCCGGGCGTCTTGCAGCGCGTCCCAGCTGGCGTCGATATCTTTTTCGACTGCGCGGCAAAGGCTGGCGACTATCGGTTTTTGGACTGCGCGCGCGATAGCCTGCACCGCGGCAAAATCCCCCGGTGACGAGACGGCAAAACCGGCCTCAATAATATCGACGTTGAGCTTCTCCAGCATTTTGGCCATTTCGATTTTTTCCTCGATATTCATCGAACAGCCCGGCGACTGCTCGCCGTCACGCAGCGTGGTGTCGAAAATTTTGATGTGCTTTTTCATGGCGAAATTATAGGCTAGTTCGGGGCAAAATTAAACTCTAACCCAGCCGCTTTAGATATTATTTGCTCTAATACTGCTGCAGAATTTTTTGCGCGGACTTGTTTAACTGGCGGAGAATTTCATTTTTGAGCATATCGGGGATATTTTTTCTGAATGACTTTTCCCAAAGATTTTGGCTGTCCAAGAAAAGCAAATATGGCTGTACTTGCAAAGCCTTGGCGATTTTTTCAACCATTTCTACAGAAGGGAATTTTTTACAGACCTCTATATCGCTAATATAATTAGTGGCAGTGTCACAGCGTTCGGCCAAACGCATTTGCGAAAGACCGGCCATTTTACGAGCGTTCCTCAAATTATTGGAGAATATTTGCCGCAAAGTCATTTTAAATATACTAATTGTTTGGTGTTAGTGTTGACAAACGCCATTTAGGTGGTATTATCTAAGTAATCTAATGGATTTGTATAATATATAATCCTATTAGCTTGTCTAACTGACAATATAGTAAACAATACAAGGGGGTATGTTTATGGCGCGTTACAAATACAAGTTGCCGGACAGTGAGACAGCGACCGGCGCAACACCGACGACGAACACGGCGTTGACTGTCAAACAAAATTATCTATCCGGCCGTGAAGCTTACGCGGCGGACTACAATCAAACAGTAGAAAATCTCAAAACAGAGCGGACGCATCGCGGCATGGCGCAATCCACACTGACTACAGTTGCTAAAGGTCAAAAAATAGAAGCGCGCCAGCTCAATAATTTGCGGACGGCTACGCATGGTTTGGTCAATTATAACGGCAGCGAAATTTTTTCTTGGGGCGAGAATATAACGGCCATGTTCACCAAACTCAAAGCCAGACATTTAGAGGAAGTGCGGCAGGTGGTGGATGACGCGTTGAATAATGCGCGATGCGTTGGTTGTAGTTCTGTGTGCGGGAGAGAGTGCGGCAATGCTTGTATTGAAACCTGTCAGGTAACCTGCGGCGACGCATGTTCGGGCGGTTGCTCTACGGCTTGTCATCAAGGCTGCGGCAATACCTGCGGCGGGCACTGCATGGAAACCTGCAGTGGCGGCTGTGGCGCGGCCTGTACTGCCACTTGCGGAGTGAATAATTGCGGACAAAACTGCGGGCAGGCTGCCTGTCAGTCACTGTGCAGCGGGGCCTGTACGGGAACCTGCGGGACTAACTGTGAAGAAAAATGCAGCGCGGCTAATTGCAGCGGGACCTGTGGAACACAGTGCACAGGTAACTGCAGCGCAGCTAATTGTACGGGCTCCTGCGGAACAGGATGTACAAGTAAGTGTAGTGCGGCTAATTGCAGCGGTTCTTGCGGAGCAAACTGTACCGGTAGATGTTCCAACACCTGCACGGCAACCTGTGGCTCTTCTTGTACAGGCTATTGCACTCTACAATGCGCAGGAGATTGCGCGATAACTTGCGATGTGCAATGCGCTAAAGCCTGTTCCGGCACCTGCGCATCCTCTGCTTGTGAAAATCGATCCTGTAGAACAGGTTGTGCTAGTGGCTGTGGTCATGTTTGTAGCTCTGGTTCATGTGAGGGGAACTGCAATGGTTCGTGCGGTGGCGGCGTTATTGGTTGGTGTTCAAGCTGTAATGATTCCTGTAAGGACCAATGTTCTAAAGGTTGTAAAGATGGTTGCGACGATTACACCTGCAACGGCACGTGTGACAACCGTTGCACTAATACCTGCGGCACAAGTTACTGCACTGGCAAGTGCGCTAATGATAATTGTACTAATACTTGCGGTAGCGCTGCTTGCCAGGTTTCCTGTTCTGCCGCTTGTGCCGGACATACCTGTTCCAGTACCTGTAATGATAGGTGCAGCAAGGCTTGTACCGGAGAGTGCTCTACGGACTGCGCAGGCACTTGTGCTAATGCCTGCGGTACGAGCGGTTGCGCTACACTTTGTACGAGCACCTGTGCTAATACCTGCGGCTCGAATGGTTGCGCTACGCTTTGTACGGGTACCTGCTCCCAAAATTGCAGCGGCACCTGCGCGTCGGATTGTGTCGGTAAATGTAGCACGAATTGTTTCGCTGATTGTTATAACGGTTGTATGGAGAACTGTACACACGGCTGCAGCGGCGCGTGCGACGGCACCTGTGGCGGCGCAGCCTGTGAAAATACTTGTTTTCACGCTTGTAAAGTTGGCTGCGGCATGGACTGCGCGGTTGTCTGCGCGCAAAACTGTGCAGTGACCTGTTATCTCAATTGTAACAGTGATTGCCGGAACAATTGTTATGACGCCTGCACCAGCGGTTGCGTGAATGGTTGTAGTGCGACGAGCCGCTACGGAACAGATGCCGCTGGATCTAATACCACGCATACATCTGTAAACGCTAATCAGGGCGCGGGAGATACTTTACCCCAACAAGGCGCCCAAGCCCAGCCTTTAGGGAACGCTTCCTGATAAACCAATGAGGAGATGATCTATGCCGCAACGAAAAGATGCTGTCGTGTTGAGCAGAGAAGAAATCGATGGTTATTATTTGATTAATAATAAAATAAAATGCGCAAAACAGGCCTTACATCCAAGATTTATAGATGTGGCTGACCGAGAAGCAGGGAATATCGTGCGCGACGCGATCTTTACTCTAGCGGATTATCAGGCATTGCAAAATGGTTTCTGGTGGGAATTGGCTATGCGCCACGGTATAGGACCGGAACACTTGGATAAATTACACATAGACTTTACTACAAACTGGTTATATATAGAGGGTGAATAATGATTCCTGCGATTGAAAACTACAACGGGTTTGACACAACTTTTCAGGTAACGGAAGACTGCAATCTGCGCTGCAAATACTGTTATGAAGTAGATAAGAAGCCTGGAGATTTACCTTTTGAATATGCCCAGAAGTTTATAGATATTATCCTGACCGATGATGATCCAATCAATGTACGTGGTACCGATACAGAATGGATATTGCAACAAGGGCTTATTCTGGACTTTATCGGTGGTGACGCCCTCATGGTGCCGGAACTGGTGGATAAGATACTGCATTATTTCCAGTATCAGGCTATCCGGAAAAATCACCGCTGGGCATATCGCTGGCGTGCGTCAATTTCCAGCAACGGGACATTATTTGAAGACCCGAAAGTAAGAGACTTCATGATGAAATATAAAGACAATCTCAGCGTAGGCGTGTCGGTGGACGGCTGCCCGGAGATACATGACCGCAATCGTATCTGGAAAGATGGCTCCGGCACGATGAAAGACATACAGAAATGGTGGGATTGGTATTTAGAGTGGATAGGCATAAATAACGCTACCACTAAAGCTACTTGTAATAAAGACACAATTCCATATCTGTACAAGTCTATTAAGTTTTTGCACGAGGAAATGCGCCTGAAGCATGTCAACATTAATTTTGTGTTTGAAGATCTGCATTTAACCCAAAACGATCTTGATCTACTGGATACAGAGATGGAAAAATCCATAGAGTATATTTTAGAACATCGAACGGATTTATATGTCAGCATGTTCGATAAAAATTTTGGCATAGGTGGGCCGCTGAAAGACCCGGACAAGGGCTGGTGCGGCTCTGGCGCTATGCCGTGTCTCTCAATAAACGGCAAGATATACCCGTGTTTCAGATTCAGCCCGAACACGATGCATAGCAGAAAATTGGATTTCTATGTTGGCGACGTTTGGAACGGCTTAAATCACAAGGAACGGTTTGAAATAGTCCGCCAGCAGACACGCAAAAAAATCTCTCCCGAAAAATGTCTGACCTGCGATGTAGAGAGCGCCTGTGCTTGGTGTATAGGAGGAGCATTCGCGGAGAAGGGGGAGTTTTACCGGCAGACGAATATCTGCGAGGTGCACAAGCTTCAATCTAAATGGAGCCGGAGATACTGGGAAGAGTATGACAAGTTAGAGGGGACAAAAAGTTTTGACGATAATGGAATGGTTATTTTGTAAGCGAAGCAGATATATTGCAGAGCGAATATCTTTACCGCCGCGCGTGGTGGCCTCTCACTTAACGTCGGCTACTTTGTAGCCTTGTTAAGTTCGAGCCAGACGCGCTTACGGCAAAATATTCGCTCTGCAATAGGCAAAGTCAAAGCGAGGCATTACAAGAATGAGAGAGCATTAGGCGCGGCAAATATTTTGCCCGGAGCGAACGTAACCTACAGTGCTATGCCGTGTTCGCGAGGGTAAAGATATTTGCCGCGCCAGATAGAGCGAAAATATTTGCTCTGTTAGATTTTATTTGAGGGGTGTTTCGCGAAGCGAAACGTTGGTAGGTGTACAAAAAATAAAAAGGAGGAAAGAATTATGACAAAAGAAACAAAGAACGAGGGAATAAAAGAAACGAAACAGGAGGTCTGCCCGATCTGCGGGAAGGTGCATCCGCAAAGAGAGGACTTGAACATCAAGGCAACGAGGGACGAGGTGGAGAGTTTGATACTGATAAATAACCGCGTAAACGTGGCGGAGCAGGCGGCGAGACCGACGGCTTTGCAGCAAGGAGTTACAGCGGAGCAGGTGCAGGTATTCGTGAACGCGGCTCTCAATGCGAAAGCTGAGGCCATGAATCTGCAGCGGCAATGGTGGAATGAGATATTCGCCAAATATCCGCAATTGCCAAAAGACAAAAATGTTTTCGTGGATTTTGATACTTGCGACTTTTATGTACAGGTAGAACGGTAAAAACTACTGTTCTGCAAATATTCTTGCCCACTGTCGTAGATGCGTTGCATGCAACGCATCTACATACCAAAATTTTTGGCGTTTTTTGTAACCTAATTTATCCAGCTGTTCCCGTTGCCGACAATAGCGTCGACTTTTTGTTTGAAATCCACATTTGGGTCTATGCAGAAATCCGCGGGCAGACGCAGATTCTTCCGGCCGTCCTGCAAAATGACCGGCGTGCCGCCGCGAAACATTTTGATCACGGATTTTAATTCGGCCATGGTGGATTTATTCTGCACTGTTTCGATGTTGATATAAAAATTGTGGCTGAGAGCCTGATTGCCGGAGTTTTGGATCGGCTGCACGTCGCGTACCGAGAGCTGGAAACTCTCCTCATCGCGCCCCTGCAGCAAGGTGCCGCTGACTATGACAATAGCATCATCGACGAAAATACTACCCAGATTTTCATAAGCTCGGGGAAAACACACCAGCTCGACGCTGCCGGTCAGGTCTTCCAGCTCACCGCTGGCCATCGAGTCACCTTTTTTGGTGCGTTTTTGCGCAATGTTTTTTAAAATGCCGACAATTTTGACTTCGGAGTCCAGCGGCTTTTCACCGGCCTCCTGAATTGTCAGACAACCAAAACGTTTGATCTCACCGATGTGTTTGAGCGGATGGTCGGATACGTACACGCCGAGCGCGTCTTTTTCCAGCCGAAGTTTTTCCGCCGGCGGATATTCCGGTACGAGCGGCCAGTTGTCCGGACTGTTTTTAAAATCCGGCGCGCCAAAAAGCGAAAACTGTCCGCTGGCCTGATCGTTTTTCTGACCGATCACATGACTGAGAATTTTGGCGTAGCCTTCCAGCATGGCTTTGCGCTGGCCAAAAGTGTCCAGCGCGCCCGCGTGGATCAGCGCTTCGATCGAGCGTTTGTTCAGGATTTTGTTGTCTACCCGCGCGCAAAAATCGGTGAACGAAGCAAAGACGCCATTCCGCGCGCGCTCGCCGGCGATAGTCTCCGCCGCCGCCGCACCGAAGTTTTTGATTGCGCTCAAACCAAAACGGATAGTACCTTTGACCGGCGTGAAATTGATATCGGACTCATTGATGTCCGGCGGCAGCACCGCGATGTTCATGCCGGCACAGGCGTTGATGTATCCGGCAATTGTTCCTTGTTTGTCGATAGAGCTGAGCAGCGCAGCCATAAACTCCACCGGATAATAAGCTTTCAACCACGCCGTGCGGTAGGAGACTATCGAATAAGCCGCGCTGTGCGATTTGTTGAAACCATACTCCGCAAATCTGGCGCAGATGTCGTAAATGTTTTCCGCGTCTTTTTTGGCAAAACCTTTGGCCAGCGCGCCGGAGATAAATTTTTCCCGCATTTTGTCCATGATCGCCTGTTTTTTCTTGCCCATCGCTTTGCGCAGCGTGTCGGCTTCGCTCAAAGAAAATCCGCCGATTTCCCGCGCGATCTGCATGACCTGCTCCTGATAAATTATCAGGCCGTAAGTTTCTTGCAGATAAGGCTTGAGCTGCTGATCAAATTTGTAATAGGACACATCTTCCTGGCCGTGTTTGCGCCGGATAAAAGAATCCACAAACTGCATCGGCCCCGGACGGTCCATCGCTTCCAGCGCGATAATGTCCTCAATAGCGGTCGGCTGCAAACGCTGGATCATGCCGGTCATGTGCGGCTCTTCGCATTGAAAAATACCGGCGGTGTTGCCTTCCTGAAACACAGCGAAAACTTTCGGATCGTCGAGCGGAATATTTTCTATATCGGGACGCACGCCGTGATTTTTGGCGATCAGGTCGAGACAGTCATTGATCATGGTCAGATTGCGCAGTCCCAGCAAATCCATTTTCAGCAAGCCTAGCTCGTCAATGTCGTCCTTGGCGTACTGCGTCAATATCGCGCCGTCTTTGTCTTTGTACAGCGGCACTATCTCAGTCAGCGGTAGTGCGGAAATCACCACGCCGGCAGCATGCATTCCGGTGCCGCGCGAAAAACCTTCCGCCCGCTGTGCCATGTCGAGATGCCGCTTGACCGCCGGATTTTCGTTGTACAGTTTTTCCAGATCTTTATTGTAAAAATCCTGTTTTTTAGAGTCGTCGCTTTTATGCAGTGTATCCTCGATCGTCACGCCGGGTTTTTTGCTGAACATTTTGCTGAGCTTGTTGACTTCGGTCAAAGACACGCTGCTGACGCGTCCCACATCTTTGACCGCTGCTTTGGCTGCCAGTTTGCTGAATGTGGCGATTTGCGCGACCCGGTCCAGACCGTATTTTTGGCGGATATAGTCGATGACTTCGCCGCGCCGGCGGATGCAGATGTCAATGTCGATGTCGGGCATATTGATGCGCTGATCGGTCAGAAAACGTTCGAACAGCAATTTGTATGGCAAAGGGTCGAGTGTGGTGATGTCCAGCGCATAAGAAACTATCGAGCCGGCCGCTGAACCGCGCCCCGGGCCGATAATGATGTTTTGCTCTTTGGCCCACTTGATAAAATCCGAGACGATCAAAAAATAGCCGCAAAAACCGGTTTTGGTAATGACTTCCAGTTCATGTTCGTAACGTTGTTTGACTTCCTCGGAAAAATTTTCCCCGTAACGGCGGCAGATGCCTTCTTCGACAAGTTTGCGCAGATAACTCGCTTCGTCGTAGTTTTCCGGCACGGCAAATTTAGGAATGTGCTGGGTTTTATTGTCAAAATCAAAATTGATCTTTTCGGCGATACGTAGAGTGTTTTCCAAATATTCAGGATTATCGGGAAAAAGTTTTTGCATTTCCGCCAGATTTTTGTAATAAGTTTCGGGATGCGATTTCAGCCGGTCGCTGTCGGTCAGCAATTTGTTTTGCGAAACGCACAGCAAAATATCTTGGATCAGCGCGTCGCCATTGTCAGTGAAATGACTGTCATTGGTAGCGACGATCGGGATATTTAATTCTTTGGCGATCGCCTGCAGTCCGGCCAGCGCCTGTTTTTGCTCAGGCATGCCGTGATTTTGCGTTTCGAGATAATAGTCGTCACCAAAAAGATTTTTATAACGCCGCGCCGTTTCCAGCGCGTCATTGTAACGGTTGTTCAAAAGCATTTCCGGCACTTCACCGGCAATGCAGGCGGACAGGCAGATCAGACCCTCGTGATGTTTTTCCAACAAATCCCAGTCGATGCGCGGCCGATAATAAAAACCTTCGAGGCTGGCTGTCGAAACCATTTTGATCAGATTGCGGTAGCCGGTCTCGTTTTTGACCAGCAGGATCAAATGATAATTGGCCGCGTCGAGTTTAGTTTCTTTTTGATGCAGACTGCGCGCCGCCACGTA
>JAIRZV010000104.1 GCA_031267055.1 Candidatus Margulisiibacteriota bacterium | reverse complement strand
GCGCCGTAATCGCAATGAAACGGCGGCTCAATGTACGGGGCAACACCAATCTGCCGGAACAGCGCTTTTAATAATTTTGTCCTGTATTGAATTTTGTGCGGAGCAGATCGGTTAAATTTGCGCAAAAGTTTTCGGCAACGCAAAATATCTTTAATAATTTCCTGTCCTTGAGCAATGTACAATTTTCCGGCAAGCATTTTTTGTTTGTCGGTAAATTCATTCATATTCTTTTTTTAATTTCTACCAGACTGTCCCCGCCGAATTTTTCGAGGAACGCCTCGGCCAAAATAAAAGCAACAATATTTTCCGCGATGACGGCGCCGGCCTCGACAGAGCAGGTGTCCGCGCGCTCAACATGGGCGGTTACGGCCTTTTTCGTCCGCCAGTCGATAGTATTCAGTGGCCGCATCAGCGTCGGTATAGGCTTGAAAGCCAGCCGGACAATAATATCCTCACCGTTGGACATGCCGCCTTCGATGCCGCCGGCATGGTTGGTCTTATGCCAAACTTTGCCGCGCTGGTAAAAAATCTCGTCCTGCATCTGACTGCCCGGCAAATCCGAGGCCGCGAAACCCAAACCGATCTCCACGCCTTTGACTGCCTGCAGACTCATCAGCGCGCCAGCCAGACAACCGTCCAGTTTGCGATCCGGCTGAGCATAAGAACCCAAACCCACAGGAGCGCCGGAAATATTTAACTCCACTACGCCGCCGAGAGAATCACCGCCGGCGCGCGCCGCGTCGATTTTATTTTTTACCGGCGTTCTGATACCGCTCAAGGCTTGATTTTCCACGCCGCCGATCCGCAACACTTTGCTGGCAATATTTACTTTAAAAACATTTAAAAACTGTTTGCACACCGCGCCAGCTGCCACCTGCGCCACAGTCGTACGCGCCGAGGAACGCTCCAGTACATTGCGCAGATCAGCAAATCCGTATTTCACCACGCCGGCATAGTCGGCATGACCCGGGCGCAATTTGGTCACCGGCTCAATCCTGCCCTTGACCGGTTCCGGAGACATTTTTTCCGTCCAGTTTTTGAAGTCTTTGTTTTCCACAAAAAGCGTGATCGGCGAGCCGAGCGACAGGCCGTGACGAATGCCGGACAAAATTTGCACTTTGTCCTGCTCGATCTTTTGCCGACCGCCACGGCCATAGCCCTGCTGACGACGCGCCAATTCTGCATCGATATGCTTTTTGGCAAGCGGCACACCGGCCGGAAAGCCGTCCAGCACGGCGGTCAGGCCGGGGCCGTGGGATTCGCCGGAAGTCAATAAACGCAACATGAGAAGATTATAGCACTACGCCTACTTTGCGAGTATTCTGTTACGAAAATGCGCAAACCGACATTGCTTGATTTTGCAGTATAATAAATTAGAACTATGAAACAAACCGAGACCAATCGCATCGAATACAAAGAAAAACTGACCGATGATCTTGAAAAAGGCGTTGTTGCTTTTCTCAATTCCAAGGGCGGAAATATTTATATCGGAATTGATAAAAATAGTTTTGTTGTCGGCGTGAACAATCCTGACAAAGCACAGCTGCAAATTAAAGACAGGCTGAGAGACAATATTCGTCCTAGTATTCTGGGGCTGTTTGATATTTTGACAGAAGAGAGAGACGGAAAAACTATTATCGTGGTCAATCTTGCCGGCGGAACAGAAACGCCTTATTACGTTAAACAAAAAGGCCGTTCTGAAGCCGGCTGCTTTATTCGAGTGGGCAGTTCTGCACAGCCAATGCCCGAAGAAATGATCAATAGTTTGCTGGAGAAACGGCATCCTGTCTCGCTGGCTAACATACCCTCGCGCCAGCAAGACTTAATTTTTAAGCAGTTGAAAATATTTTACGAGGGCAAGCTGAATAAGAATTTTGCGAAATCGCTGGATTTTTATAATCCAGAAGGAAAATATAATCAAGTCGCTTATTTATTTTCTGATGTAAATCGCGTGTCAATTCGCGTCGGAAAATACGCGGGAAAAGACAAGTTGGATTTAATAGAAACTGAGGAATACGGCGACCAGTGTTTGCTGACTGCCATGAACAAGGTTCTGGACAGAATGGACACCGAAAATATAACCCAAGCCCGCAAACAGGGCATGAACCCGCGCTTGGAAAAGAAGCTTGTCGATAAAGATGCGTTGCGGGAAGTTATCATCAACGCTTTTGCTCATAATGATTATTCGCTTGGCGATACTCCGATTTGCGAGATTTTTGAGGATAAATTTATCATCACTTCTTATGGCGGTCTGGTGGACGGGCTTACGCTGGATAAATTTTACAGCGGAACATCCATGCCGAGGAACCGCGAAATTATGCGTATATTCAAAGACCTTGAGTTGGTGGAACAGCTTGGCTCCGGCGTGCCAAAAATCATCGAAAAATACGGACGCAAGGCCATCTCGATAAGCGGCAGAGTCGTGCAGACCACCTTAAAATTTGACCGGAATATGGGCGACATAAATATCGTCTCAAAAACTAGGGGGAAAACTAGGGGGAAAACTAGGGAGAAAACTAGGGAGAAAATCCAGAAAAAAATCCATGGCAATCCATTTATAACAACTCAAGAGCTTGCTGATCTGCTGGGGCTTACGGCCAAGGGGATTGAGTGGAATTTGAAAAAATTAAAAACCGCTAAAATTATCCGCCGTGTCGGATCCGCTAAAAGTGGACATTGGGAAGTTATAAAAAAATAGCCTTGCGAGTATTCTGCCGCAGATACGCCGCGGCAGAACACTCGTGGATGAAAAACTTACGCACAAAACACGATTGAGAAACCGAATTATTATTCCGCAGTCTCTTTAATAACTTTATTTTCCAACAACAACCGGTGCATTCGCCATTGGAGCTCTTGCTATTACTCTTTGTCCCGGAGAAACTGGACAAGAGACATTTGCAGGATGACCTTTTGACTGAATCAAACCATTCAGCCTACCAAGGTTCAATTGAGGAACGCTTTGCGGCGCGGCCGGGGAACTATCATCTGTTACCTCATTACTCTGAACAACAACTTTACGCCCCGCAGTAATCGGCGCTTCTGCCATCGAAAAATGCGGTGAAGCTGCCCCAGAGCCGGACATGACTGGTACAGGAATGCCCGCTGGATGAGGAGCTTCTAAAAGCGCAGCCCGCAGACGCTCCTCGGCTTGCTGTACAGACAATTCACTAACATATATCTGGTTAAACTCACAAATCGCTTTGGCCGCCGCTAATTTTTCCTCGTCGGTATCGATCAAGCCGTTGCCGCTTTTCTCTCTATCTCCAGCGGCAATATCCGCTTCTTTTAATATAGACTGGTACTGCACTGGCGCACTCGAAATCCTTAATGTAAAATCACTCATAACGTTACTCCTTATTTTTATTTTTTGAATACAGGCACAAATTTACTGAAAAGAAGCTTTATCCATAAG
>JAIRZV010000070.1 GCA_031267055.1 Candidatus Margulisiibacteriota bacterium | reverse complement strand
CTTGTTTCCCTCTCTCGCTTGTTGTATAATCTTTTTTAGCACTTAATTCTGGGGGGATTTCATGCGCAATAATTGGGCGAAAGTAGTGGAGTTTTTGGGCTTTGCTGACAGGCCGCCGGAAACCGCAGTCCCTCTAAAAACCGCCGCCGCGCGCGTCACATCGACGCCGGTCAAGTCCGAGCCGCGCGTGTGGAAACCGCAACCCGTGCGCTCTCTCGCCGCCAATGTCTGGCTGGCCGAGCCGCGCAATGCTGATGCTGACGCCCGCGATATTGTTACCGCTTTGCGCGCTGGCTACATCGTGCTCATCAATTACAAATACCTCGATGTACAGACCGCCAGACAGCTGATTGATTTTGTTGGCGGCGCGGTGTACGGCAACAACGGCATTTGCCGCAAGATCGGCGCCAATGTGATTTTGTGCGCGACGGTCAGTCTCAATCTGGAAGACGGCAGCCAGAATTCGGAAGACCTTTTGAATGCCGCGCCGGAAGCTCCTCTCGAACAGCCCGCGCTGGAGGCCAGTCAATATTTAGCGGCCACCGGCACTTACGCGGCGCAACCTTATCCCGCGCAGCAGCCGGTTTACCAGAACTCGCCGGAATACGCCGCCGCGGATGTTTATTAATTTGCCATGAGCGGACGCATATTGTAAACTTGCCTCTCTTATGAAAATTTTAAAAAACAAGCGAAATAATTTTACGGTTACTCTGGAAATCGAAACGGATTACGCCGCTGTCGAAAAAGCCACTGAGCCGGCTTTTCGGGAATTGGCCAAAGACGCCAAGGTCCCGGGTTTTCGGCCGGGCAAAGTGCCGCGTCCTATTTTTGAAAAACATTACGGCACCGCGCTTTTGCTGGAGCGCGCCTCGACTATCGTGATGAATGACTGCTACCGGCAGGCCATCGACGCGGAAAAACTGCAGCCGGTGGATTATCCGCGTGATGTGGAAGTGAAAACTCTGGACAAAGAAAAAGGTTTTGTTTTTACGCTGGCCGTCGATGTCAAGCCGGAAGTGAAGCCGGAAAAATACAAAGGTTTGAAAATCCAGCGTCCGGCTGATCAGGCGTCTGCCGAGGAAATCGAAAAAGAATTGGCGCAGATCCGCGAGTATCACGCCGAATACAAAGCGGTCGACCGTCCGGCGCAAAACGAAGACCTGGTCGGCTACGCCAGCAAGGCTTTCACACTGGACGGTCAGCCTATCGGCGCTCTGACCAAAGAGCGCACCGGCACGCGTCTCGGCACAAATTTTATGTCGCCGGATTTTGACCAGGCCGTCGTCGGTATGAAAGTCAACGAGACCAAAAAATTCAAAGTGAAAGTCAACGCGGATTATTTTGTCAAAGAAGCCGCCGGTCAGGAGATCGAAGTGGAAACGCTGTTGCTGGAAATCAAAGAGCGCGTTTTGCCGGAATTGACCGACGAGTTTGTCAAAAAAATCAGCGCCAAACAGTCGCTGGCGGAAATGCGTGCGGAGATCAAAGCCAATCTGGAAAAACAAAAAAAACAAACTGCCGACAGTCAGGCCAAAAATAATTTAATAGAAGAATTGCTCAAGGCCAACGATTTTGCTGTGCCAGAAGCTCTGGTGCGCGAGAAAGTTGACATTATGTTGCGCAATCTCGAATCCGATTTGCAGAACCGCGGTTTGGAACTTGCCAAGTATTTGCAAATGACCAACAAAACTGCCGAGACGCTGCGTCAGGATTATCGGCCAGCCGCCGAGAAACGCGCCAAGCTGGATTTGTTGCTGGAAAAAATTGCCGAAAAAGAAGAAATTAAACCGAGCGACGCGGAGATCGACACTGAGCTGGAGCGGATTTTAAACAGCGGACGGCAGGAGCCGCTTAAAACCGAGGAGCTGGAGAAGTACAAAAAGACTTTGCCGCCGTCGTTCAAGGAAAATATCGCGCGTTATTTGACCGAGGATAAAACGCTGGACTTTTTGCTGAATAACGCTAAAATAAATAATTAAGCAGGTATATTTATCCGCGCGGCGGGTATAATATAACCAAATAACAAGGGGGTTTTTTTATGCCGTATGTGCCAACAGTTATCGAACAATCTTCCAAAGGTGAGCGCGCGTTTGACCTGTATTCGCGTTTGCTCAAAGAAAGGATAATTTTTGTCAGCGACGAGATCAACGACTTGACGGCCGGCTTGATCGTCGGGCAGCTGATTTTTTTGGCGGCGGAAGATAAAGAAAAAGATATTTCCATGTACATCAATTCACCGGGCGGCGTGGTGACGGCGGGTCTGGCGATTTACGACACGATGCAGTACATCGATCCCAAAGTTTCGACGATTTGCATCGGTCAGGCGGCCAGTATGGGCGCTTTGTTGCTGGCGTCCGGCGCGACCGGCAAACGTTACGCTCTGCCCAACGCACGCATCATGATCCATCAGCCGATCGGCGGCGCGCAGGGTCAGGCTACGGATATTCAAATCCAGGCCAATGAAGTCATGCGTTTGAAAAAAGCGATCAATGATATTTTGGTCAAACATACCGGTCAGACTATGCTGCAGATCGAAAAAGACACCGACCGCGATTTTTTCATGTCGCCGGAAGAAGCCAAAAAATACGGCCTGATCGACGAGGTCATCTCGCCGACTAAATTGAAATAAAATGTTGTCCGGCCAGCAAAACGCGATCTGTTCCTTTTGCGGCCGCCGCCGCGATCAGGTGCGGCAGATCATCGCCGGAGTGTCCGGCGGTGTTATTTGCGACGAATGTATCAACCGCTGTAAGGAAATGCTCGACGCGGAACTTAATCCACAGCCCCGCGAAGACTCGCCTTTAAATTTCTCGCTGGAAACTCTCAAGATACCGACGGAAATCCACGCCAATCTTGATAAATATATTATTGGTCAGGAGCGCGCCAAAAAAATTATTTCGGTGGCCGTGTACAATCATTACAAGCGACTGCTCTCCAATCAGGACAAAAATAATCTGGATAAAACCGAGTTGTCCAAAAGCAATATTTTGCTGGTTGGGCCGACCGGCTCGGGCAAAACGCTCATTGCGCAGACAATAGCGCGTTTTCTCGATGTGCCGCTGGCGATCGCGGACGCGACGACTTTGACCGAAGCGGGTTATGTGGGTGAGGATGTGGAAAATGTTTTGTCGCGTTTGCTCCAAGCGGCCGGCGGCAATCTCAAAAAAGCCGAGATGGGCATCGTGTTCATTGATGAGATCGATAAACTTTCGCGTAAATCGGAAAATCCCTCGATCACCCGTGACGTGTCCGGCGAGGGTGTGCAGCAGGCTTTACTCAAAATGATCGAAGGCACGCTCGCCAATGTGCCGCAAAATGCCGGCGGCCGTAAACATCCGCAGGGCGAGTTTGTTCAGATGAACACGACGAATATTTTATTTATTTGCAGCGGCTCTTTTGCCGGCATTGACGAGATCATCTCGCGCCGCGTCAATAAACGAACTATCGGTTTTGAAACCGCCGCGCAGAAAAAAGCCAAAGAGGAACACAAAGACAAAATTTTTGAGGAAGTACTGCCGGACGATTTGCTGAAATACGGTCTGATACCGGAGTTGATCGGTCGTCTGCCGGTGGTTGCCGCACTCAATGAGCTGGACGAAAAGGCGATGATCGAGATACTGACCCAGCCGGAGAACGCGCTGGTCAAGCAATATCAGAAACTTTTGCGCTATGACAATGTGGGATTGCAATTCACTCCTGACGCCTTGCAAGAGATCGTCACGCTGGCTCTGAAGCGCAAAGTCGGCGCGCGCGCCCTGCGTTCCGTCGTGGAAAACGTCATGCTCGATATCATGTACAGCGCGCCAGTGGACAAAGAGCAGCGCGAAATCGTCGTGGACAAAGACAAAGTGTTGGAAAACTACACGCGCCGCGCCGCCGAAATCAAAGAAGACGCGGCGTAACGGAAAATTATTGACTAATGATAGCATATATGCTATCATTAATTCACATGGACAGAGATTTACTGGCCAATCCTAAAAATGTGCGATTTAAGGATTTACTGGCGGTTTGTGTGAAAACCTTTGGCCAGCCGCGGATTCGTGGCAGCCACCATATTTTTAAGATGCCCTGGCCTGGTGATCCGCGAATTAATATTCAGAAAGACGGCGCCCTGGCTAAACCGTATCAAGTGCGTATGGTTATAAAAGCTTTGGAGAAATTGGAGGCTGATAACAGTGTTAAACAATAGACTAATTGATAAATATACCTATCGCGTGGAATGGTCGGCAGAAGACAACGCACATGTCGCTTGCTGTCTGGAATTTCCTTCGCTGGCGGCGCATGGCGGCACTGCGGGCAAAGCCTTGGCCGAGATAGAAAAAGTTGTGACTGCGACTATCAAGTGGCTGGCGGAAACTAAAGAGCCGATTCCTGAACCGCTGGGTTTGAAACGCTACAAAGGCAATTTAACTCTGCGTGTGCCGGAAGAAGTGCATAAAAAACTGGCTATCAAGTCTGCCGAAAATGGCGTGTCGATCAATCAATATATTCTGGCCAAAATAGCCTAAATAAAAAACCCCCGTTTTAGGACGGGGGTTTCTTTTTTTAACCGATCGCGTCTTTGCCGGTTTCTTTGGTCCTGATCCTGATACATTCTTTCAAATCGGTGATAAAGATTTTGCCATCGCCGATCTTGCCGGTGCGCGCGCCTTTGATAATGGCCTCGACAGTTTTGTCAACGAAATTGTCATTGACCGCGATCTCGATGCG
Organism: Candidatus Margulisiibacteriota bacterium; assembly: GCA_031267055.1. Lineage (GTDB taxonomy): Bacteria > Margulisbacteria > Termititenacia > Termititenacales > Termititenacaceae > Termititenax. The sequence goes on along the minus strand of JAIRZV010000070.1, from coordinate 1,420 downwards.
CACTTTTTTCAGCAGATTGACTTCCGACACCACGCCGCGATAATTTTCAGTGTAGCCTTTTTGCTGGCCGGCGCCGATCACATTGCTGACAGTCATTTTGTGCACGTCGATATCGAACAGGCTTTGTTTCACGTCCGGCAGTTTTTCCGGTTGAATGATTGCGGTGATTAATTTCATTTTCTTGCCTCCTTTTATTTTATTCGTTGCTGAAAATTTCAAATCCGGCGTAAGCTTCCTGGCCGTGTTCCGTAAGATCCAGACCTTTGAGCTCTTCCTCACGGCTGGCGCGCAGGCCGATCAAATATTTCGCCGCAGTGAAAACTACAGCCGAGGTGGCGATAGTCCAGACGGCCACCACGATGATGCCTTCCAGCTGGACTAAAAGCTGGCTCAAACCGCCGCCGAAAAATAAGCCGCTGACGCCGTTGCCGTACTGACTCTCCGCGAAAAGCCCCAGAGCGATGGTGCCCCACACGCCGCAGACCGCGTGCACGGAAACCGCGCCGACCGGATCGTCGACATGCAGGACTTTATCGATGAATTCCACAGCCGCCACGACCAGCACGCCGCCGATTAGACCGATGATCAGCGAGCTGACCGCGCTCACATCGTAAGTCGAAGCGGTGATCGAGACCAGACCGGCCAGCGAGCCGTTTAAGGCCATCGCGATATCGGGTTTGCCGAAACGAATCCAGGAATAAAACAGCGCGCCACAGGTGCCGGCCGCCGCAGCCAAAGTGGTGGTGACTAGGACGAGAGAAATATTCCAGTTGGTCGCGGCGATAGTCGAGCCGCCATTGAAACCGAACCAGCCAAACCACAAAATAAACACGCCCAGCGCGGCCAGCGGAATATTATGTCCGGGTATGGCTTTGGAGCGTCCGTCCGGCAGGTATTTGCCGATGCGCGGGCCTAAGAATATCGCGCCGGTCAGAGCCGCCCAGCCGCCGACAGAGTGCACGACTGTCGAGCCGGCGAAATCCAAGAAACCTTTTGCGGCCAGCCAACCGCCGCCCCAAATCCAGTGGCCGACCACCGGATAAATAAAAGCGCTGATGAATATTGTGTAAAACAAATAAGCTTTGAATTGCGTTCTCTCCGCCATAGCGCCGGAGACAATAGTCGCGGCAGTCGCGGCGAACATCGCCTGAAAAAAGTAAAAGCCGATATCCCACATATCTGTAACGCCGTGCAAGGCGAAATTGCTGGTACCGATGAGGCCGAGTTTATCAGCGCCGAACATCAGGCCGTAGCCGATAATAAAATAAACCGGACAGCCGAGGGCGAAGTCCATTAAATTTTTGGCGATGATATTCACCGCGTTTTTCGCTCTGGTGAAGCCAGACTCCACCAGGGCAAAACCGGCCTGCATCCAGAAAACCAAAAATCCGCCGAGCAACATCCAGACTAGATCAAGAGA
>JAIRZV010000029.1 GCA_031267055.1 Candidatus Margulisiibacteriota bacterium | reverse complement strand
ACGACTTTGAGCCGGTGGTACAGGTCTTCGCGGAATTTTTTCTCCCGGATGCAGATTTGCAAATCTTCATTGGTCGCGGAAATAAATCGCGCGTTGAGCGGTATCGGTTTGATGCCGCCGACACGCTCCAGCTCTTTTTCCTGCAGGACGCGCAACATTTTGGCCTGCATGAGTAACGGCATGTTGCCGATCTCGTCGAGAAATATCGTGCCGCCCTGCGCCAGCTCAAACTTGCCGTACTTGCGCTCTTCCGCCGAGGTAAATGATCCGCGCTCGTGGCCGAAAAGTTCGGTTTCCAGTAATTCATTCGGTATGCCGCCGCAATTTACCGCGATAAAAGGCTTGGCCGCGCGCGGCCCCATAACATGAATGGCGTGCGCCGCGAGCTCTTTGCCGGTGCCGGTTTCGCCGGTGATGAGCACGGAAGCCGTGGTCCTGGCGATTTTTTGGATTTTTTTGAATAATTCCTGCATGACTTTACTCTCGCCCAAAATCTCCGTACAGCGCGCCGGCTCCAGCTCGGCCTCCAGCGCCATGTTTTTTAAAACAAGATCTTTCTTTTTGACGGCCTGCGCGCAGGTGTTCAGTAGTTGCTCCGGCTCGACCGGCTTGACCAAAAAATCAAAAGCACCTTTTTTCAAAGCCTGCACGGCGGTTTTCGCGTCACCGAGAGCGGTCAGCATGATGACCTCCAACTGCGGCAGGGATTTTTTGATGTTTTCCAGCACATCCAGACCGCTCAGATCCGGCATGCGTATGTCACAGAGCACCACATCCACGGCGGTTTTCTTCAATTCATTTAAGCCGGTGGTGCCGTTGCAGGCTTCCAGCACAGTGTAATTTTTGGCGAGTATTAAGCCGGTGGTCTGGCGCAGATCAGAATCATCGTCAATAATCAGCGCGGTCGGTTTTAAAACCGGCGTTTTTGTTTCCGACCAGTATTTTGTCTGCATAGAAAGGCATTGTAGCCAAAAAATAAGATGTAAATCAAGGTAAGTTGTAGTAAAATATCCATAATACTAGCCTTGGAGGTCAGGCATGAAAAATTTCTTTATTACGATAATTGGTGGTTTGCTTTGCACGGGATTTTTGTTGTCGGCCGCTGAGCCTGTGTCGGGACTTGCTTCAGAGTACGACAAAGTTCTACTCATTGAAAATTTTGACGACGGCAATATCAGCACCGCGCCCGAATGGTGGAAATTTGACCGGCTGGAGACGACTATTGCCGAAGCCAAAGACCGCCGCCGCGGACAGACTTATCTTCAATTGACCGGCAAAGCGGAAAATTATTATGTCGGCGGCATGGGCGCTTATATGGGCAAGAGCGCCGCGGAATACAGCGCTTTGGCTATGGATATTTACGGCGCAGGTGCAAATAGCGGCACGCTGCGTGTTCAGCTTTTTGACGATGATAACGGCACGTATCAGGTCGAGCAGGACAAAAATTTCAAGCCGACGCACGACGATCAATGGGAATACGAGATCGTTGTGGATTGGGAAGGCTGGCGCACGGTGGAAATTCCGTTCAGCCGTTTTGTGGACGTCAATCCGGGTATTGGTAATGATCGTTGGGACACTGGCGCTACTGGCGGATCGGGCGGTTTGCTGCATATACAGATCATCGCGCTGTCCAATACGCCGACCGGCAGATTAAATATCGGTTTGGATAATTTGCAGTTGGTGAAATTAACCAAATAAAAAAACAAAAGGAGTTTTTTATGCGCAAAATAATCCTGCTGGGCGTGCTGATCGGTCTGCTGGCGGCCAATCCCGAGGCGGTCAATCTGGCGGTCAATGTGGTGGGTAATACTTTCGCGCTGGAATTGCAGGATGCCAGCGCTTTTCCGGCGGCCGGCGCTTTTGATCTTGGCTCTCTCGCGCCGGGCAGCAAAGATTTTCCGGTGACGGGCGTGATCGTGGCCGGCTGTAAATCCAATAGTGGCCGGCAATGGTATTTACAGGTTGAGCAGACCGAGCCGCTCAGTGATCCGGCCAAAGGACTGGTTTTGCCGGAAGGCTCTTTGCTGGTGCGCGGCCTGTTGTCGGCGCGTTCGCCGAACGGCAAAAATCTGCCGGGCAATCTGGTGGCGGCCGAGCAAAAAGTACTCAACCGGCCGGGCATTGTCTACTCCAGCACCGCGCGCGGCGACGCCGGCTTCAATAATTACGAAGGCACATATGTTCCACTGAATTTTGGCGTAAAAATACCGGATGCGATGCCGGAAGGCAATTATTCCGGCCGTGTGCTGCTGACTCTGACCGAATAAAAATCTGCGGGTGCAGGTAGTAATGAAAAAAATTATTTTTTCTATTCTTTTAGTTGTTCTGTTGCATGCTGACCTTATGGTTGATGTGCGGCCGAAAGAACTCAACGCGGACAATGTGTTGCGTTTCAACGCGGAAGTCGGCAGTGGATTTTACGGTGCCAGCGAGGGTAGTATAAAAATAACTATTGATCGCAACGGCGCGGACTTGAGCAAAAAAAAAGTTTATTTAAAAATGGATGACTGGCAGAGTCCGGACGGTTTATCTTTGCCTAACGGCAATCTGCAATGGAAGATTTATCACAAAACTAATGGTGTCGCTATCTCTCCGAGCGATTGGGTGGCTTATTCTACTTACGAAACTCCGGCTTTTGAGTTAGACGACAGCACCGGCCATATAGAAATAGAATTAGGCACTATGCTGAGATATGTGCCACCAGTACAGCCCAACGGCGAATATAGAACCAGAATAGAAGTTTTGGTGGATTAAAATTTAGAAAGGGGAGTTTATTTTGAAAAAACTATTTTCGGCAATTTTGTTTATGTGCGGTCTGGCCAGCGCGCTGACCACTATCTCTATCGATCGCCCGTCGATTTTTTTGGAGACGGAGAGAGGCTCGGCGGTGACGTACAAGATCAACCTGACGAACCGCAACAACACGGATTTGAAATTGCTCGTGTATGTCAACGACTGGATTTACACGGCCAAAGGCGGCAAAGAGTTTTTGGAGCCGGGCGGCTCGCAGTTTTCCTGCGCGGACTGGCTGACGCTGGAAGCGGAAAGCATCGTCGTGCCCGCCAATTCCATCGCGCCGTTTTCTTTCACACTGCGCACACCGGCAGACACTGAGGGCGGGCATCAAGCGGTGATTTTTTTTGAGACCGATTTGCCGGGCACGGCCAATATCCGTTACGGCGCGCGCGTTGGCTCGCTGATCTACCAGAAAACCCGGAAACACACAGAGGATTTTCTCGACACGCTGGGGCTGAAAGCCGCCAAACGTAACGGTGTGTACGCTTACGATATTGGTTTGCGCAACAGCGGCAATGCCTGGAATAGCGCGCACGGCTTTGTGGCGTTGGTCGTCGATGGCGAGCCGCTGGAAGAGGTCGAGCTTTTTACGCGCGGCTTACTGCCGGACGACACTGTGCGCTACAACGGCGTTTTTGGCCGCCGCGTTACAGGCGACCGCAACGAGCGCGTAGAAATTTTGTATATGCTTGAGGATGCCAATGGAGCGTTGCAGACGGGGCAGTTGTTGAGTTCGGATTCCGCGCAGGCGGTGGCCGGCGCCAAACTCTGGGTGGAAAAATTTGAGCCGGTGCATGACAAAACTAAAAATGTTTTGCAGATCCGCTGCGATTTTGCCGTCGCGGAAACCAGGACAATCAAACCAGCGATATCTATTTATGATACGGCGACCAATCAACGGGTCAAAATTGTGGATTTTAACGCCAAGCAAATTAAGCCCGGCAAAGTCGAAACGCTGAACGTGAGCTGGCCAATCGGTTTGCCGGGGTCTATTCCCGTGGGTGAATATATTTGCGTGTTGACCATACAGAGCGGCGCGGAGACGCTGATGGAAGAAAAAATAATTAGGATCAACTAATGAAGAAAATTTGTCTGGCGTTGGTTTTGCTCTTGGCCATAGCTGGCGCGGCGCAGGTCGAGCTGACGGCTGGCGCGTCTTATAGTTTTAAACCGGCGGCCAAAGTGGCGCGTTTCGTTAATGCCGCGCCACAGATCGTCGATGTGTCAAGCGCGGCGGACGGCTCGCTGCTCATCAAGGCCAAAGAGCGCGGCACCGCACGAATTTTTTACTGGACTGCTCAACAGGAAGTCTTGCTCGTGCAGGTCAATGGCCGCAAAGCAGAGCCTGCGGCCGCCGCGCGGTCACCGGCCAAAAACAACGGCAAATGGGAAACTTATTTTAAATTTGATCCGGTCAACGCCACGCCGGTCAATCAAAAAATGATTTTAAATTCGCTGGAATATTCGACGGCTGTCGGCGATCTGGATTTGGATTTTTTCACACGCTACCGCTACAACGCTGTGGCTAACGGCGGCGAGACCGGACAGGTCGAACGGCTGAACGCGCGGCTGGCCGGCCGTGGTAGTTTTCTGGAGATCGGCGACACTACTGTGCGTTATTCGGAGCTGGCCGTGCCGTATCTTGATCTGCAGGGTTTGGCCGGTCATTACAGCTTCGGCGGTGGACGGACTTGGGCTTTGGACGCTTTTATCGGCCAGCGGCCGGGTAATTTTTGGGGAAGCGAAGTTGGCGAAAATTATATCGCGGACAAAGACCGCGAGGTGTCGGTCGGCGGCGCGCGGATTAGCTGGCGGCCGCTGGAAAATTTTGACCTGGCTTATTTGACGGCTTCGCGCCGCGCGGAAAAAGATAATATGCTTGGCAGTTATTCTCTGCACTCCGCAGAGGTCGGCTACAAATGGTCGGATTATGCGGCGTTTCTGGAATTAGCTGAGACACAAAAAGACCATGCCGGCGCCGCGCGCACGGAACTGCATTACGACACGGAAAAATACGGCTGGCAAATCGCTTATCGCGACATCGCGCCGGAGTACCGCGCCCTGTCTGATTATTTTAATTACACCGGTTTGAAAGGCTGGTATCTTTACGGCAGTGCGCGGCCTCTGCGTTTGCTGTCCTTGAGCGGTTCTTACGAAACTTATTTGCAGCGTTTTGACCAGGAGAAATTGACCAATCCGGATTACGCCGTGGAGCGTTTGCGCTTGCGTTTGGGGTTGGACAAGGTGCTCTTTTTCCGGCCGGCGGTATCGTACTACAGCAATTACCGCGACAATTTCCGCTCGAGCGGTGTCAATGCGCAATTGTACGAAATAGAGCTCTGGCGGCGGAGATTGTGGGCTTCTTATAATCTCTCGACCTGGCGTTACGAGTCGCCGTCCGCGGAATATTCCACAGACCGCGCGGAGGCCGGCTTGAATTATCAGCAAAATTGGTTTGGCTACCGGGCTACACGGGTGGACGAACGGGCGCGTTATGTTTTCGGCGGCAATACTTCCGCCTCGTCCGGCTGGGATTTGGTGGCGACTTTCGGTGAATTCAAATTGCCGTACAACAGCAAAATTTCGGTCAGCCATTGGTATCAGACGCGCAAAAACACGCTGGACACGCTGGACAAAAATAAAAACAGTTTACGTTTGGCTTTTGGCCAGTCTTTCGGCGACCTGTACTGGTATCTCAACGGCGTAGTGTCGCGCGAAAATTCTTTGTTCTATGAATATGAGGGCGAGGATTACGACCGCGAAGGCTATTATTATCACGACAAACTGACCCAGTCCGAAATATCCGGAGGTCTGGTTTATAAGTTCTAATGTTTAAAAAAATGGTATTCCAACAGAGGGTAATTCCGAAATTATTTCTGACATTTTTTATTTGCTTAAATTTTCTCCAAGCTGACGTTTTGGTAAACGCGATAGTTTGGGAAAAACAAACTTTGAGCGTGATCGGCAGTGCACCGTTGCAAGTTTCTTTTAATCCTGCCGCTGATGGCTATCGGTTGGTATTGACCGGCGCGATTTTGAACATACCGCATCCGCAGCGCCTGTATTTTACCGGCGACCTGCTGTCCGCGATTGTTTACGATCAGCTTTCGCTCAATCCGGGTGTGGTGGAGATCCGGCTCCAGACCGCCAGGAAATTGCAGCCCGCGATTTCTCGGGAGTCCGGTGGCAATAGTTTTGTCGTGAAATTTACCAAGCTGCCACCGCCGCTTAAAAATCCGCCGACCGGTAATACGAAACTGGGCAGAGTGGAAATCGTTTCGGAAAACGACAACAGCCTGCGTTTGACTTTTTTTTCCACCGGCAATGCGCCGCTCAATTATAAGGTCAGCCGGTTTACCGCGCCGGAGCGTCTGGCGCTGGATTTTCCGGCGACAGCGCTGGGCATAGACAATGAGATCGCGCTGCCTTATGGTCCGGCTGCGCGGCTGCGCGCCAGTCAATTTACCCGGGAGCCGCTACAGGCCAGAGTGGTCTTGGACTTGAATGCCAATTATGCCGCGTATGAACAAATGCAGGACAGCCCTTACACTTTGCGGGTTTTAGTCACGCCGTCCGCCGCGGAAAAATCTTTGCCGCGTGTTTCGGTTTTGGAAGGCGTGCGTGTGGCGATAATCGCCGGTCACGGCGGCTCCGATCCGGGCGCGATCTCCAAACGCGGTCACAAAGAAAAAGATATCACGCTGGTTATCGCCAAACGCTTGCAAAATCTACTGCGCGAAAAAGGCGCGGTGGCTTTGCTCAACCGCGAAAGCGACGAAGGCATGTCGCTGAACGATCAAGCGCAATTTGCCGAAAGCAACAAAGCCGATCTCTTGGTCAGCGTGCATCTTAATTCTTTCGTCAATGAAACAGCCAGTGGCGCGGAAACTTTTTATTACAAGCCGGTGGATTATGCGCTGGCCAAGTCTGTACATGAGGAACTGCTCAAAGTCACCGGCCAAAAAGACCGCGGTTTGCGCAAGTCCATGCTGCACAATCTCAATCACACTACTATGCCCGGCGTGCTGATCGAGCCGCTGTTCATGTCCAATCCCAGAGAAGAAAAATTGATCCTCACACCGGAATTCCAGCAGAAACTCGCGCAAGGCATAGTTGCCGGTCTGGAGCAGTATTTGCAGAATAAAAACAAATAAGTTTTTCTCAGTTAAGCAAAGATATTCGCTTAACTACGAGAAATCCCTTTTTGTGCTAAAAACTCGACCAGATCGACGAGCCGCGCGGAATAACCTGATTCATTGTCATACCAGGCGGAAAGTTTGACCAGACTGCCCACGGCCGCGGTCAGCGAAGTGTCAAAAACGCAGGACGAAGTGTCGGACATAAAATCGACAGACACGACTTTTTCCGTGGTGTAGCTCAAAATCCCGGGCAAAGAAGCCGAGCGTGTTTTGTACAGCTCGTTTAGGTCTGCGGCGGACGCCGGTTGTCCCAGTTGCGCGACCAGCTCGACCAGCGCGACATTGGGCGTCGGCACGCGCAAAGCCCCACATTCTATTTTTCCTTTGAGGTCAGGCAGCACCAGGCCGAGCGCTTTTTCCGCGCCGCTCTGCACGGGGATGATCGACAGCGCGGCGGCGCGTCCCTGCCGCATATCCTCGTGCGGCAAATCGAGCACCTTTTGCTCATTGGTATAGGAATGCACGGCGGTCATGACGCCGCTGATGATTTGCTGATTTTCGTGCAGGATTTTGGCCAGCACTGCCGCGCAATGCGTGGTTGGTGATGCGCTGGAAATAATATGCTGCTCCCCGGCTTGATATTTTTCCTGATTGACGCCGAGCACTATGGTGATATCCGCGTTTTTGGCCGGCGCGGAGATGATGACTTTTTTGGCGCCGGAAGACAAATGTTTTTGCGCGTCCTCACGGCTGGTAAAAAGACCGGTCGACTCGATCACTATGTCCACGCCCAGTTTTTGCCAGGGCAGGCGTGCCGGATCGCGCTGGGCCAAGATTTGGATTTTTTGGCCGTTGACCAGCAACGCCTCGTCGGTGAAATCCACTTCTCCGGCGAAACGCCGATGCAGAGAATCGTATTTGAGCAAATAAGCCAGCGTCGCCGCGTTGGTCAAGTCATTAACAGCCGCCACTTCGATGTCCGGGTGATTTAC
>JAIRZV010000005.1 GCA_031267055.1 Candidatus Margulisiibacteriota bacterium | reverse complement strand
GTAACCGACACATCTTTGGGAATACGCACGGCATATTTGCGCGCCGCGCGGTAAACATAATAGGCCAGCAAATCGCTGGAACAAAGGATCAAAGTTTTTTTCTTGTCGCGCAGAAACTTGGCAAAAGCGATCTCCACGCTCTGGATCATACTGTAATCCGCCTGATACAGCGTCAGGTCTTTTTCTGGAAAATGGCGCTTAGCACATTTATAAAACTCATTCCAGACAATATCTTTAGGGTCTGTTTCGCCGGTCAGTACCGCGATATTTTCGTGCCCAGAATTTTTGACATATTCGATCAGCTGAGCCAGCCCATTGGCGGAATCTTGATAAACAGCTGGCGTGGGATAATTGGCGTTTGGGTTGACCGCCAGCACATGAGGCATTTTGTATTTCACAGCACGCTCTAGAAAAGCGTCCGGTGTCCGCCCCACAAAAATAATCCCACTGTAATCATAAATCTCCGCATAATCTAGGCTGAAATCCGGCAAAATCCGAAAATCCACCCCCAGCTCGGCCAGCCGCTGGGTAACACCGAAAATCACATCCGTATAATATTCATTGTAATAGTGATTTTTATAATTGTTAAAAACCAGCAGGACTTTTTGCACTTTTAAGGCGCGGTCTGTAAAATAATTAAATTCCCGCGCCTTATTCAGAATCTTCTCCCGCACTTTTCGGGAAATTTTCTGCGGATGGTTGATCGCGGTACAGACTGCCGAAACGGACACATGACAAGCCGCCGCTATATCTTTTAAAGTCGCCATTTGTTTTATTTTACAATTTTTTTACTAAAAATACAAATAAAATATAATAAAATTTACAATAAAATTCAGTTAGAATATTCAGTAAGAAAAACGAAAGGTGGAATCCCGTATGAAAGAAACTAGAAAACTCCGAAAACTATGGCTCTTTATTATAAAACAAGCCAAAGCATTTCAAGTGGAGCAAGCACGTTAATGCAGTCCATCGAGACAACGGCTCAAGTGCGGCGCTTAATTGTGGATTCGATCAATAAATCCATGCACAGCGTTCCTGTGGATAGTCTGTCGGGCAGCGCCAAACATATTGATTATGAGATCAGCGCGCTTTTGCCAGCCATAGACAATAAAAGTGATTTCTGCCGGCAAATTTTGACCGAACTCAACGCTTACGCCAAGCACAGCCCGGAGGAGCCGGCCAAAGCTTTTCTGGCCAAACTAAAAATCTATTTACTGGGCAAATTATTTTATCTGCATTTGCAGAACAAGCGTTATCTTTTAATTCAAGATTTTAGTAGCCGCGACAATCACAAATTCGTACTGGATGCCGTGTCGCAAATAGAAACCTCGGCGGAAAATGCGGCGTTCTTTCTAGACTCCCTGGCCGAACAAAAACAAAAAGACTTTTTCATCGGTATAATAAGCTATATTTACAATTAAACAGGTATGCTAACATGCTAAAAAACTTGCAACATTTCTCAAGAACTTACGATAACTTATTGGGTTTCAAACATTAGGGAGTTTTAGATTTATGCAAGCAAAAATAGTGGCAATGCAGAAAGAATCCAAGACCATGCTGGTTACGGGCGGCGCGGGTTTTATTGGCTCAGAGTTTATCCGTTATACTTTTCTCAAACATCCTAGTTATCAAATCATTAATCTAGATAAGTTAACTTACGCTGGTGATTTATTCCGCCTTATGAAAATAGCTAGTAATCCAAAATCAAACTACACATTTGTTGAGGGCGATATAACCGATGCTGGTTTTGTTACCCAGCTTTTTAATCAATATGATTTTGATTACGTAGTCAATTTTGCCGCCGAAACACATGTTACCAGATCTATTTTTAATCCGGCGCCTTTTATGCACACCAACATCGAGGGCGTGCGGATTTTGCTCAACGCCGCGTTTCACATATGGAAGGAACCTGCCGAGAACGGGAAAAGATTCTTGCATATTTCCACTGATGAAGTTTATGGTTCTTTAAAAAAAGAGGAGAATACTTTCTTTACCGAAAAGATGCTGCTCCAGCCTCGCTCGCCTTACAGCGCAAGCAAAGCCGAAGCGGATGTGGTGGCACACTCTTATTTTAGCGCGCATAACGTCCCTGTTTTAATCACGCGCAGCACCAATAATTATGGCCCCTGGCAGCATCCGGAAAAACTGATACCTCTGGTGGTGAGCAACGCGCTGGAAGATAAAAAAGGTAAACCTATACCAATACCAATCCACGGGGATGGCCGCGATATCCGCGATTGGCTGTATGTGGGCGATCATTGCGCAGCCATCGACACCGTTCTGCATTATGGAAAGCCGGGTGAGATTTACAATATTGGCAGCAATAATGAAGTAGAAACCATCGAAGTTGTTGAAAAGATCTTGGACGTACTGAACAAGCCTTACTCGTTAATCAAGTTTATCCCTTTCCGTGAGAATCATGATATGCGTTATGCTATAGACGCCTCAAAAATAAAAAATGATTTGCACTGGGAACCAAAAGTTTCTTTTGACGAAGGTATGGAATTTACGATCAAATGGTATAGTGAGAGCCTAAGCTGGCTGCAGAAATTAAAAAGCACATCAGATTTTCGAAACTACTATCAGAAACTGGTGGCCGGGACAGACGCCGAAGAAGCTGAAGAGATTACTGTAAGCAATAAGAACCTAAAGGAATATGCTTATGCAACCGAAGCTGCTGGCTCATAACAGCGTGGTTACGGCGCTGGTCGGTTACACCGGCTGCGTCGGCTCTAATCTGGCTCTGACGCATAATTTCTCCGCGCTTTATAATTCCAAAAATATCGAACAGGCTTTCGGCACCACACCGGATCTGTTGGTTTTCGCCGGTCTGAGCGGCGACAAAACCGTGGCCAACAAAAACCCTGCGCAGGATTTCAAAGCTATTGAGAACGCTTTCACCAATATACAACGCATTGATCCCAAAAAACTGGCGCTGATCTCCAGCAACGATGTTTATTTGAATAACAACGGCGTGGATGAGGATAGCTTCATGGAAACCAACGGCTTAGCCGCTTACGGCCTGAATCGTTACCATCTAGAGCAACTAGTCGCCAATAGCGGTCTGGACTATACGATCGTCCGTCTGCCGATAGCTTATGGCGAAAATCTGAAGCGGAATTTTATTTATGACATTATCAATGTTGTTCCGCCGAAACTTCCGACCGAGCTGTTTCGCAAATTTACGGGTCAGGCTCCGCGGCTGGCTGATTATTATACGGATTTGCAGAATGGTTTTTACGGTCTGCAAAATACCACGCCGGAGCTGCGCGGTATCTTCGCTGAGCTTGGCTTTAGCGCGGTGAACTTTATGGACAGCCGGGCAATACTACAATTTTATGATCTGGCCAATTTGTGGCGCGATATTGAGCGGGCGCTGGACGCCGGTTATCCGCTGGTCAACCTGGCGACCGAGCCGGTATCCGCAGCGGATATATATTCCCGGGCGCGGGGCGTGCCATTCCAAAATGAGATACTGGCACGGCCTCCACAAACCGACATTCGCAGCAAATACGCGCCGGGCGGATATTGGTATAACAAAGACACCATGCTAAAGAGTATTGTAGACTTTATTCGGGAAAAATCTAAAACAGTATCCGCGCCGTCATAGCCACCGCCGCGGTTTCGGCGCGCAGAATACGGCCGCCCAGTGAAAAAGCCAGAGCGTTGACCGCCAGATAATTTAACTCCGCTGGCGCAAAACCGGACTCCGGCCCGATGACCAGCGCGGTGTTATCCGCAAAGTCCGGCCATTTTTTCTCTGCCGCCGGATGCGCGTAATAAATATTTGGAAATTTGCCGGCTAATTCCGACAGCTCGATTTTTTCTATTTCCGGCAAATGATTGCGCCGTGACTGGCACATCGCCGACACAATAATTTTTTGCCAGCGTTCCAATTTAGGCTCCGCAAAACGCACCGGTGAATTTTCCGCCTCGTACAACCAAAATTTGTAAACGCCTATTTCTGTCGCTTTTTGCAGAACATAAGCCATTTTGTCGTTTTTCAACAACGGCAAAACCAGCTGTAATTTCTGCGCCGGCTCGTTATTTTCCGTATATTCTTTCTGTAACTTTGCGGTCAGGGATTTTTTTTCTATGTTCTCTATTTGATATATACCAATGTGCCGCTCCTGCACGGACTCAAAAAGATCGCCGGCCTGCAGACGCAAAACTTTGACCAAATATTCAAATTCCTCGCCGGACACCCGCGGCGCGGATTCCAGCGGCAGACAAATCCGAAAGAGCATAAATTTATTATAGTATAAAATACGCGGTTTCTGGGTATACTTTTCCCATGGACAAAAGTTATCTCCATGCGGCGGCCACGGCCAACAAACAATACCAAAAATATCTTGAGGATTTCGGCCTGATCTTCCGCGAGTCTTTCAACGCCGGCAAAGACATTGCGGCATATATTTTGCGCGATCTCCAAAGCGAGAATAATCCCGAGATCGGCCGCGCGCTGATCGAGTCTCTGTTTTCGCATCACCTGACTACGATCGCCTCGCTGAAAATCATCGTCAAAATACTTTATGTCACCGGCCATATTCAGACTTACCGCCACAACACCTATCACGCGCTGAAAAAAGAAATCGACGAGGCGTTGAAAAAAGTCAGCGGTACCAAAGCCGAGCTGGTGCAAAAAAAATATCCCCAATTGCTGGAAAAACTCAATAAAGAAAAGAGCGCGGTCAAAGACCGGCCAAACCTTGCGGACAAAACCGCCGCGGCTGGCGACATCGTCGACGCTATCAATCGGCAGTATATCAATTTCGTTAAAAAGTAATATACGCCAGAGGATAATTCCATTAAAATATTTCCATGCGTGAATTACTGAAACTGGCCAGCCCCTGCCGGCTGTGTCCGCGGCAATGCGGTGTCGACCGCTTGTCCGGCGCGCGCGGTTTTTGTCAAGCCGGTAAGGAGTTACTTGTCTCTTATATCGGCAAACATCACGGCGAAGAACCACCGCTCTCCGGCAGCAACGGCTCCGGCACGGTGTTTTTCGGTCATTGCACAATGTCCTGCGTATTCTGTCAAAACTGGCAGATCAGCCAAGCCCACCGCGAGTTGCGGCCGATCACGCCGGAGGAGCTGGCCGCAGAACTTTTGCGGCTACAAAACGAGCAAGCACACAATATCAATCTTGTTTCGCCAACGCAGTACGCACCGTGGATAATCGAAGCCCTGACTCTGGCCAAGCAATCCGGCCTGACTATTCCGGTCGTTTACAACACCAACGGCTATGAAAGCATGGAGATACTGGCGCTCCTGGCCAAGCACGTGGATATTTATTTACCGGACCTGAAGTATGCCGACAATATCTCCGCGGCGCGTTACTCTCAGACTGCAAATTATGTCGAATCTAATTTGGCGGCTGTAAAATTCATGCTGAAACAAAAAGGCCTTTTGCAACTCAAAAATGACCTCGCCGTGCGGGGTGTCATAGTCCGGCATCTCGTCCTCCCGAGTCTGATCAAAGAAAGTAAGGAAATCCTTACCGCGCTGCATTCTCTAAATCCTGACATTTCGATCAGTTTGATGTCTCAGTACACGCCGCGGCATCAGGCTCAAAACATTTCCGCGCTCAATCGCCGTTTGTCCGCCGACGAATATACTGAAGTCGTGGAATACGCCGCGGCTCTCGGGCTGGAGAATGTCTGGACGCAAGAGTTGTCCAGTCAGGATATTTTGGCGCCGGATTTCAGCGCGGCAAAACCTTTTGCGATGGTGGACAAATGACCATTATTAAATTTCCTATATATGTACAGCCTGGCGCGAAACAGACTGGTTTCGCCGGTTATTTTGCCGGCAAAATAAAGATCAAGCTGAACGCACCGGCACAGGATAATAAAGCCAATCAAGAGTTAATTGTTTTTCTGGCCAAAAAACTTAACCTTGCCAAAAACAACATCCTGCTGGTTCAGGGTTTAACGAACAGACACAAAGTTGTCAGTATCGATAGCGATTATTCCGCCGCGGAAATCGTCAAGAAAATTACAGAATAAGCATCAGGTTATAGTATAATTCAACACATGGTCAAACCGGTTTACTCCTGCCGTATTTTCGATCTGTATGAATACGAGATAATTCTGCCCAACGGCCAAAAGACCACGCAGACGCGCATCGACCACAAACCCAGCGTGGCTATAATCGCGCTCAATGAAAAAAAGGAAGTTCTGCTCATCAGCCAGTACCGCAGCGCGATCCAGTCCGAACTGCTGGAAATACCGGCCGGCAGTATTGACCGCAGCGGTGAAAAACCGGAAGCTGCCGCGCTAAGAGAGCTGGCCGAAGAAACCGGCTGCGGTGCGGAAAAACTCACGTTGCTTTTCGAGGGGTATTCTTTGCCCGGCTACTGCAATGAATATATGTATTATTATTTAGCCGAAAATCTTTTTCCGCAAAAACTCCAGCCCGACGCGGATGAATGTATTGAAGTAAAACCTCTGCCGCTGGACGCCGCGCTGCGTTTACTGCAAGACGGCAAGATCACCGACGCCAAGACCGCTCTGGGATTGTTGCTGACCGCCAAACATTTAAAAATCTAAAGAACTTTCCTAAAATTTTCGAGGCTTGACAAAGCCAAGACTAGGCTGTAACATAAATCAAAAATAAGAATCATTATTATTTTTAAGAAAGGTTAAGTATGAGCACAGCACGGAATTACAGTAAAAAGAGAGAAGCGGTGTTGGCAGCAGTCCGTTCGACGAAATGTCACCCGGGCGCGCGCTGGATTTACGAACAGGTCAAGCCGAAACTGCCGGATATTTCGCTGGGGACTGTGTACCGCAATATCAAGGTCTGCCGCGAAGAAGGCCTGCTGGCTTCGGTCGGCGTGGTAAATAATGAGGAGCGTTTTGACGGCATAGTCGAGCCGCATCAACACGCGATCTGCACCAAATGCGGCAGCATAATGGACGTCGAAGGTGTTGCGCCGTCCGGTCAGCCAAGCTTGAGCGGATTTGCGGTCGACAATCGCCGGACAGTTTTTTACGGCATCTGCGCTAAATGCGGCGGACAAGAAAAAAACTGGCTAAAAAAATTTAAGGGTTTCGGCCATTTGGCTGGAAGATTTGGCAAAAACTAGAAAGGAGGGATGTATATGGCTAAGTACGTTTGTACAGTTTGCGGCTATGTTTATGATCCGGCGCAAAACAACAATGTGGCTTTTGAAGACCTGCCGGACGACTGGGTATGTCCGCAGTGTGGCGTCGGCAAAGATCAATTTGAAAAGGCTTAATAATTAAAAAAACAAAAAGGAGAAAGTTTATGAAAAAATATGTTTGTTCGGTTTGTGGTTATGTGCATACGGGAAATGAGCCTCCGGAGAGTTGTCCGCAGTGCAAAGCTCCCAAGTCCAAATTTGCGGAGAAAAAAGACGGCGACGGCTGGGCTTGCGAGCATGTAGTCGGTGTGGCTAAAGGTGTGGAAAATGACATACTCGACGATCTGCGCGCTAATTTTACCGGCGAGTGCTCGGAGGTCGGCATGTATCTGGCGATGAGCCGCGTGGCCGAGCGCGAGGGCTACCCGGAAATCGCCGAGGCGTACAAACGCTATGCCTTTGAGGAAGCGGAGCACGCCGCGAAATTCGCGGAGCTGCTCGGCGAGATCGTCACTTCCAGCACGAAGAAAAATCTGGAAATGCGCGTCGAGGCGGAAACCGGAGCCTGCGGCGGCAAACTCGATCTGGCCAAACGTGCCAAAGAGCGTAATTATGACGCGATCCACGACACTGTGCATGAAATGGCCAAAGACGAAGCGCGTCACGGAGCCGGTTTTACCGGTTTGCTGAAAAGATATTTTGGCTAATCAAACGGTAACGTGTGCTGGATTACAACAGGCAGGGCAAGTAAAATTGCCCTGCTTTTTTTTAGCGCAGGTTTTGCGCAGAGGCACATGTTCAATTTTAAGTCGTCCTAAGTTTTACGCCATTTTTTTAATATAAATCATCGTGTAATACGCTGGCTCTACATTGAACGCCGTGCCGCTTCCGGTGTTACCGATAGTACCGCCGGAGATCGTAGGAGTGCCCCCTGCAACTCCAGTACTGCCGGTAATGCCGTGTCCATGACTAGCGCCGTCGGTTGCGGTGGAGCCTGAAACGGTGGCAGTATGTCCATGCGAGCCGGTAGTTTCTGCTATAGAAATTCCTGTGGTCGCATTTCCTGTATTTACCGTGGCATCGTTAGGACCATCATAATTTCCACCAACGAGATAACCGACTCCGCCATCATCACCCGCTTGGGCTGTTACTGTATGTGTATGCCCTGTATCAGTGACTATATGTCCGTGCGTTCCACCGGTTATTGACACGGCCAAAGTGCCATTGCTATGTGAATGGGTCGCCGAACTACTTGAGGCGGCTAAAGTGCCGACGCCGTGCGAATGTTCACCACCGCCAGTTATTGTTAATCCAGTTAATGAATGATTATGACTGGGCAGATTGGCTTCGCTCAAAGTTGCCGACCCGCCTCCCGTACCACCGCTTGTTGTGCTCCCTCGGATAAATTTATCTTTCAAATTCGGCGTCTTGCCGTGAGGCGTGTCCCGCCCATCGCAGATGTACCAGCCGCCACGCCCATCCGTCCAGCTCCCGTCCATCATCAAGATCATGCCTATCGGAAAAAAAGTCAGATCCAGTATATCGCTGGCCAGCAGCGGCTGGCCTCTTGCTATTGTCATAGAAATGCCCCCTTTTTTTTATTTTGGTCAAATTCCGTATATATGCCAATGGAATTTATAATATTCTATCAGCTATTAGAAGGTTTGTCAAACTAACAGCATAATAACAATGCTAAAAGGAGTATCATGGGCGAAGACGATTTGGTGAAGATCTTGAGCGCGAATATCAAACGCCAGCGTAATCATTTCCAATGGTCGCAGGAAAAATTAGCTGAAGAGGTCGGCGCTTCCGTGGCTTTTATCAGCGGGATCGAGACCGGCCGTAAATGGGTTTCGCCTCAAACTCTGGCCAAGTTAGCCAGAGCTTTTGGCCTGCGAAGCTATGAACTGCTCAAACCAGATGACGTGCTTCCGCAGGATCATTTCAGCCTGTTGAGCCGGTACACCGAAGATTCCTGCACCGCCTTAAATTTGCTCAAAGCAAAATATTTGGCCAAGCTGCGCCCGCTGAAACACAATCTCAAATCTAGAGCGTAAATTTCGGCTGACATTGCGGACAAATATGCGTGGTGCGGCCGGCCAGCTGGACTCGCTGTATCGGCGCGCCACAGCGGCGGCAGTTTTTTTGTTTGTAGACATTAAGCAGATTTTGAAAATTGCCGCGCGCGCCGGACGAAGTAATATAATCGGAAACCGAAGTGCCTTTGTTTTTAATGCCCAGTTTTAAAACTGCAACAACAGCCGACAGTAATTTCTGTGGTGGAATTTTGCCGACCGGAGTATGCGGATCAAGTTTTAATCTAAACGCCGTTTCGTCCGCGTAAATATTGCCGACGCCGGCCAAAATAGTCTGGTCGAGCAGAAAAACTTTGAGCGCCTTGTTTTTATTTTTTTGCACGAGCTTGGCAAAGTCCAGCAATTTTAGGGACAGTGCATCCGTGCCGGCGTTGATATAATCCGCAAAATTTTTCCGCGGCGGCACGACGATCCAGCGGCCAAATTTACGAATGTCGCGATAATAAAGTTTTTCCGCCGCTCCGGCAAATTCCATAACAATATGCACATGTTTGTCCGGCCGATAATTGGCGGCCAAAAACAATTGTCCGGTCATGCGCAAATGCACGACCAATCGCGCGCCTTTTTGGGTGGAAATTTTGATGTATTTGCCCTGCCGGTCTAGTCTGGCCAGATTATCGCCGACCAAAAAATCTAAGCCTCGGGGCGGACTGACAATTTTGGCAAAAGACACTTTGACGCTTTTGATTTTTTTATGGAGAACACGCCGGCGCAAACCACGGACAATTGTCTCAACTTCAGGAAGTTCTGGCATACTAGAGCAATTTTGCGGCTAATTCCTGTGCCCAAGTAGCCAGTTGTTTTTCTTCGTCAGGCTTCGGCAAACCTTTGAAAAATAACGGCGGCAAAATTTCCGGTTTGGCTGCGGTCAGCATAGCGGACAACTGTTCCGCGGCGCGGCCGCCCCACGAATAAGAACCGTACAAGCCGAGATATTTAGTTTTCGGACGCAACGCGTTGAAAAGAAAGGCCACGTTGGCCGCAACCGGATGCATGCCGGTCAGCACCACAGGAGTGCCAAGCAGCACAGCTCTGGCGTCCACTAATTCCATCGCGACAGCGCCGAGATCAGCGGCGGCCAAATCCAAAGCGCGCACTGTGATGTTTTTGGCCTCCAGCTCGCTGCGGATAATCTCCGTCATGCGGCGCACGCTGTCGTGCATCGAGACATAGAGCAGCAGCACGTCTTTGGTGTCCTCGCTCGCCCAGTCAGCGTACGCGGACAAAATAAACTCCGGATGATTGTAAACCTGGCCATGGCTCGGCGCGATAATTTTCGGCGCCAGAGTTTTGATCAGCTCCAGATGTTTGCGGATATTCACGCGAAAAGGCATCATGATCTCCGCGTAATAACGCTTGGCGGCACGGTAAATAATCGCTTCGTCGCTTGGATAAAGATCGTCCGCTGCGTAATGCGCGCCCAGAAAATCTGTCGTAAACAAAATCTTTTCTTCCGGCACAAAAGTAAACATCGTTTCCGGCCAATGTACCCACGGCGCGAAATGAAATTGCAAAGTCAGTCCGCCTAAATCCAGCGTGGCTTTGTCCTCGACCAGCAAAAATTTTTCCGCCGGCACATGCAGCAAATCGAGCAAAAGCTCGCGACATTTGGCGTTGGCCACAATCTTGGCCTGCGGATAAGCCCGGATAAAATCCACAAGCGCGCCGCTGTGATCCTGCTCGGCATGATTGGCGATAATATAGTCGGGATGGCAGTCCGCTTCTTTGATGTTTTGCAACCATTCCGCGGCAAAAGGCGGATCGACCGCATCAATGACCGCGGTTTTCTGGCCGCGCACCAGATAAGAATTGTAACTCGTGCCGTCCGGTAGCGGAATCAGCGCGTCAAACAATTTACGCTTAAAGTCATTTACGCCGACCGCGTAAATTTTTTCCGTAATTTTTCTTAACATTTAGTAATTCTCAGCTTTGAGTTCAAAATATTTTTGCGGATGCTTACAGGCCGGACAAATTTCCGGCGCTTCCGTGCCTTCGTGCACATAACCGCAATTGCGGCAGACCCAGCGCGTCGACTTGGCTTTTTTGAAAACCAAGCCGTTTTTCACATTGTCCAGCAACTTGAGGTAGCGGGTTTCATGTTCTCTTTCCACCAGAGCGACTTTCTCAAAAGCATCGGCGATTTCCGCAAAACCTTCCGCTTTGGCTACCTGCGCAAAAGTCGCATACATTTCCGACCATTCTTCTCTTTCGCCGGCTGCCGCCGCTTCGAGATTTTCAGCAGTATTACCGATACGGCCAGCTGGAAACGTTGCGGTGATCTCTACCGCTCCGCCTTCCAAATATTTAAAAAATCTCTTGGCGTGTTCTCTTTCGTTTTCCGCCGTTTCCATAAACAGTGCGGCGATCTGCTCGTAACCCTCTTTCTTGGCCACACTGGAAAACCAGGTG
Source organism: Candidatus Margulisiibacteriota bacterium (assembly GCA_031267055.1). GTDB lineage: Bacteria > Margulisbacteria > Termititenacia > Termititenacales > Termititenacaceae > Termititenax. The sequence goes on along the minus strand of JAIRZV010000005.1, from coordinate 5 downwards.
TAGCG
>JAIRZV010000163.1 GCA_031267055.1 Candidatus Margulisiibacteriota bacterium | reverse complement strand
ATTTTAGTCACCAGCGCCCTGCCCTATGCCAACGGCAGTATTCATCTCGGCCATTTGGTCGAGTATATTCAGACCGATATTTGGGCGCGTTTTCAAAAACTCTCCGGCCACGAATGTCTCTATGTCTGCGCCGACGACACGCATGGCACGCCGATCATGCTTTCCGCCAAACGCGCCGGAATTACGCCGGAGAAATTGATCGCCCAAATGCAGGCCGAACATCTCGCCGACTTTCAGGCTTTTCATATCGCTTTTGATAATTATTATTCGACCAACTCGCCGGAAAATAAAGAGTTATCCGAAATGTTTTATTTCCGCGCGCGGGAAAAAGGCTTGATCGAGGAAAAAGAAATTTCGCAGGCCTATTGTGAAAAATGCCAAATGTTCCTGCCAGACCGTTTCATTAAAGGGACTTGCCCCAAATGCGGCGCGCCGGAGCAATACGGCGACAGCTGCGAAGTTTGCTCGGCCACTTACGCGCCCACGGAGCTGCAAAACGCGCATTGCGTGGAATGCGGAGAAAAACCCACGCAGAAAAAAAGCCTGCATTATTTTTTCAAACTCCCCGCGCTGGAAAAAGAATTACTGGCCTGGGTTCAGGCCGGGCATATTCAAACCGAGATTTATCATAAACTTCTGGAATGGTTTCAGCAGGGACTGCGCGCCTGGGATATTTCCCGCGACGCGCCGTATTTCGGGTTTAAAATTCCGGACACGGACAACAAGTTTTTTTATGTCTGGCTGGACGCGCCGGTCGGCTACATCGCTTCGACTAAAAATTTCTGCGCCGGCGCTGGTCGGAATTTTGAGGATATTTGGCTCAAACCCGGCTATGAAATCCATCACTTCATCGGCAAAGATATTTTGTATTTTCACACGTTGTTCTGGCCGGCCATGCTTATGGCCGCCGGTCTGCAAACGCCCAAGCAGGTGCATGTTCATGGCTTCTTGACGATCAACGGCGAAAAAATGTCCAAGAGCCGCGGCACTTTTATTTTGGCGCGCAAATATCTGGACGCCGGTTTGGATCCCGAGTATCTGCGCTATTATTACGCGGCCAAACTCGGCTCCTCGCTCAATGATATCGATCTGAATATCAGCGATTTTGTTTTCAAGGTCAATTCGGACATTGTGAATAAACTGATCAATATCGGCAGCCGTCTGGGCAGCATAGTCAATAAAAAATTGGACGGGATTCTGACCAAACCGGACGCGGCCGGGCAAAAAATCCTGGACGAAGTCCGCGCCGCGCAAAATGAGATTTGCCAGGCTTACGAGGAGCTGGAGTTGCACAAAGCCATGCGCGAGATCATGCGTCTGGCCGACGCCGCCAATAAATATATTAACGACAGCGCGCCGTGGAATACTGTCAAAACCGACCCGGCTCAAGCCGCGCAAATCTGTGCCAGCGGTCTGAACTGTCTCAAAATATTGACCGCTTATATCAAGCCCGTCCTGCCGGTCATCGCCGCTGGTGTGGAAAAATTTTTAAATTGCGGCGAGTTAGATTTTCAGAACGCCGGGGATTTGTTGCTTGACCACAAAATTAACACTTACGAACATTTGGCACAGCGAATCGACGAGGTTGATGTAAATAAGAAACTTTTAGGGTAAAATATTTGCCGCGCACATAAATAAAGGAGTGTTTTATGGTAAAAGAATTAAACAGCACGGAATTTCAAAAAGAGGTTTTAGAAAGCGTCGCGCCGGCTCTGGTGGATTTCTGGGCGCCGTGGTGCGGCCCCTGCCGGATGATGGCGCCGATACTGGAAGAAGCGGCTGTGGAATTGGGCGACAAAATAAAGATCGCCAAAGTCAACACCGATGAAAACGAAGCGTTGGCCGCCCAATATAATATTACCAGTATCCCCTGCTTGATCATTTTCAAAGGCGGACAGGAAGTCGAGCGTTTTATCGGTGTGCAGCCGCGCGAGGCTTTGCTCACTAAAATCAAGGCGCATTTGTAAGCCTGTTTCCCGCAGCGGAAAAATTCTTGCAACAAATCAAAATTGCTTACGATATCTTTATGTAACCGGAGATAGTTTTTCCCTTTCCCCCCTTTAAAACTATTTCCGGCAAACCAAAAACGGGTCGCCATTCTCCCCCCATTTATGGCGGCCCGTTCCTAAGAATTACAAATTCTTCAGAAGATGTGTCACGGCGGCTTCCACTGACTTTAGATCGGCCAGCGCGGCTTGATTCTTGCGGATAATTTCTTCGGTCTCCCGTGCCGTGTAGCCCAGCGCGTTGAGCGCGGCGCGTACTTCCAGCAAGAAACCTTGCTCCAGTGGCACGGCCGCCCAGGACGCCGCTTTGGCGTTTTTGTCCGCGATCAATGCAGGGAAAAGTTTGCCGATCTTGTCTTTTAACTCCACGACTACTTTTTCGGCGGTTTTTTTGCCGATATTCAAACCGGCCGTGTCGCCGCGGTAAATAATATTCACGATTTCCGTCGCCGTATGCGCCGACAAAATAGTCAGGGCCATTTTTGGCCCGATGCCAGAAACGCCCAGCAGCACCAAAAATAATTTGCGCGCCGGCCAATCCGGAAAACCGTACAAGACATTAACATCCTCGCGAACATGCTGATAAATAAAAAAATTCTGTTCGCTTTGCTCCGGTGGCAAGGCCTGCAAATCGCGTTCGCTCAAATAGATCTGATACCCGACGTCCTGCGCCAGCAAAACAACGCTTTGTTCATCGCGCGCGATTATCTGTCCTTGCAAATAGGCTATCATTTTTTTATTTTCACCCTGTCCAGTATTGAACTATGTATATGGCAAATCGCCGCTAGCGCATTATATATGTGCGGCGGCTCACTGTCAGTCTTACCAATATTTCTCATACTTTTATTTTTACTCTGTCTAAAATCGAACTGTGTGCGTGACAAATCGCCGCCGCCAGCGCATCCGACGTGTCGTCCGACTTGACTATTTCTTTTAAGCCCAGCAGACGTTTGACCATGAGCTGCACTTGTTTTTTGTCCGCGCGGCCATAGCCACAAACACTGGTCTTGATCTGATCCGGCCGATACTCCGCTAGTGTAACGCCGGCTTGAATCGCCGTCAAAAGGATCACGCCGCGCGCCTGCGCGACGGAAATGCCGGTCGTCACATTTTTGGAAAAAAATAATTGCTCGACTGCCACCGCGTCCGGCCGGTGCTCGGCAAGGACCTCCGTCAACTGCTCGTATATGCGCAGCAGTCTTTCGCTTTGCGGCATATGCGGCGGGTTTTTGACGCAGCCGTGAGCTTGCACGGAGAGACGATTGCCCTGCTGCCGCACCAATCCCCAGCCGACCAAAGCCGTGCCCGGATCGATGCCGAGAATGAGGCGGCTGTTTTTTTTCACGTCAGCATCTCCCGCAAACCTTTTTCATCAATCAGCGGCACGCCGAGTTTTTTGGCCTTGTCCACTTTGCTGCCCGGACTGTCGCCCAGCAAAACATAACTGGTTTTCTTGCTGACGCTTGAGGACACGCTGCCGCCGTGCGATTTGATCAATTCTTCGGCCTCGCCGCGCGACAGGGCCGGCAAAGTTCCGGTCAGGACAAAAGTTTTTCCGGCCAGCACGCTGGAGAGCCGCGTGCGCCTGTCGCTCAAAACCACACCGGCCTCTTGCAGACGGCTGATTATTTTTCGCAGTTCCGGCGCCTGCAAAGCCGTGTATAGAGAATGCGCTACCACTTCGCCAACGCCGTCCGTATTGGCCAGTTCTTCTTCCGCGACGGCCAGTAAATTGTCTATTGCCTGAAATTTATCCGCCAATTTTTCCGCCACGTACTGTCCGACATGGCGAATGCCCAAGCCGAATAAAATCCGCGCCAGGCCAACCTGCTTGCTTTTTGCGAGCGCGGAAAGCAAATTGTTTACGGATTTTTCTCCCATGCGTTCCAGCTGGATCAGGTCAGCGTACTTCAAATCATACAGGTCGGCGGGATTATGCACCAAACCGGCTTTGTTTAGTTGCTCGACGATTTGCTCACCACAGCCCTCAATATCCGCCGCGTCTTTGCTGACAAAATGTTTTAACGCACCCTTGATGCGCGCCGGACATTCCGCATTGGGACAGCGCCACACCGCATCGTCTTCGGCGTCCTTGACAGCGACCGCACCGCAGACCGGACATTTTTTGGGGAAAACATACGACTTGGCACGGGTCGTTTCGGCTCCGCTCAATGACCCCCGTTCAGTATCCGCAATAGCGCTCGCGGCCACACCCACCACTTCCGGTATCACTTCGCCAGCGCGCTGAATCAACACCTGATCGCCGATACGCACATCTTTGCGCTGTATCTCGTCCGCATTGTGCAGTGTCGCGTTGGAGACGATCACGCCATTCAGCTCCACCGGTGTCAGGCGCGCCACCGGCGTCAGCGCGCCCGTGCGGCCAACCTGTATATCTATCGCTTCCAGTTTGGTCACGGCCTGCTCCGGCGCATATTTATAAGCGATAGCCCAGCGCGGCGCTTTGGTCGTAAAGCCCAGTTTTTGCTGTGCGGCGATAGAATTAATTTTGATCACAATACCATCCGTGTCGTAGTCCAGTTCTCTGCGCCGCGTTTCCCATTCCTGAATATATTTTTCGACAGCCGCCAGACCTTGACACACTCGCCGGTGCGGATTGAGTTTGAAACCCAGTTTTTGGATTAATTGATAGCCTTCCTCCTGCGTCCGGTGTTCGGCAATAACGCCATAACAAAACATATCCAGACGACGCGCGGCCGTGACCCGGGGGTCGAGCTGGCGCAAACTTCCTGCCGCGGCGTTGCGCGGATTGGCAAAACCTTCCAGTTTTTGAAATTCCGAGCGCTTCATATAAATTTCGCCGCGGACGACAATATCCCGCGCCTCCGGCAAACGCAACGGTATCGCGCGGACAGTTTTCAGATTTTCGGTCACGTTCTCACCTTTTTTACCGTCGCCGCGTGTCGCGCCCAACGTGAACAGCCCCTGCTCATAAGTCAGCGAAACAGCCAGCCCGTCGATTTTCAATTCGCAGATATACTCGATCTCGGCGGCGTCCAGACCTTTGCGCGCCCGGGCGTCAAATTCCGCCAAGTCTGCCAAAGAAAAAGCATTATCCAGCGAATAAAGCGGCTCTCGATGCGCGACTGACGCGAATTTTTCCAGCGGCGCGCCGCCTACTCTTTGGGTAGGAGAATCCGGCGTTACCAACTCAGGATGTTCGGCTTCCATGGCCTGCAATTTTTGCAACAATTTATCGTATTCCTGATCGGAAATTTCCGGCGCGTCCGCCACGTAATACAGACGCTCGTGCCGCCGGATTTCCTGGCACAGCCTGGCAATATTTTGTTGCATAGACATAGGTATAAATTATACCGCTGTTGGGTATACTTTGCTAAGGAAGTAACTCAGAGGGAAGTTATGCAAACAAAACTAATAAAGTATATTGAAGGAAAATATCCTGGCTACACAGCCAGACCGGGCCTGGAGCATCAGGCCTACGCGCTGGAAACACGCGTGGCCGGATTGACAGATGACGATTTGAAGCAGCTCAGAGCACAACAATTGGTCTTGGCCAAAATAACAGAAGAAACAGCGCCACAAAATAAAGATACTTCCCAGCAGGAAAAGAACTTAATAGAATTTATGCAAAAAAAAGATGAAGTTATAAAAGAAACCGCCGAAATAATCGCCGCCAGAAATAATCCGAGTAATACGCTGGCTTTTATTCTGGCCAACTGTCAAATATTTTTTAAAGAACAGCTTTTTCTGGACACTCCCTATAAATTTAATTTGACAAAAGAAGCAAATTCTTTAGTTATTCATTATAAAGAAAGAAAATGCAGTCTTATTCATAAGCTTACCGAACTTTTGCTCCAGCAAATCTTCTTAGGGGAACACTATTTCATTTTTTATTTGAATGACGAAAAAGAAATTGGTCTGTGCGTGGATGGCGTCATTATCCAGTCAAACGCCCCAACCACTCCGTTACAGCCATAATATACCTGGCTGCCGGCCAGAGTATCAGCTGCGCCAAAATCAAAGTGGCCAGCAATCGTCCGATCTGCATAAAAAAAACCATGCTCCAAACTTCGTTGAGCGTGCGTTTGCCGTGCACAGCCTGATCGGTGATATGCGCGCCGGTCGGATCGACCATGATCGACAACAGCACCGTCGCCACGCCGTTGACGATACCGGAGAGCTGCACGGCGGTCGCGCGCTGATCGGGCAGGAAAGCGCCGGCCAGCAGCGAGGCCAAAACGCCGACCGCGTAAATCGCCACCATCAACACATTTAGATAAAGAAAAGTATGCGGTATAGATTTAAAACTGAGGCCGCGGAAATAACTCCAGGACGGCGGACGCAAATTGCTCAAAGTTTTCCAAATATTGCGTGGCCGCCAGGCTTCGCGGAGCAACTGAGGTATCGAGCCTTCGCGTTCAAAAACATAAATCGCTTTGACAAAAATATAGGCCATGCTCGGCGTCAACAGCGCGCCCAGCAAATTGCCGCCGAAAGCCGCCAGAATAATCAAGCGAAATTTGGCCAAGAGCGCCGTTTCCGCACCGGTGCGCACCGCCTGATCGACCATCGTGCCCAGCAACGGCGCTTGAAACATATTGGACAGACGCGCCATCAGAAAAGCAATATTCACAAAAGAAATCGAAGTGGCGACCTGTCTGGTACGCGCGCCAGCCAAACGCATCGACAACGCCAGACTTTCCATCATGTGGATTAAAAATGTGAAAAAACAAACTAAAGTTACGGCGTTCACAATCAGATTATAACCAAAATAAGCAAATTAAGCTTTCGTGCCAAAACTCTATTCATAATAACTCACGCTGGCCTTTTCGGTTTCCCAGACGGTCACTTTGCAGACGGGCAGCGACGCGGCCAAATCCTGATAAATCTGTTTGGCGATATTTTCCGCGGTGGGCGAAACTGGCAAAACTTCATTTAAATATTTGTGGTCAAATTTGGCCAGTTCTTTATTCAAGGCCTCTTTCAATTTTTTAAAATCGATCACCCAGCCGACATCCGGGTCCTGCTCGCCACCGCGCACAGTCAGCGCCACGCGCCAATTGTGCCCGTGCAGATTTTCGCAGGGACTATTGCTTTTGCTCAACTGATGCGCACCGGAGAATGTACTTTCGACCGTCAATTCGAACATATTTGCCTCCTTGTATGGCGCTGGCCACAAATTCATAATGCGCTGCCCCGGCCGCCAGCAGATTTTCCCCAGCCAGGATCTCTTTAGCCAGCACCACCGTGCCAGCCGCCGGATCGACATATTTGATCTTGTCTCCGGCGCAAGCACGAATCGTCCGGTCGATCAAAGGATAATGCGTGCAACCGTAAATCAGCGTGTCAATGCCGGTCTCCAGCAACGGTCGCAAATATTCCGCCGCGACCGCGCGCAGCTCCGGCGCATCAAGTTCGCCCTGCTCGATCAGCGGCACCAGTTTCGGGCAGGCCTGCTCATACACTTGCACCGAAGGATTGAGGCTGGTCAAAATATTTTTGTAAGCATGTGACTTTACCGTAGCTTCCGTGGCCAGCACGCCGATTTTTTTATTTTTAGTCAGGGCAAAAGCAGTGTTGGCGCCCGGCCCGATCACGCCGATTATCGGCATGGCAAATTTATCTTTGCTGCACTCTAGCGCTATGGCCGAAGAAGTGTTGCAGGCCACGATGACCAGTTTCACGCCGCGCTCCGCAAAATAAGTCAGTATCTCTTCATTGATGGCGATTATTTCCGCCGGCGTTTTCGCGCCGTAGGGCATACGCGCTAGATCAGCATAGTAAATGACGGACTCCCGCGACAGTTGTTTTTGCAATTCGCGCAGGACAGTCAGCCCGCCAATGCCGCTGTCAAATATGCCAATAGGACACTCTCGCATGCGGAGATTATATACTGAAAGAATGGTCTCCGTCATGGAGGGAAATTGAAGCACCTGCCGCAGGAGCGGCAAATAAAATCTACAATTATGGTATGACTGCGTGCGGGTCTCTATGCGCGCGCAGGAATACCTGCCACCTATGTGGCAGGTATAAAAAAAGATTTTCTGGGTATACATACAACATGGGCAACAAAGAAAACACCGTCGTCGAATTGCAGATCAAGCCGCAAGTCAAAGCTCCGCTGCCTGAGGTCAGGCTCAAGCCCGCGCCATCCAGCAACAACACATCTGAGCTGATCACGCATTTGCTTTTGCAGCGTTACAATAAACTTCAAACGTGGTTTGAGCAAATCAAAAACAAAATTTTGGCCATCGGCTTCATGCAAAAAATCTTCAAGCTAAAACAAAATCTTACGGACTACAAAAAAAAATACGCAGACAAAGAAAAACTCGGCGCGCAAACCGCTCAGCTCAAAGCTCAAGCCTTGACTCAAACCAAGGGGCTGCTGGAAAAATTTAACAAACAATTTCAGTTCGGCGCCAAGCTGACCAAAATCAACGACACGGTCGGCAAAGACGCTTTGAAGCATTTATTCCAGAACAAAATTCAGCGCGCGGTGCAAGCCAAGCTCGCGCAAGTCAAAGAGGACATTCAGGAAATCCAGACGCGCGGCCAGAATATTCTCAATAGCAGCCTGCGCAATAGTCTCGATAAAAAGAAACAATCAAAATAAAAAAAATTCTAGTATAATAATCCCACACGGAGGAGTGGCAGAGTGGTCTATTGCGGCGGTCTTGAAAACCGTTGTGCCCGCGAGGGCACCGTGGGTTCAAATCCTACCTCCTCCGCCAGATAATACTTTTTTCATTTTCGGAAAAATTTTCTTTGTTGTCTTGAGCGACCAGAAATAATGCAATAGCTTTAATAAATGCAAACGCTACCTAATGATAAAAATATTTGCCGTATAGAGAACTTATTCTCAAACCAAACACCACACAAGTTATAGTATCATTTCAACGATACTTACATGCAATACAGCTTCGGCGCCATTGAATACAATACTGCGCCTATGTTAATATTTATTTATAAAAGGAGTAAAACCATGGCTTTACCAATAGCAGCAACGCCGGAACTTGATGAAAAAGACTTAACTAGCTTTTACGAAGCTATGGATAAAGAACGTAACCGTATCCCCTCTGAAGAGGATATGAAAGACGCTTTGCGTATTTTTAATAACTATAAAGAAATGCGTCAAAACAATCCTGTTTTTTAAGATTAATGTTACAAATCAAAGCCTTAGAGCCAAAAGATAGTTTCCTTTTTGATTGCGGCGATGATGATATGAATGATTTTTTTCATAATGATGCTGTACCACACACAGAATTATTATTAGCAAAAACATATGTTTATTACGATACAGATACACCAAATCAAGCCATTGGTTTTTTCACTGTGTTAAACGATTCTATAAAAGGTCAAAAGGTAGAGCAGTTTAGAGAAGCCTTACCGAATGAAAAACGTTATCCATTCTTTCCGGCAGTAAAAATTGGTAGGCTTGGCAGAGATTCAAAATTTAAAGGTTCTAAATACGGTCAGAAAATTTTAGACGATATTAAGCACTCGTTTACTTTCAATAACAAAACCGGCTGCTGTTTCATAACTGTTGACGCATACAATAAAGAAAATCTTTTAAAGTTCTATCAAAATAATGGATTTATATTCTTATCGGATAAAGATCAAAACAAAGAAACAAGAGTTATGTATTACAACCTACTAACTTATAAAAAGAATTTTGAAGCGGCGATGAAAGCAAGGCAGTAAAACATTATATAAGTTGAAATCTGTCTTATATAACATTAAAATTCATCTATCGTATACAAAAAGGAGTAAAAAGTATGGCAAGGAAAGTTTTCTATAGTTTCCACTATATTCCAGATGTTTGGAGAGTATCCCAAATTCGCAACATTGGAACTATTGAGGAAAACAAGCCCGCTTCCGACAATGACTGGGAGAGCGTTAAAAAAGGTGGCGACGCGGTCATACAAAACTGGATTAACAACCAATTAGGCGGCAGGTCTTGCACAATTGTGTTAATTGGTGCAGATACTGCTGGTAGGAAATGGATAGATTACGAGATAACAAAGTCATGGAATGACGGAAAAGGAGTTTTTGGAATTTATATTCACAATTTAAAAGACAGAAATGGAAATCAATCATCAAAAGGGCAAAATCCTTTCGATGGTCTCAATATGAATAGAGATAACAGAAAGTTATCAAGTATTGTAAAAACATATGACCCGCCATATTCAGTGAGTACAAACGTTTATGATTATATAAGTAATAATCTTGAAAACTGGATTGAAGAAGCAATAAGAATTAGAAATAATTATTAAATATTATGGTATATCTGTCAGAAAAACGATTGCTTGCTAAGTCTAGAGTATCAGAAAATTCTCATTTTTCAAAATCGCAGTTAACTCAAGCAAGGTATAGTGTATTCTTATCTCATAGTCATTTAGACAAAGAATTTGTTTATGGTTTTGAGCAAGAATTAAAAGAAATAGGAATTAGTGCATATATTGACTGGCGAGATGCTTCAATGCCAACAATAACCGATAGAAAAACTGCTGACAAAATAAAAAATAAAATTGCAGAAAATGACTTATTCATGGTACTCGCAACAAAAAATGCATTAAAGTCTGCTTGGGTGCCGTGGGAAATAGGAGTTGCCGACCAGACTAAAGGAGAAAATAAAATATTTATTATTCCCGTAGCTGATGATAGTGGTAAATTTATTGGCAACGAATATCTTCAATTGTACAATCAGGTCATCATTTCTGATAATAAGGAATTAGGTGTTTTCAGACCAAACATGAACGAAGGAATTAGCTTAAGAAAAGCAATATTGAAAGGAGGATATTATGAATAAAAAAGAAAAATTAAAATATAAACTGGAGACTTTGCAATCAATTATTTCAAGAATGGCAAACAATTCTTCGAATTGTAAATTCTGGTGCGTAACATTACTATCGGCAATTATAGTTTTTTATTTTACAGAAGAGATTAATAACATAAATCAAAATGCTCTATTGTTACCAATTATCCCATTTTGGCTACTTGACACATATTATTTGGGATTTGAAAGATATTTTGTAGACCAATTCAACAAAACATTATCTGGCATTAATAAAAAAATAATTATTTCTACTAATAGAAACTTGGATGGCAATATATGTACAATGCTTTCAAGTAGAATTAGCTTTATATTAAATTATTATGTGAAGTCTTTTTTCTCTTTCTCAATATGGGGATTTTATCCTTTAATTGTAATAATAGTTTATTGTGTTATCCATACATCATCCACGTCCCCCTCTCCGTTCCGTCCCGGTTCCGTGGCGTTCCGTGAAACCTCAAAAATCTATGTAAACTATGGAATTTATGCAAATTAAGCAAATGACGGAAAAATGCGTTATAACCTATCTATAAGCCCAATGGATAAAAAATTGCTTAATTGTAAGAAATTAAAAAATGGTGTGTAGACGGGTTCAAATCCTACCTCCTCCGCCAGATAGTACAAAATTGATTTTCATTTTTACCGGCGGTGTTTTTCTCCGCAAGGATTTTCTAGGGTCTATCCGGTTATCCTCAATACGACTTACTCTTTGCACAGCAGTTTAAGTTACAAGTTTGAAGTAAAACTTGCATGGCAGAGTATATTTTTTTAAAATTAGGGTACTATTGTAAGTATGCAACTTTATAGAAAGAATATTTCTTTTACAGAAGCTGGTGACGCAGTTTCTTTTTCTTCCATGTCCGGGGGGGGGGGGGGGGAACGTATAAAATTATTCTTAAGTTTAAAAAAAAATTAAATTTGATTTAAAACCTAATGTTGAGATACACCCTATACAGCAAAGCATCAACGACTATAACAAACAAAATGTGCTTCACAAATTGCGAGAAACCTTTTGGGATTCGTCGGGCAAAAAATTCTGGTCAACAACATTTTTAACAAATTTAACGGCAAATGCCGGCGTGTTGTCAGCAAGTTTTGTAATGTTAAATAATATTGTAAACAAAAATATTTTTGAAATTTCCCCGCTGATTTGGGGAGCAAGTTTATACTCTGCCAGTTTACATTCCTTATTGAATTTAGCTACGTTAACAGATTTTTTTAGTCCTGTCGAAAGCAGGAATGATGTCGAAAAAAGCAAGCCCTGGCTGGATCCTGCGGAATTACCGCCAATCACCATACAAATCCCCTGTCGTAATGAGCCGCTGGATGTGATTAAAAATAATTCGCTGAAAAGTGCGCTGGCACTCAACTATCCTAAAGACAAGTTGACTATCCAGTTAGTGGACAATAGTGAGCAAGGAAAATATGAAGAGCTGGCCGCTTATTGTCAGGAACAAGGAGTGCAGTTTATTCACCGTGAGGGTCGAGACGGTGGCAAGGCCAGAAATCTAAATATTGGCCTGGGCTTATGGCCTGTAAACGGCCGATGCTATGAACCGCGAAGTGATCTCTATTTTTTGGTAGATGCGGACATCACTTTTGAGCCGGATACACTCCAAAAACTTTTACCAGAATTCAAAGCCAATCCCAGACTACCTTTTGTGGTTTGTGAAGCGGAGTCCGGCGGTGGCAATTTATTTACCGATGCCATAGCTGCGACGCATCTGCCCAGACTATACGGCAGAACTAATGCCGAAAAATACGGCTTTGCCAATTCCACGGGATTTGGCCTGCTTTACAATAGACACGCTTGGAATGAGATACACGGCTGGCCGGAAGACAGCGTTAGCGAGGACTGGGCGGCTGGCATGACGATCCGTGCCAGTTCAGAATATTGGACGAGAGGCCAAAGAGTGAATTACGTGCAACTTATCGATCCCGTGCCGGCCAATCTAGAACGCTATAAAATACAACAGGCGCGCTGGGCACAGGGCAATATGGAAAATATGCGCTGGTATTTATGGCCTTTGCTCAAAGCCAAGCATATTCCCTGGAATGAAAAAGTTGATGTGTTCTTCAGGGCTTGGGGTTATCCCCAGCAGGCAATGGCGCAAGTAGTAACACCGCTGATTACCCTAACCGGTGGTGCGCTTTATGCCGCCTTAAAAAATGGTGGCATTGGCGTCATCGAAAACTATCTTTTGCTTAATGATATGTCTGCTTGGCTGCAATCCGGCGGCACGATTGCCGGCCTGTTTATCATACCTTTTGTTTTACTTGGCGGAATGCCAGCTGTGTTTCTTAAAATTAAACAAGGTTCGGATACGGCGTGGCATTATTTACAACATTTATTGACCGGTTCACTGGCCAACATCGGCGCCGGATTAGCGATAACGCGCGGAGTTAAGAAAGGCTTGTTCGGCGAAAAGAATGCGCTGTTTAATGTTACGCCTAAAGGGAATATCCCCAAAGAAAATGTTTTGCTAAAAACATTCCAAAAAAACTGGAAAGAAATTTCAGTTGGCGCGATGATCTTATCAGCTAGCATTCTCTTGCTGCCGGGCTATGCTGGACTTTTGGGGTTTGCGGGTTTGGGTTTCATGGTCGCACCGTTTATGTCTTTGCTGAAATTTCGCCAAAATTCTTCGCACCCGAAAACTCAAACAGACAAGCCCAATAGCTCCAAGTAATTTTCCGACGGCAAAATCTGAAAATCTTGTTTATATACAGTCAATTTCAGAAAAAGCACTCTTCCGGCAAATCCTGCAGCCGTGGATTTTGCCGGTCTTTGACTGAAATAAGCGGCGCGGCGATTGGCCAGTCGATTTTTAAGTCGGGGTCATTCCAGAGAATGCCAGCCTCGGCCTGCGGCGCGTAAGGCGTATCGCATTTGTACTGGAACTCCGCAAGGTCCGAAAGCACGACAAAGCCATGGGCAAAAGAGTGAAACGCAGATAGACCATTTAGCCGGTCTACAAGCGTCCGCGCTGGTTTAAGTACGCGCCATATATTTATGGAACAAAGAGCCTAAATTTATATCGAATAATTCAACGCCTCTCTGGCCGCGAGTGTTTTCTGGGCGATGTCTTCCAGCGAGACATTGTCGATAATATCCGTGATGGCTTTATTCACTCTGGCCCAGACCGGCTTGTAAGCGCAGGCCTCTAGATCGCGGCAATTTTTGTAACCGCTGTTCAGGCAGTCGATCGGCTCCACCGGTCCGTCTATATGCCGCAGCACTTTGCCCAGCGTGATCTTCGCCGGCTGGCCGACCAGAGAGTAGCCGCCCATATTGCCGCGGCGGCTTTCCACAAAACCGCCCTTGCGCAGATCCGCCAGCACCTGCTCCAAAAACTTCAGCGGTATGTCCAATTTTTTGGACAATTCCTGCGAGGAAATGACGCCGCCCGCGCGGTGCAAGGCCAGCTCCAGCAACACTTTCAAAGCGTAATCACATTTATAAGAAACTTGCATTTTTAAATTATACCAAGAGAGTAGGAATTGCACAAATACCTACTTGACAAAATTTCTGTTATGCTGTAATCTATACTTTATCGATAGGGATTATATAAATTCTTATCTGGAAAAAATAAGGGGTGAAACGCGCATGGAAAGTTTATTCTCGCTGTTCCTGTATCCTACAACGCTGGCGGGGTTTTTGCTGTATTTAGTTAAAAGATATGAAATATAATTTTTTTAATTAGGAGGTGAACGCCGCACCAAAAAGTGTTTTAATGTATCGCGAAAAAATGATGAGTTAAAAAAAACAATCAGGAGGAAACCATGACTTACAAAGACGAGACAATATTATTGCACGGCGGACAGGTGGTCGATCCGGCCACACATGCGCGCGCGGTGCCTATCTATCAGACCACATCTTACGTTTTCGAGGACGCCAAAGACGCGGCCGACCTTTTTGGCCTGCGGAAATTCGGCAACATTTATGGACGCTTGATGAATCCCACTTCCGACGTATTTGAAAAAAGACTGGCCGAGCTGGACGGCGGCGTTGGCGCGCTGGCTCTGGCTTCCGGCCAATCCGCTATCACGCTGTCTATCCTCACTCTGGCGCAGGCCGGTGACGAGATAGT
>JAIRZV010000017.1 GCA_031267055.1 Candidatus Margulisiibacteriota bacterium | reverse complement strand
TCGCGGTCATCGAAATGCTGTTTTTTCCGGCCGAGCACTTGATAGGTTTCATGACCTTTGCCAGCCAGCACGACAAAATCGTCAGCCTGCGCCAGACGCACAGCCTGCTGTATGGCCTGACGCCGATCGGCCTGCGCGATAATTTTTTTACTCCGGTTAAAAAATCCCCGACGCATACCGGTTAAAATGTCTTGAATGATCGCCGCGGGATTTTCCGTGCGCGGATTGTCTGAAGTTACCAGACAAATATCGCTTTTGCGCAAAGCCAGCCGCCCCATTTTTGGCCGTTTCCCTTTGTCGCGGTCACCGCCGCAGCCGAAAACTGTGATGATACGGCCGCCGGATTTTTGTTTTTGGCGCAAATCAGTCACGGCGTTCAAAAGATTTTCCAGGCCGTCGGGCGTGTGAGCATAATCGACGACGACAAAAGGTTTTTTATGAATGACTTCGAAACGGCCGGGCACGGGCGCCAGATCAGCGAAGAGTTTTTTCAATTTTTTTTCGGGCAAAATATTTAAACTTTTCAGCACGGCCAGCGCGGTCTGCAAATTGTGCTCGTTAAATTTGCCGGTAAACGGGTGCTTAAAATCGATTTTTTCCCGGCGCCAAATCCGCGGGGTGATTTTTATGCCACAGCCACGCTTTAGCCAGCCGTATTTTACTTTTTGGTAGGCGCGAAAAGTTTTGTGATAATCAAGATGATCGCGCGTGACATTAGTCAACGCTTTGACGTGAAAATAAATACCTTTAACACGATCCTGATGTATGCCGTGCGAGGAAACTTCCATGACCAAATATTCCGTGCCTTTTTTTCTCTCTTGCTCGAAAATCTCTGCCAGCTCCCAGGGCGACGGCGTGGTCAGACGGTTGGTGATCGTGCCGATTTTCGCGGCTTTGTAACCGGCTTTTTGTAAAATTTCGCAAACAATATGCGTGGTGGTGGTCTTGCCATTGGTGCCGGTGATACCGATGATTTTCATGATTGGGCGATTATAACATTATTTCGCAATGCCTCGCCGCATGGCACTGAATATTTACGGCGAGCGGCAAACTGGCGATATGGCACGGAGCCGTGAGAATAAACGCGGCCAGCGCGGTGGTAATGCCGCCGTAACCGGCCGGACCGATATTTAGTTTGTTTACTGCTTGCAAAATTTCTTTTTCCAGAGCGGCGTAATTTTGGTCAGGATGCGCGCTGCCGATCTCGCGCAACAGGGCTTTTTTGGCCAGAATAGGCGCGGTGTCAAAAGTTCCGCCCAAGCCAATACCGAGTATCAGCGGCGGACAGGGCGCCGAGTCAGCTTTTCGCACGGTCTCGACAATTTTGGCGATTATTTCGTTTTTATCCGTGGTCGGGCGGAGCATATACAATGCGGATTTATTTTCCGCGCCGCCGCCTTTGGCCAGTAAATTAATTTTGAATGTGTCTCCAGTCACAATCTCGGTGTGGATCACGGCCGGTGTATTGTCCTGCGTGTTTACGCGATCGAGCGGATCACGTACGATGGATTTGCGCAGGGACTGATACCCGCGCGCGACGCCGGATTGAATAGCTTCATTTAAATTTCCGGCGATATGCGCCTCCTGTCCGATCTCCAAAAAAACCACGCACGTGCCGGTGTCCTGGCAGAGCGGCAGTCCGTCCGCGCGCGCGGCCTGCGCATTTTGCCAGAGTTTTTGCAGGACAGTGCGGCCTTGCGGCGAAGTTTCGTTTTGCTCCGCCTCTCGCAGCGCGCGCTCGACATCCGGCGGCAAATGGAGATTTAGATCCACAGTGGTGGCGGCTATTTTTTTGGCGATCAATTCAGCGGAGATTTCACGCATAAAGAAATTATACACCTGCCTCGGAGAAGATGTTGAGACGTTGCATGCAACGTCTCAACAATCAAAAACAACTATCCCTGACCTGTCACCGAATGTACTTGCTTTTGAGCTTTATTCTCTGCCGCCACGAGCTGAGCCGCGGCCTGTTCCAATGTGGACAACTCTTGCAAAGCGTCGTCCAGCACCAAAGCGCCGGCGCCGGTGGAGATGTCGATGGATACTGCGGATGCACCGGATTTAAAACTGACATTTATTTCTTTTCCGCCGTTGCCAGTAGCCACTTTTTCAATCTCCGACATAAGCTTGGAACGAATCTGTGTAACATTGCCGATCGCGTTATAGGCGTCTTTTGCAATATTGCTCAGCGTCACACCGCCTACTGTCAAACTATCCACTTTCTTAAATCCTGCTGTTGTTAAGTTTGTTGCTGCTGCTTCCTCTCCCATATAAATCACCTCCTCTTTGATTACTGCCTAAACAATAAAAATCCCTGCCGGCTTTTCAGCCGGAAAGGATATTGTTTTCTATTGCGTTAGGATTACTTAGATTTTTAGCGTAGGTACACGAAAAATACGGGGGGGGGGGGGGGGTAACTATCGACAAATCTTAAATTTAAAAATTTTTTCATCGCAAAACTCCGTTTTTTTATTTCACTTCAGACATATTGTGAATGTCTCGCTTTGGCGAGACACCCCTCAGACAAAAATCTGCACAGCAGATTTTTGCCAGCTCCCCTTAGCAGGGGAGCCGATATTTGCCGCGCTTTAACTATGCTCATTTGCAGAGCGAATATTTTGCCGTAAGCGAGTTTTGGCTCGAACTTAACAAGGCTACAAAGTAGCCGACGTTAAGTGAGAGGCCACGGCTCGCGGCGGCAAAGATATTCGCTCT
>JAIRZV010000156.1 GCA_031267055.1 Candidatus Margulisiibacteriota bacterium | reverse complement strand
ATTGCCGCTTTGCCGCTGGGCTTTCACACCGCACACCCTACCGGCCAGTTGCGCAAAATAGTTGATGAAAATATCGAGAAGCTGGAAGAATTCATCGCGCATCAGCTGCCCGATCTGGCTGGCTCTTTTGCTATGCCGGTGGTGGCGCTGGTCATACTTTTTTGGTTTGACTGGCGGCTGGGGCTAGCCGGTTTTGTGCCGATCGTTCTCGCTTATTCTATTCAAGCTTCAGCGATGGGCAATAAAGCCGCGCAGAAATTTATCAAGCAGTATCAGGACTCGCTGGAAGCTATGAACAACGCGGCGGTCGAATACGTGCGCGGTATCACGGTGGTCAAGGCTTTCAATCAAACGATTTTTTCTTTTCGCAAATTTTACGCTACCATTAAAAATTACGGTCGTTTTTGCCTGAACTACACCCTGTCTTTTGAAAAGTATATGGTTCTGTTTATGGCGGCTATCAGCAATGTATATGTGTTTCTGTTGCCGGCAATTATCTGGCTGGCCGGACATACAGCGGACTATACGCAGTTTGCGCTGTCCGCGGTATTTTATCTGATTTTCTCCGTGTCGCTGGCTACGCCTTTTCTCAAATTGTTGTATGTGTCACAGATCGGACAGCAAATCGCGGACGGCGTGGCGCGCATGGACAAAATGCTGGACGCGCGGCCGCTGCCGGAGACCAAAACTCCGCTGACCACGGATAATTACTCCGTAAGTTTTAGGAATGTAACTTTTGCTTACAACAGTGGTATGCAGACCGGTCCGGCCGCGTTGACGGACGTGAGTTTCACAGCCAGCCAGGGCGAAGTGACGGCGCTGGTCGGGCCATCCGGCAGCGGCAAAAGCACTATCGCCCATCTCATTCCCCGTTTTTATGACGCGCAGTCCGGCGCGGTCAAGATCGGCGGCGTGGATATTCGGGATATGTCCAGCGAATATTTGCTGAGCATAGTCAGTTTTGTTTTTCAGGATGTGTTTTTGTTCAAGCAAAGTATCGCGGATAATATTCTGATCGGCAATAAAAATGCTTCCCGTGCGGAAGTACTTGCCGCCGCCAAGGCCGCGCAGTGTCATGAATTTATTCAGAAATTGCCGCGGGGTTATGACACAGTGATCGGCGCGAAAAATATTCATCTCTCGGGCGGCGAAAAACAACGTCTGGCGTTGGCGCGGGCTGTGCTGAAAGACGCGCCGATACTGGTGCTGGACGAGGCCACCGCTTTTGCTGATCCGGAAAACGAGCACAAAATACAGCTGGCTCTGGAAAAACTGATGCGGAATAAAACTGTCATTATTATCGCCCACCGGCTTTCCACTGTGCGCGGCGCGGATAAAGTCGTGACGCTGGACAGAGGCAAAATAGTCGAAGAAGGGACGCCTGAAAAATTGGCCGCCGCGCGGGGACTTTACAGCCGGATGTGGGCACAGTACACGAGCGCACTGAACTGGACGCTGTCCTCTAACGCGAGAAAGGAGCGGTTCGGTGTTTAAATTCAAAGAATTACTGGGCTTGTCGGACAACGGTTATCGGGATTTTCTGCGCGGTGTGCGCGCTTGTGTCCTGACCAATTTGTTGCTCTTGCTGTCTTTTGCGGTGATCATTCAGACTATCATTGTCCTGTTGGAGCCGCTGTTAAATGGAGCGCCGTTAAATATTCTGAAACTGTGGCTGCTATTCGGCGCCGGAACAGCGGCGGTCATTTTATATTTTTTCGCCTATCAAAATGAATATCGCAAAACTTACACTGTGTCCTACAGCGAGTCGGAAAAAATCCGGCTGGAAGTGGCGGAGCATATTCGCCGCCTGCCGCTTAGTTTCTTCAACAACAAAGACCTGTCCGAGCTGACCACCAATATGATGGCCGACTGCACCACGATCGAACATGTGATGAGCCACGTGGCGCCGGGCTTGTGCGCGGGTATTATCGCGGCGGCGCTGGCCTGCGGCGCATTGGCTTTTTATGATTGGCGCATGGCGCTGGCTCTGTTCGCCGCGTTGCCGCTGTCGCTGGGTGTGATTTTAGGCGGACGGCAAATACAGGCTAAACTTGGCGAGCGGCGTGTGCAGGCCAAGCTGAATGTCTCGGATCAGGTGCAGGAATATCTGGACGGCATCAAGGTGGTCAAGGCTTTTGGTCTGTCCGGCGAAAAATCCCGGGTGCTGGAAATAGCCTTGCGCTCGATGATGTTCGAAGCAATTAAATTTGAAGGAATTACCGGCACGGCTATCACGCTGGCCATGATGATTTTACAGGTGGGTCTCGGTCTGGTAACGCTGATCGGCGTGCTACTTTTGACTGGCGGCAGTCTGGACGTTATTAAACTGTTGATTTTTATTATTATTAGCGCGCGTATTTATTCGCCGCTGATTATCGTCTTTACCCTGCTGCCGGAACTTTTTTATTTTCTTATCTCCACACGGCGTATGCAGGCTTTGCGCCGCGAACCGCTTTTGGGCGGCGCAGAAAATATTGTTTTGCCGGATTATAATATTGAATTAAAAAATGTCAGCTTTGCCTACCACAATAAAGATGTGCTGAAAAATATCAATTTGAAAATTCCGCAGAACGGCGTCACCGCGCTGGTCGGGCCGTCCGGCAGTGGCAAGACAACTATTTCGCGGCTGATCGCTCGTTTCTGGGATACGCGGTCGGGAGAAATATTGATCGGCGGACAAAATATCCGCGGCATTGAGCCGGAATGTTTATTAAAATACATGAGTTTTGTTTTTCAAGATGTGGCGCTGTTCAATGACACGGCGCTGAACAATATTCGCCTCGGCCGGCAGGATGCCTCGGACGCTCAGGTGCGCGCGGCGGCGAAAATGGCGCGCTGTGATGAATTTATCCGCGCGCTGCCGCAGGGCTACGCGACGATTATCGGCGAGAACGGCTGCACGCTGTCGGGCGGCGAACGCCAGCGCATTTCTATCGCCCGCGCGCTTTTGAAAAACGCGCCTATCGTCCTGCTGGACGAGGCCACCGCCAGTCTGGACCCGGAAAACGAAACGCAGATACAGGCGGCTCTGGCGGAACTGGTTAAAGGCCGGACAGTCATTGTCATCGCGCACAGACTGCGCACAGTGCTGGACGCGGACAAAATAGCGGTCTTAGACAATGGCCGATTGGTGGAAGAAGGCGCCGGCCGCGAATTGCTGGCCAAGAACGGCCTTTTTGCGCGACTGTACAAATTGCAGCAGGAAAGTTTGGGTTGGACAGTAAAACGTTAAGCACAGCAAATATCTTTACCATCATAAATTTTTTAACTAATCGAAAACCCGCCAGAAACGGGCCGGAGTAAGCCCTAGTCCCTCAATGATCTTGAGCAAGGTATTGAGGCGCGGCTCGCGTTGGCCTTTTTCGATACGCATGATGACGGACTCGCGCAGACCGGCTTTGTAAGCCAGCTGATAAATGCTCAAATCCCGTGCCAGACGTAATTCTTTTAGATAAAGGCCGACATCTATCGAATCATATTTCAAGCCCAGCTCAGCTTTGCGCGGATACTTGCCAATTGACATGTATAAATCATAGGATATAATATAGTTGGTTTTACTTGCCAGCTGGCAAAGAAAGTTAAAAGGGGGAATTTTTATGACAAACGCAGATAATTACACGGACACAACAGACATAGATTTTACAACGGGAGATTACAATATCGCCACCGGCAAAAGCCTTTCGGCTGAAGGTATGCGCAATGCTTTGCATACCAAAGAAAATGTTGCCAATAAAACAGATACCATAGACAGCAGTAACAGCTCAAGCATCGCGCAGTATCCGTCAGTCAAAGCGGTCTATGATAGTTTGAATGCTAAAGACAACAGCGCTTTACACAAAACCGGAGTGGAAACAATAACCGGCATTAAAACTTTTGGCACAACGGACGCGGCGGCTGAACCGCTGTTGGGTGTAGCCAAAACGACAGACGCTACTGATAACGGCGTAAAATTCGCTACTGAAGCGCAGGTCTATGCCATAAACAGCGTAAAACAAGATAAATTATCCGACGCACAGTTGGCATTATTAAATTCGTTGAGCACGTTGGGTTTTTTCCCGAAAGGCACAATACTGACTTTCAGCGCAGCGGCCTGGGATGCCAAAGATTCGGCTTTCAAAGCTATCTGGAAAATCTGCAATGGTCAGAACGGCACACCTAATCTAATCGATAAGTTCCTGCGTGGCGGGGATTATGGTGATGATAGAGCAACCGGCGGCACAAATTCTCCTGTTTTGAGCGAAGCCAATTTGCCAAAATTATACGGCTGGTGGGAATCTATTGTTCATCGTAATGGAATTGGTGACGAAGGTGGACATGTTAAAATAGCAGGGCAATGGATGAATGTTCGTAGTCTTGATACAGCATGGTACGACGATAATATTCATGTTTCTAATACATTAACTGGTGCTTCATATTCATTTAGCTACGGGGCTGATCGGCCGACTGCGCTCGACAATCGTCCGGCGTTTTACACGGTGATCTATATAATGAAAGTGGTCTAATATTCGCTTTCAAGTTAGTGCGGCAAATATTTTGCCCGCTGTTGTAGATGCGTTGCATGCAACGCATCTACTATGCCGTGTTCGCTTTGGGTAAAGATATTTGCCGCGCTGAAACATAACGGCGGCAGAGTGCAGAAATTTATTTCATTAAAGTTCCTGAATTACTTTTCTAATACATTTCCGTGAAACATTTTGTTTCACAGACGAGTTTTTTTCGGGTAAATAAGCCATATAATTACTTTTGAAATACCCCCCCCCCCCCCCCGCTACAATTTTCACAACTAGTTCTCGTCTCTTGTGCCCTGTGCCCAACTTCTCTGCGGTGGAAAATAATTACTGGAGGTGCAGTAAATAACAACAATGATAGTTTATTGTTCCTAATTTGTTATGTGGTATCGAAATTTAAATTAAAAAAAGGAGTACTACTAATGAACATAAATTGGCAAAAACTATTTGTATCCCTGACCATACTGGCGCTCGGTCTGTCTCTCGCCGGCTGTGGCAAGACCGCGAGCAGTGCCGGTGGAAGCAGCGGCGGCGGCAACAACTATCAAAGAACCTCGGACACAGTCGAAACCATTGACGAGTTGCTGGACGCGCTGGAATCAGTGGACGATGTTATCATTCCGGCAGATACAACGATCACCATCGACGCAACAGTAACTATTAATGCCGGAAAAAACTTGATCGTGGCGGAAGACGCGATACTGAATGTTTCTGATAATGTACGTCCGGCACTGGCAGGCACTATCACAATAGAATCAGGAGCTATGCTGGTTGACTATGGCGCTTATGAACGTGCCACTCACGAACTTGATGGACCATGGCAGACAAACGATGATGCCAGTATAGTGTATGAAACTGGCTCTCAAGGATACAGATATCATCCATCCTATGGTCTCCTTCTTTTTCTAGGCACAGAAAATGACGCTGCCGCCATATTTCAGCTGACAGACGGTGAGCTGGTCTTGAAGAAAGCCGGTTATGAATTGTATGGAGATGCTACGGTTAAAGGAACACTGCAAATTACAGGCGGTGAAAAAGTGTATGTCAAAGACGGCGGAGAACTTACTCTAGACAGTGCGGCAACTATAAAGCTTGACGGCGCTGTCACCATAGAGAGCGGCGGTGTGCTCAAGGATACAAATGACAGCGGCGGCACTATTTGGAGCGGCAACGGCAATGGAAGTCTGACTTTCAAGTACAACAGCGAGGGATATGTAGGCAACAATCTGTTCGTAGGCAATAGTGGCTTAATAAAGCTCAACGACAGTAATACGGAATTTACGTTACGAAAGGCTGATTATCTAATCAAGGGAGCAGTAACGATACAAGATAATTACACTTCTCACATGCCTGTCCGCGGTGAATCTGGAGCAAGCATAACTGTATCAAATGGTAAAACTGTATCTTTCACAAGTCAAAGTCTTACTCTTACGGGTGATCATACATATGTTTGGGATACCAATACTTGGACAGAACAACAATAAATCTTAACGATTTGTTTTGTTCAAAAGAGGGCGGCCGGTGGCCGCCCTCGCGTTTAATTATAGAAATATTCGCTCTACCCAAGAAAGCATTTCATTGTCAAACTTTTTATTCTTTGTTAGACTACCCTCTCTTTCGAAGTAAGGAAAGCAGGGCGCAATTCCCTCGCTGACCCGCAACCGTAAAGCCGGAACACTTACAGGGAAAGAATCCAAATTGGTCGAGGAGACGCCATCATGAAACAAATGCAAACTACAATTGTAGGGTATCCTCGTATCGGTGCGCGGCGGGAATTAAAGAAATACACCGAGCAGTATTTTCGCGCGGAAATAACGCAGGCCGAGTTACTGCTGTCTGCGGCAAAACTGCGTGAGGCGCAATGGCTGCGGCAAAAAGAAAAAGGGCTGGATATTATTCCGGTCAATGATTTTTCTCTTTACGACAATATGCTGGATATGGCTTTTTTGCTGGATGTAATTCCGGCGCGCTATCGGGAGCTGGGCCTGTCTGCGCTGGACACTTATTTCGCGCTGGCCAGAGGGCATCAAAAAGACGGGCAGGACGCGCGGGCTTTGAAAATGCGCAAGTGGTTCAACACCAATTATCATTATTTGGTTCCCGAAATCGAGACCGGTTTTAAGCCTGTTCTGCAAAATAATAAATTGTATGAGGAATGCGCCGCGGCGGAAAATCTGGGTTTGAATTATCGTCCGGCGCTGATCGGTCCTTACACTTTTTTGCGGCTCAGTCTCAATAAGTCTGCCCAAAGTCCGGACGCTCTGGTTGACGAACTGGCCGCGGCCTACAGCCAAATATTCTCCGCTCTGGCCACTTACAACTGCGAATATGTTCAACTGGATGAACCGGCTCTGGCGCTGGATTTGACCGCGGACGATATCGCTCTTTTTGAGCGGATTTACGCGCGGCTGTTGGCGGAAAAACACGGTAAGAAAATTTTGTTGCAAACTTATTTCGGCGACATACGGGACATATACGCCAGAGTTAGCGAAATGGATTTTGACGCCGTCGGGCTGGATTTGGTCGAGGGCGGACAGCGCAATCTGGATCTGCTGGAGAAATACGGTTTCCCTGTCGGCAAAAAACTGTATGCCGGATTGGTCAACGGCAAAAATATCTGGCGGAATGATTATCAAAAAAGTCTGGCCATACTGGACAGGCTGGCTAAAATCCTGCCGCAGGAACAATTGGTCTTGAACACTTCCTGTTCCTTGTTGCATGTGCCGTATTCTGTGCGTTATGAACAGAAGCTGGCGGAAAAATATAAACAACGGCTGGCTTTTGCGGAAGAGAAATTAGAGGAATTGTCCGTTTTAAAAGAGCTGACCGCAAATCCCGATGGCGACATTTTACGGCGCAATCAGGAAATTATTCTGGCCGGGCAAAATGATCCGGATTTTTTGAATACACAGGTCAGAGCACAGGCGCGGCAGGCCGCCGCTACGGAGATCGTTCGTCAGCCTGTTTTCGCCGAGCGGCAGACCGTGCAGCAAAAAACGCTAAAACTTCCGCCACTGCCGACAACCACGATAGGCTCTTTTCCGCAGACGCCGGAAGTGCGCGAGTGGCGCAAGGCTTATAAACAGGGCGAGTTGACCACGGCGGAATACAAGGAACGCCTCAAAGAAAAAATAAAAACGGTTATCGCTCAGCAGGAAGAAATTGGGCTGGACGTGTTGGTGCACGGCGAGTATGAGCGCAACGATATGGTGGAATATTTCGGCGAGCATTTGCGGGGTTTTGTATTCACGGAAAACGGCTGGGTGCAGTCTTACGGCACCAGAGGCGTGAAGCCGCCGCTGATTTTCGGCGATGTTTCACGTCCGGCGGCTTTTACGGTGGAATGGATAAAATATGCCCAGTCCCTGACCGCCAGACCGGTCAAAGGCATGCTCACCGGCCCCGTCACTATTTTGAACTGGTCTTTTCCCCGCGAGGATATTCCGCTGGCGGAAATCGCCTGCCAGATCGCTCTGGCGATACAGGCGGAAGTTCTGGACCTGGAAAAGAACGGGATAAAAATTATTCAAATCGACGAGGCCGCTTTACGGGAAAAACTGCCGTTGCGTCGGGCGGACTGGCAGAAAAATTATCTGGACTGGGCGGTCAAGGCGTTCCGCTTGACGCATTATCTGGTGCGGCCGGAAACTCAAATCCACACGCACATGTGTTACAGCGAATTTGAGGACATTATCGAAACGCTCAAAGCGCTGGACGCCGATGTGCTCACTGTTGAAGCGGCGCGTTCTGATCTGACTTTGCTGTCCGCGCTGGCTGATTATGACAAAGGAATCGGTCCGGGCGTTTACGATATTCATTCGCCGCGAGTGCCGGCTGTCGCAGAAATGGCCAGTATTCTGCGGAAAATGTGCGCCAGCCTGGACGCCGCCAAACTCTGGGTAAATCCGGACTGCGGCCTAAAGACTAGAGCGGAAAAAGAAACGCTAGCCAGTTTGCGTAATATGGTCGCGGCGGCAGCTATTCTGCGGCAGGAAAATCAAAGTTAAATTAAATAGCGCAGAGTTTAAGCGGTGGCTTTTTGCGGCAGGATACGCGGCGCCGGTTTGGTGATCTTGCCGGAGCGTATGCAGCTAGTGCAGACTTTTGCTTTACGGGTGCGCCCGTGCAAAATTATTTTTATATTTTGCAGATTGGGCAGCCATTTTGTACGCGTGTGGCGTTTGGAGTGCGAGACTTTATTTCCCGTGACAACTTGCTTTCCGCAGACCGCGCATTTGTAACTCATTTGCCTAACCTCGTTTTCAAAATGCCTCTTTACCAAAGAGGGCGCAAAATATACCACAATCCGGGCTAAATAGGCAAGACGGCGGCAGGGTGTGTTAATATTTAAATAAGGAGGTTTTAATGAAAAAACTTTTTTTGGCGTCCTATTTTTCAGGAGCGGCTAGTTTGTTTGCAGACTTTACCGGGAACACTTGCGCCGGCAAAAGAGTTGTTTTCATACCGACAGCCTGCCTGCCGGAAAAAGCGCCTTTTTATGTGGGCGCCGATAAAAAAGCGCTGGCTCAACTTGGTATGCTTATTGATGAGCTGGAAATTTCAACCGCATCGCGCCAGGAAATTGCCGGTAAAATAGCCTGCGCAGATTATGTCTTTGTGGGAGCCGGAAACACCTTTTTCCTGCTGCAAGCGCTCAAACGCACCGGCGCGGACAAACTTATCCGCCAACATATAAATAAGGGCAAGCTGTACATCGGGTCATCGGCCGGAGCAATGATCGTTTCAAAAAACATAGAAATAGAATATGTAAAATATATGGATAGCCCTGCCGCGGCCAAAGACCTGCATGATGATTTTGCGGCTCTGGCGATTGTTGATTTTTGTGTGGTGCCGCATCTTACGAATTTTCCTTTTCAAAAAGCGGCGAAAAAGATAGTTGATTTGTATTCAGCTAAACTCGACTTGCGGCCGATCAGCAACAATCAGGCAGTCATTGTGCTGGGCAGTGAAGTGAAAACTGTCACCGCTAAAAGCAAGAGGCGGTTTTTGTTTTTTACGTGATTTCTATAGCTAGTGCCTCTTACGGCAGCGTGGTATGGAGCTGATTTTTGCTATAGAGAACTTAACAGCAGTGTAGCATTTTTAATTAAGCGGCTTATAGATAATTACACCGGAATAAATAATGTTTGGAGAGAACATGGGAATACGAAAAGGCAAAGTTGGAGCGGCTAACATTATAAAAGCAGAACTAATAGATTTTCTGCTTAAAAACGGAAATTATGATTTGTTAGCAAGCGAAACCCCATTTTTCCAAGGAAATCGTTGGGCCGATTTGATTGCTCTCCGTGAGAATAAAACAATAGGATTTGAGATAAAAAGTGAGCAAGATAGTTTGCGAACTTTGAAAGAACAACTTTCGGACTATATTAGGGTTTTTAACATGGTTTATTTAGTGTTATCTGAAAAATTTATTAATAATCCAGCGGTAGATTTTGTGTCAAAAGATATTGGGTTGATAATAATCAAAAAAGACCACAAAGTAATAATGAAACGTAAGGCAACGCCTAGGCTTTTATTAGATAAAAAATGGTTGATAACTTTATTGTGGCGAAAAGATTTAGAGAAACTTTGCCCGAAAAAGAAAAATACCGAGATGGATGATTTAAAAAATCATGTACTTGAAAAATGTTCAGTGAAGAATATTCAAAAGCAAATCATAATATCATTGAAATCAAGATACGCTACTTCTTATAAATTTTTTCTAAAAGACCGAGGAAATTACACTACGATTGAAGACTTAAGAATTATCACAAGACTAAAAAAGAACCACGTTTTTTAAGATATATATATTGCATTGTCATGTAGATATTTGACCTAACAGTTATCCAGTATGAAGGAGCCTTGCCCTCTATTCCGCCATTCGCTTTCGCTTTTATACGTTGGTCTCCGCTCGTTAATATTTCATTTACCGGTACATAGTCTGATGCAACAATGACTTCCTTTGCTAAGCCATAATAACTAGAACTTTTATTTCTATTGTCTTTTCCAATTGCACGAAAATAGTTGTATGACAATGGCCGTTTTGTATGTTTGTCTCTCACAATGTAATCTATTCTGGCAAGCCAACCGGCTCCACCTGTTTCATACCTCGTCGGATGAATAGACGAATAGTCACCATGATAAACATTTATTTTCAGTGATTGTTGTACCCAATCGGAGATATCGTTTTCGTATATAGTAATAGGTGGTTGACCTATACTAGAAACTGATGAAGGAAAGCTTGAAAAAACTGGGATAAGTGCTTTTAATTTGGTTATATCAATACCAGTTAATTTACCTTGGATTTGTGTAATGTCTGGAGCTTTTAAATAATCGAAATCTAAAATCAAGAAAAGTTTTGGCTTTTTGATAAGTTGAAAAATCCAATCTATAATTTGTGAAATTGGGTTAACTTCATTACTAAAATTAAATGGAATAGATGTTGGTAATTTTAACGCAATATAATTAAAGGTTTTGTCTAGCTCAATGATTTGCTTTTCTACATTATCTCTGTGAATGGTATTAAACTGTATTGTTGGTATAACTTGGTTTTTAAAATCTGGATTTTGTAATAAAAAATTACGCCAAGTTTCATAACCATTTGTTGGATCTAAGAGACCACCACTTCTGTCGCTCAATCCATCATATTTTAGCAAATTATCATCAGTTATATCTAAGATAAATTTTCTTTGTCCCATAAAATCTAATATCTTTTGTATTTTCTTATTTATATCTCCTGGACGACGTTTCCCTCGTAAGTTTATATCCTTATGTTTTTGGCTATAGGTGTAGCCAAGTTCTCCCGTCATTTCAATTATTGGTAAGACTCCATCTTTGACCGAACTATCCAATATATCATAAGCGTTGACTTCAGAAGGACGAGTTTTTAATATCGGGAAATAATAGTATTTAGACATATTAATATTCCGAGATAAGTCCAAGTTTATAAGCACGGTATTTTACGGCGGCCGTAGATAACTGAAATTTATCAGCCAGCTTACTTATAGTATTATCACCAGCTTGAATGTATTTATAAAAAATTCCCTCCGGCATAAGTAGCTTAGATGCGAAATCATTTGCTTGCTGTTCCATTGGGTTTGTATTTTCATCACGAAAAAATACTTGGTCTCTTTTAGAGGTGTCATTTGTAGAATATTCATCACTATGATAGATGAAGTGCCCTAATTCATGGGCAATAGTAAAACGTTTTCTAGACTCATTTTCATATTTATTTACATATATAAACCATTGATCGCCTATTTTTTCAAGGAAACCCGACGCAGACTTTCCTAGGTCTTGTTCAACAAGCTTAATTCTGAATATTTTTTCTATAACACCAATAATATCTAATGGGTTTTTGTTTAATCTAAATTCGTCGACTTTATTTAAAATACTATCAATTGGATTATTTTTATCTATTAGAGGAATCGTAATAGTATCAGGATATTCTTTTTTAGGAGTTTTATTATTACTTAAAAAATTTTGTAAATTTGACAAATCTGTTGCCATTATTTTTCAACTTCCTGATTAATAATGATTCCTGCCTGTTCATCTTTGGGTTTTAATTGTTCATTAAGTATTTTCAATATATCCTCTTTGATTTTATCAGACTGTAGTTCATATTCTTTAGATACGGATTCTTTAATGTTTTCTGCTAATAGTTCCCATGCCTCATTTGCATAATCAGCTAAATTATCTTTCATGTATTTTTGTAGCTTGCTCTCTATTTTACAATCTACAATTTCATTAAAATTACCATTGTTTATAGTTTCTCGGAGACTTTCTTCAATATCGCTTTTTACATTATTGCGTATATGAAACCACGATACAAATGCGAATAATCCAAGTAAAGTCACAAGTATCGTTATAAGAGAGTTATAGTAACTTAATGTATTATCATATATTGTCGACACAGGAACAATTTTGTGTTTAGAAATCAATTTGTTTATGTCTAACAAGTCCTGTTCTGTTAAATTTGATTCATTTGATTCAATAATTGTGAAATTTTGATTGTATATTGTTTCAATGCTTGGTTTCAAAAATAAACATACTATAAGTGAAATTATAAAAAACACTAGAAATGCCGCAATCCAACTCGAAAGCAGTGCGGACGTCTTCTTTAAATTTTCACAAAAAATAGTTAACCAACTCTTCATTTTCTTCCTATTAAACTTGTCGACTACATATAGGTTATAATATAAAATTATTAATATTTTATCAATTATGTGGATTTTATTAATAAATGGTGAAGTTAAAACCTACACTAATTTGAGTATAAGAGAGATAATTAAAATTATTATGGAAATACCCACAATTCCCTTAGAAATCCTTGTAAACCACAAACTAACTTTCGCATTCTCATAACTCATATAACTAAAAACCGGTTACGGTCTAAATTCCCATTATTTTATAGACTTTAATAACTTAGCAATTTTAGTTTTCACAGCAAGATCAATTTTTTTGGATAAACCTAAATTCTAAGCTGTCCATTCAATTTAAGAGGTCTTTGTTTTTTAGACATGTTTAAATTATACAATAAAAATTAAAAAGCCCTGTTAAAAACAGGGCTTTTTACAAAACAGTAATAACTGCTAATTTTTAAAACCTATACCCCACCGACACCGACATATTCGTCAAAGAATAATTGCCTTTTAATGTGTCGCTGACGCTCACATATCCGTCACTAATATTGAAATTATGTTTTGCTGCGCCCATAATGCTATCAATCGCTATTTCGATGTCAAAATCATTTTCATAAATCATACCTACAGAAAAACCAAAGCCTATGCCACTATCAAATTTTGCGTCGTCTATATACGGCGAAGAAAAATCAATCATAATCATATTATAAGCGGCTTTTCCTGCTACATAAAAACTAGTAGATGTTTCAGGATTAAATAAGTATCTAGCCTTGGCATAGATTGATTTAATGTTAACTTTTATATCGTTAACGTCACTGCCCAATGGTAATTTACTGGTTTCTTTTTGATTTCCTAATTCTGCTTTCCATTTACCTTCAAAATCACTACCAGTACGTTGGAATGACCAACTGCCACCACCGATAATTTCAATGTTTTCTTTGACTTTTGCTATAACCGCTTCGATTCCTATACCTAATCCGCCACCTATTGATACATCGGCATTTGAACTAAATTCCACATTTGAACCGGCAAAAGCAGTATTCTTGGTGTCCATATTTATCACACTTGGTAAATTATAGAAACCTTTTACTGTGAGTTGCTTGTTTTCTGCCGCGAATACTGTATTCAATAAAACCCCTAACATAATTATCCGTACTATAGTTTTTTGCATATTTGTACCTCCGAAGTGTTTTTGTTGATAATATTATACATACAGCTGCCAGTTCATACAATAGATTATTCATACAACTATGCACTGTAATAGTAGAAAATTACTACCATATGGATTTAAGGGTAATCGGTAAAAACATTAGAAAAAAGCGGTTGGCTTTGGGTTATACACAAGAAAAATTAGCGGAAATAGCGAATTGCAGTTGGCGGTATATCCCGGCTATAGAACAGGGCGCGAGTGTTCCGTCATTAAGATGGTTAAATAAGTTATCAGAGAGTTTGAAAATGCCTTTGGATGAATTTTTCAAAAAATAATCTTAATTTACCAGTAGAAAACCTATTTAACTCGGCTTAAACAAGAAAAAACGTTGGTTGCGGGGACAGGATTTGAACCTGTGACCTTCGGGTTATGAGCCCGACGAGCTACCAGACTGCTCCACCCCGCGATAAGCAAGAATACCAACTATCAAATAACTACAAAGTTTAACAAGCCTACCATATGTAGCAGTCTGGAAGCCAGACTGCTCAAGACCCGCCGCCTCAAGCGGCGAGGTCGCATGTCACAAGGCAACCAGCCTTGTGACCACCCCGCGATAAATCTATTGGCCTTGTGACCACCTCGATATATGAGGAAATTTATAATAACACTTTACTGGAAATACCGCAATGCAATATTATAACCAGATGACAGCGGCAGGAAGTTCGCAATAATCTAAACAGTTTAAGGTCGCATATTAAGCCGCGGAAAATATAGCTAATTTCCGGCCGCGGTCATTTTGACAATATAGACCAGCGCGTAATAACTCGGCCGGTTATCGAACGCTGTGCCTGAACCGGCGCTGCCTACAGAGCCGGAAATAGTCGCATTGCTGCTGTTAATAGTATGTGTATGCGAACCGCCTTCCGCCGCTGTGCCTGAAAGAGTATGACCGTGTGCTCCGCCATTAGATATAGTGCCTGATACAGTATGCGTGTGTGCGTCGGCAGTGGATATAGTACCTGTAACAGTATGCGTATGCGCTCCGGCGTCTTTGGTATAAGAGTCGTCGTGAAAAGTGGCGTCCGTATCAGCCGCACCATTGCCTTCGCTACCACTATGATCATTATTGTTCGCGCCGGTAACAGCTAAAGCATGACTGTGCGAGCCAGCCGAAGCCGCGGAGCCGGCAGAGAACGAATGTGAATGTCCGCCAGCCGCAGCTGCTGACCCATTAGAGAGAGTATGGTTATGTGAGCCACCTTCCGCCGCGCTACCGCTGAGTGTATGCGTGTGTGCTCCAGCATTATCAAGCGTTAGACCGCTCAAGGACGTAATATTCAAACTATGATCATGCGCCGGCAGATTGGTGGTAGATAACGTCAACGAATTATTCCCGCCCGTACGACTGCCGCTCTCATATCCCATAATAAATTTATTCCGCAGATCCGGTGTATTCCCGTAAGGTGTTTCCTGTCCGGCGC
The DNA here is from genome assembly GCA_031267055.1 of Candidatus Margulisiibacteriota bacterium. GTDB lineage: Bacteria > Margulisbacteria > Termititenacia > Termititenacales > Termititenacaceae > Termititenax. The sequence goes on along the minus strand of JAIRZV010000156.1, from coordinate 2,908 downwards.
ACTGATACCAGCCTTTGAGCGTAACATTGTCTTGCCAGCTCGTGCCGTCGTACATCAAGATCGCGCCTTTGGGAAAAAATACTAGATTGAGCATGTCGCTCGCCAGCATTGACTGGCCCGTCGCTATGGTCATATAAATCCCCCTCGAATTTATTTTCTATATAGGACAGATGTCATATATAGCGTTTTAATTATACCTTATGATTATTATATGTCAACTGTCACATATGCGCCGGAGAAATCGGGGGGCGCAAAATATTCCAACCAAGACGTGATTGCCCGCATCCGCAAGATAAGAAAAAGCAAAAAACTGAGCATGTATATGTTGGCTTTGAATTCCGGCCTGAACAACACTGTCATTCAACGCGTGGAGCGCGGCGAGCGTGAACCAAAAATTAACACGCTATTTAAAATTATCGACGGTCTGGAAATAAGTCCGGCGGAATTTTTCAAACCTTTTTGGGAATATTAACGTCCTCTAATTTTCAAGGCTCTCTGTCTGCGGCAAGGAACTCTATTGGAATACCGCCAGCAAAACGCCGGCCACCACCGCCGAGCCGATCACGCCGGAAACATTCGGCCCCATGGCGTGCATCATCAGGAAATTTTGTGGATCGGCCTCCAGACCCAGCTTGTTGGACACACGCGCGGCCATAGGCACTGCCGAAACTCCGGCCGAACCGATCAGCGGATTAATTTTGTTTTTGGAAAACATGTTCATCAATCTGGCCATCAGCACGCCGGAAGCTGTCCCGACAGAGAAAGCGACCAGCCCAAGGATCAGGATACCGACAGTTTGCACAGTCAGAAATTCCTGCGCCGCGAGTTTGGAGCCGACGGCCAAACCCAGCAGAATAGTCACTATATTTATCATATTGTTTTTGGCGGTTTCGGCCAGCCGTCCGGTCTGTCCGCATTCATTGAGCAGATTGCCAAACATGAAAGCTCCGATGAGCGGTGCGGCCGAAGGCACAAACAGTGCGCAAATCAGCAATACGGCGATCGGAAATAAAATCTTTTCCAATTTGCTGACCGGACGCAGCTGCATCATTTTGATTTTGCGTTCAGCAGGAGTAGTGCAGAGACGCATGATCGGCGGCTGAATGATCGGCACCAGCGCCATGTAAGAATACGCCGCCACCGCTATCGCGCCGAGCAGTTCCGGAGCCAGCTTGGCGGTGACAAATATAGCCGTCGGGCCGTCCGCGCCGCCAATGATGCCGATAGACGAAGCCTGTTGCAGTGTAAAATTCATGCCGGGCAGTAGCACCGCGCCGATCAATGTAAAAAAAATGCCGAATTGTGCCGCGCCGCCCAGCAAAGCCAGACGCGGATTGGCGATCAGTGGGCCAAAATCCGTCATGGCGCCGATGCCAATAAAGATCAGGATCGGAAAAACGCCGGACCTGATGCCAAAATTGTACACATGATACAGGAAACCGCCTTCGTCCGAGATGCCAGCCAGCGGTATATTGCAGAGCAGGCCGCCGAAACCGATCGGCAAAAGCAATAACGGCTCAAAACCTCTGGCGATCGCCAGATAAATCAGCACAAAGCAAATCACAATCATCACCGCATTTGCCCAGGTCAAATTCAGGAGACCGGTGTCGCGCAGTACATTGTGAAAAAGATTGACGATGCTGAGAGTTTCCACGATTTACCCCACTATGCCCATTACTTGATGACTGGCCACCGCGTCGCCGGATTTTACTTTGACCGCCAGCAGCACACCGTCGCGCGGCGAGCGTATCTCGGTCTCCATTTTCATCGCCTCGATCACAAACAACACTTCGTTTTTGGCGACAGGCTTGCCGGCTTCTTGCAATACTTTCAAAACAGTGCCCGGAAACGGCGACTGCACTTCCAGCGGAGCATCCGCGGCGGTCGGCTCAACAGGTTTGGTCGTATCCGCGATGCCGTTTTCTACTTTTATCTCGTATTTCTTGCCCTCCACAGTCGCAATGCCGTCTTTGAAAATGACCGGATATTTTTTGCCGTTGACCGAGACCAAAAAATTATCAGGCTGGCGTTTGTCCTGCGGTTTCTCGATTTTGCGCACACCGATCTTGCCCTCGCCTTTGAGAAAAGCGATGCCTTTTTCTTTGCAGGTCGCGGCAATAAAAATATTTTCCTCGCTGGCTTTTAAGCCCGTCGTTTCCAGCATTTTTTTGGCGGCGGCTGTTCCTTTGTTCTCGTCTTTTTCGTTAAGTTCGAGCACTTTTTCCGTCGTTTTCGGCAATTTCATTTTCTCCTCGGCCAGCTTGACCAGCGTGGCGTCCGGCGACACGGGCGTTTTGCCAAAATAACCCAAGATCATTTTGCCGTAGCCGTCGGCAAATTTTTCCCACGGGCCGAACATGACGTTATTGAAAGCCTGCTGAAAATAAAACTGCGACACCGGTGTGACCGACGTGCCAAATCCACCGCGGCAAACCACTTCGCTCATGGCTTTGATGATTTCGGGATATTTGTCCAGTATGCCATTGTCGCGCAACATCTGCGTATTGGCGGTCAACGCGCCGCCCGGCATCGGCGACAGCGGTATGACCGGCGACACAGCCAGCGCTTCCGGCGGCACAAAATAATCTTTGAGACATTCGGTCAGCGCTTCCTCGGCTTTGCGAATTTTTTCCAGATCAAAACCCAGATCGTACTCCGAGCCTTTGAGCGCGTGCAGCATGGTCAAAATATCCGGCTGGCAGGTGCCGCCCGACACCGGCGCCAGCGAAAGATCGATGCTGTCCACTCCGGCGTCCAGCGCGGCCAGATAAGCCGCCACTGATATACCGGCGGTTTCGTGCGTATGAAAAACCAGCGGCGTTTTTTTGCCGAGCAGTTTTTTGGCCATTTTGAGCGTTTCGTGCACTTTGCGCGGATTGCTCGTGCCGGAAGCGTCTTTGAAACACAG
>JAIRZV010000117.1 GCA_031267055.1 Candidatus Margulisiibacteriota bacterium | reverse complement strand
GGACTTTCACAAATGAAGCTCGCGGAACTCTGCGACATCTCGGTCGGTTTCGTCAGCGAGATTGAAGTGGGTAAAAAATTTCCTTCGGTGGAAACGATCGAAAAAATCGCCGCGGCCTTAAAAGTCCGCGCCACGTTATTTTTCTTTGATGAAAATATTCAGCCCCGTAAATTCCTGGCCGCTTACCGCAAAGAATTGCCGTCAGAAACTAAAACCGAACTGCTTCAGCAGCTCGCCGCTATCAAGCGCACCAGCATAGGCATCTATCAAACCCTGCGTAAATACTAATTAGCCTGAAAATATTGCAGCAATAATATTACCCAAACAATTTATCCATACTAACAACATTAAAAATGATATGATTCATAAACTGACAACACGAAATAAAAAAAGGAAAATCGATGGCAAAAATTACTGTAGACAGCACAGAAATATCTGTAATTAGAGTTCATACTGAAGATTACATTTGCCTAACAGACATGATAAAGGCTAAAGATGGGGATTTTTTTGTCACTGATTGGCTGAGAAATCGCAACACTTTGGAATATTTAGAAGTCTGGGAACAGCTTAACAACCCAGATTTTAATTATGGCGAATTCGCCACAATTAGAAACAAAGCGGGTCTAAACAATTTCAAGATCAGCGTTAAAGAATTTGTGCGGCGGACAAACGCAGTTTGTTTGCAAGCTAAAGCCGGTAGATATGGCGGCACTTATGCTCATAAAGATATTGCGTTTCATTTTGGCATGTGGATTAGTCCTCGTTTTCAACTGTTGCTGGTCAAGGAATTTCAGCGACTCAAAGAACAGGAACAAAAACGGTTTGGCTGGTCGGCCAAAAGAGAATTGGCCAAGATCAATTATCATATTCATACCGACGCAATCAAACAAAATCTAATTCCCGCTGAACTTACCAAGCAACAAACTTCTATCATTTATGCTAACGAGGCTGATGTGCTGAATGTGGCTTTGTTCGGTCAGACTGCCCAACAGTGGCGAGAGCAACACCCGGGCTTGATTGGTAATATCCGTGATTACGCCACGATTAACGAGTTGATCTGTCTTTCCAATATGGAAAACCTGAACGCCGTCTTCATAAATGAAAAAATACCTCAACAGGAGCGTTTGGTGAAATTAAACCGCATAGCCATTCAGCAAATGATCATCTTGAAAGAAGTTGAGAATCGAAAATTGCTGAAAGAATAGTATAATTATTGCTGATACGCTCAGGGAAACGCTATGAGGTCATTGTAAATCCTGCGTAAATACTAATTAGCCTGAAAATATTGCAGTAACTCGTCCAATTCTGTTTTATCCGGCGGCGTGTAAAAACCTTTGTTCTTTAATTCCTGACAAACACATTCGCGCAAAGTCTGATAATTATGCGGCGGCAAATATTCGCGCAACAAAAATTGGTGAAACTTTCTGTTTTCCTCCGCCAGATAATTTTTCATTTCCGCCAACAACGTGGGATTGAGCGCCGGCAAATCTTCCAAAATTTTCGCCCAAAAATGCACTTGAAATTCCAGCGAGCGTACCGGATATTCTTTTTCGATCAGCCGGACTTTTTGAATATAAATCTGGCTTAATTCCGCAAAATTGACTTTGCGGCTGCCGCAGACAAAATCCACCGCTTTAATGAGTTTTTCCAAATAAAACGAAATTCGTTTGTATTCGCTCAAAACATGATAAAAAACGCCGCGCTTATCCGTCAGCTCGCGGCGCAGACCGGCAAAATCCACACCGCGGCGCGCGCCCAGATATTTGAGCAGTAGCGCGGCGGTGATCTCCGAATGATTGGCAAAAGAATGATCGTCCTGCTCACCGAGAAACCAATTGTCCGAAAGATATACGGCTATTTGTCTTGTGGCAATATCAACGTCATTTTGGGCAACCGCGCAAAAATAATGCAGCGGCCCCTGCAGTTTCTGACGCGGCGGCGCCCAGTCCGCCAGCAGCTCTTTAAAAACCGCGATAATATTCGCGCCAAGCACGGCCAGCGCCTCACCGAAAGCCGAGTCTTTTTGGCTCAAGAGTTCATTGATGACAATGCCGTGCCCCAGTTCATGCCATTGCAGGCCGGAAAGCATTTCGCGCAGGAAAATATCTTTTTGGCTTAACAATTCTTCAGTCGTCCGCGCGCCATAGCCACTCAAGGCACGCAATTTGAAACTCCAGCCGATGTTTTCCAGCTCGTGACGCAAATACATTTCCCGCTCAGCGGCGGAAGCCGCAAAAACATGCAGCCATTTATTGGCAAAAATCGTCTCGCAGGCCGGCAGGCGTATCGCCACATGTTTGCCGCCGACCACAGCCGCGATAGACAGCACAGCTTCTGGCGTGCGCGCGGTCTCCTGCTGGAAAGTCGTGACGCGGTATTTGTCTATTTTTTTGATCTCCGCCGGTCCGGCGATGACCGAACGGTAAATACCGAGCTGTCCGGCAATAAAACCGTAAGACGAGCCTAAAAATTCCAAAAATTCGTTGACGTCTTTTTCGCGGCTGTAATCCGTTTCTTTGGCAAGTAAATCGCATTTGACCGCTTCGTCAGCCGCGCGCAACTCCTCCGCGGTCAAGCCGACATATGGCGTGGATAATTCCCGAATTTTATTTTGAAAAATGTCCACATCCAGAAAAGAAATGTCCCGTTCGGCCGGAAGCTCAAGTAAATGTCGGCAGTAACTGATCATGATACGCTGCTCGCCGAGATCGCCCCAGTTCTGCGTTTTTTGCATGTGCGCGTATTGCAGGACAGCTATCTGGCGAATATCAGCCAGCATTTTATTTTCCCAGACTTCGCGGATCAGTGCGGCGTATTTGGCCGGCAAATTGTTTTTGGCCAAAACAGCGGCCAAACCGGCGCGCAGATTTTTCCGCGCAAATAAACTTTTGAGATTTTTAAGCAGCGCAAATTTTTCGTCAGTAGACAGGCACGGATTTTCCAATTCGGCTAATGGCGTGGAGAAGTCCGGTTTTTTTAAAGGCATTTAAGTATAAGTATATTACATACTTACAACAACGGCAAAGTGATTATAAATTTACTGCCTTGCGGCGAGGACTCCACAGTAATTTCGCCATTGTGCAGCAGCGCTATGTGTTTGACGATGGACAGCCCCAGTCCCGTGCCGCCAAGCGCGCGCGAACGGGATTTATCCACCACATAAAAACGCTCAAAAATGCGGCTTTGTTCGGCCAGTGGTATGCCGGAACCAGTGTCTTCCACAGACACCCTGGCGTGTGTTGGGGTCTTGGCGATCCGCACGATCATTCCACCTTTTTCTGTATACTTCACGGCGTTGTCGAGGAGATTGATAAATACTTGCTGGAGCTTGAAAACATCGCCGTTTATTTCCACTGGCGTCTCTTCTATTATAGAAAAAGTTAAACCTTTTTCCCGCAAGCGCGCCGCGAAAATATTTTGCACATCGGCCAGCAAAGTCTTTAA
>JAIRZV010000111.1 GCA_031267055.1 Candidatus Margulisiibacteriota bacterium | reverse complement strand
GTTGTTTTTTGCAAGAAATCTCTGCTAATATACTATATTAGTAGGGGGCAGTTATGCAGCGGAATGTCAAAGGCAAACGCTCGCACAAAGTCAAAACCGCCAGCGGCAAAACGCATAATTTTACAGCGCGCAATGTCAACCTCAATAAACTGGCGGCGCATAAAATTGATTTTAAGCGGCTGCAATCCGAGCTGGAGAAAGAAAAATTTCTGCTGGACGCCAGCGATATACCGATAGACTAATTTATGGCCGAATCATTGCTCAAAAACAGATACTCTCTCGGAGAGCCTCTCAAAACAGACGCCGCTGGTGTCTGGCATAAAGGTCTGGCGCTGGCTACCGGACAAACAATCTCGATACGCGCTTACCGGCCGGAATTTTGCCAGCCGGCTCTGCTGGAAAAAATCCAGGACGGCATATTGGAAACCGCCAGCCTGCGCCACCAAAACATCACGCGCATCATTGACAATGTTTATCTGCCGGACGGGCGTTTTTTTGTCATTTACGACACGCCATATGAAAAATCTCTGGCGGATATTTTGGCCAAAATCAAACGCCTGCCGCTGCCGGAGACTCTGAACATCATCATCGCCGCCGGCAAAGCGCTGGAACACGCGCAGGATCAGGGCCTCGTGCATGGCGCGCTCTGTCCGGACAACATCGATGTCTTGAACAATGGTGAAATCAAAGTGCGTAATTTTTATATTGACGAGCTGCTTAATTCTCTGCTGACCGCGCAAAATAAACCGGCCATTCTCGATCCGGCCTATCTCGCACCCGAACAACTGCGCGGTGAGAGTTCGGGCAAAAGCGCCGATGTACTGGGGCTGGGTTTGATTTTTTACCGCCTGCTGGCTGGCCGCACGGCCTATCCGGAAATAAACAACAAGCAAATGATGCTCAAAAATTATTTGCGACCGCCGGAAAAGCTGACGATTATTTTGCCGGACTTTCCGCAGTATCTGGAAGATATTATTTTCAAAGCCCTGCAGCGCCGCGCCGTTTACCGCCAGCAGTCTGTCGCGGAATTTCTCGGCGATTTGCAGGCGCAAAAAGTCACTATGCCGGTGGCCGAATTGATCCAGCGCGAACAGACTGGCGGCCATTCGGAAAATCAGCTGGCCGAGCCGCCCTCGGTAAACGCGCCGGAATATGCTAATATTGATGGGTTGGACGATATAATCCCACAGCACCGCAAAAGGACTACTATGCCGGCAGAAGAAATTCCCAATAATACGCCTGCACCGAAAAAAAATCGGTCGCTGCCTTTTGACCGGATTATTTATTACGCGCTAGTGGGGATTTTTGCCGCGGGGCTGGCGTTGTTTATTAATTCCATTTTCTTTAACTATTTCAATTCCGTGCCGCGTATTTCTATACCCGATGTACTGAACACTCCTGCTGAAGAAGCCAATGTTTTGCTGCGCGCGCAGGGGCTGCGTGTTAAATTCGGCGGGTATATTAATTCGGACATCACACCTAATTACGTAGTAGCGATCGACCCGTCTGTCGGCCGCATCGTCAAGAAAAATCGCATTGTGCGCATTTACGCCAGCCAGCAGACCACCGGACTGACCGCGCCCAATCTGATCGAGCACACTTTGCAGAGCGCCGGGCCGCTGGCGGCGGATCGCGGTCTGACGATCAATGTGGTCGAGCGCGTTTACAGCAACAAATATCCGGCTAATCAAATCATCAGCCAGTCGCCGGATTCCGGCGCGGTGATCGAGCGTGGTGAAAAAATTAATGTGACTATTAGCGCTGGTTATCCGGTCTGGATAGAGATTAAAGAAAAGACCGCCGAAAAAATTTCTCTGCTTCTGCATTTGCAAAACGAGCCAGAATGGGAACAGCAAAATGTTGTAGTTTATCTGCAGACCGGCAACCGCCGCCGGAAATTTGCGGAAAGGCTTTTGCATCCGGGCGAAAGAACAAATTTAGAAATCACTGCCGAACTGGGATCGATTATTGAAGTTTATTATTTCAACGATTTGGCCTATCGTCTGGAATTACGGGACGACGAAGATCAGTAGCCGGGTTTTCCCGCCAGTTTAAATAATTTGTCTTTCCAGAATTGCACGCCGGGCTGTACAAAAGGATTGTGTCCGAGCAAATAACCCTGTATGGCTGTCGCTTTCATTAGAAAATAATGGTATTCGCCCAAATTTTGCGGCGTGATTTTTTCCAGCTCAATAGTCATATTCGGCACGCCGTCGGCATAATGCGCGGCCAGCGGCCCATCGATAGTCATTTTGTTAATATCGTTCAGCGTCAATTTATTCTGCGGTATGTAATTGAGTTCGTCGGTGTCGTCCGCGCACAACGGCACCGGTAGATCGGCGCGCGGCGTCAAAATCTTGGTGGCGATCTCGATCAAGTCGCGCGGCCCTTGCTGGATCAGCTGGCCGATCGAATGCAGATCGCGCGGAAAAACCGCCGGCACGACATGCAGTCCGTGGCCGTAATGTCCTTCGGATTCCGGCTCGAGTTGCATAGTCCAGGCGATATTCGACTCAAAAAACGCCGAGTTGGTGACCTGATACTCTGCCGCCGCGCCTTTTTGCCAGGCCAGAAAACGCAGCAAAGCATAAAGCGCGGCTGGATTTTTTTCCGCGTCAGGATTGTCGATCAACGGCAAAGCTTTTTTGTAACCAGCCAGATATTCCGCGATGTCGATGCCAGCGATAGCGATCGGGACCAGACCGACCGGCGTCACGACTGAAAACCGGCCGCCGATATTATCCGGTATCACAAAAGAAGCATAATCCTCGCCGTCCGCCAGTTTGCGCAACGCGCCCTTTTTGGCGTCCGTCACGGCGATAATAAAATCCCTGGCGTTCTGGCCCTGCCGCTGCTCGATCAACCGCTTGATAAAACGGAAAGCCAGCGCCGGCTCAGTGGTCGTGCCGGATTTGGAAATCACGACCGCGCCGCAATTTCTGTCCTCGCCGATTTTCAAGCAATGTGCGTAAAAATCCGGATCGGTGTCGCAGCCGATAAAATACAATTTAGTTTTCAGAACATCGTTGTAGTTTTTGCCGTAAATCGCTTCGATGACGGCTTTCGGTCCCAGATATGAGCCGCCGATGCCGATAATAAAAATCACGTCGCATTTACTCGCCAAATTGCGCGCGGTGTCCTGGATTTTCTGAATTTCCGCCGGGGTTATCTCTCCGGCGTAAGTCTGCCAGCCGAGCATCGGCACGCCCTTGTCCTGATTGTCGCCTTCGCCGCGGTTGAGCGCTTCAATAATATTTTGCACTTTCGCAAATTGCGTTTTCATTTCATTTTCGGTGATTTGAATGCCGGTCTTCGGCGTATTGAGCATATTTTGATAATTTAGTTTCATTTTTTCTCCTTTTAATAAAAATCTTATT
>JAIRZV010000096.1 GCA_031267055.1 Candidatus Margulisiibacteriota bacterium | reverse complement strand
GCTTCGTTGACGAAAATCATTAGTTGCGAAATACCCGTGTTGAAACTCAAGGCCTTGATGTCCTCGCCGACTTTTTTAATTGTTTGATGCAGTAATTTACGCAAACTTTCGTCCGCCGCGTCGTCTGTGATTTTTTTCGTCTCAAACATATTCCACACTTTGTCCAAAAAACGACGCACTCCCAATATGCCTTTGAGCGACCAGGGCTTAGACATTTCTAGCGGACCCAAAAACATGATGTACATACGCAGAGCGTCCGCGCCGTATTCCTGAATGACTTCGTCAGGACTGACGACATTGCCCTTAGATTTGGACATTTTTTGGCCGTCCTCCGCCAGGATCAGCCCCTGATTGGTCAGACGTTGAAAAGGCTCCGGCGTCGAAACAATACCGAGATCGAACAGAACTTTGTGCCAGAAACGCGCGTAAAGCAAATGCAACACTGCGTGTTCCGCGCCGCCGATATAGTGATCGACCGGCAGCCAGTAAGCCAGTTTATTTTTGTCCGCCAGTTCGGTTTTGTTGCACGGATCGATGTAACGCAGATAATACCAGCTCGAGCCAGCCCATTGCGGCATGGTATTCGTCTCGCGTTTGGCCGCGCCGCCGCATTGTGGGCATTTGGTATTTACCCAGTCCGGAATATTGGCCAGCGGCGACTCGCCGGTGCCGGTCGGCGCGTATTTGTCCACGTCAGGCAATTTAAGCGGCAGTTCATTTTCCGGCACGGCCACCACGCCGCATTGCGGGCAATGCACTAGCGGCAGCGGCTCGCCCCAGTATCTCTGCCGCGCAAAAACCCAATCGCGCAGTTTGTAATTGACCGTCTTTTTGCCAACACCTTTTTTTTCTAAATCGACCGTAATTTTTTCCTTAAATTCCGCGCTGGTCAGACCATTGTATTGCGCCGAATTTGTCGCCCGACCGTCCTCGCCAAAAATCGTAATGACGGGAATATCGTACTTTTGGGCAAAAGCCAGATCGCGCTCATCATGCGCGGGCACAGCCATGATCGCGCCAGTGCCGTAAGAGATCAGCACATAGTCCGCGACCCAGATGGGGATCTTCGCGCCGTTGACCGGATTGACAGCATAGCCGCCCGTGAAAACACCGGTCTTGTCTTTGTCCAGATGCGCGCGCTCCAGATCGCTTTTGAGCCGCGCTTGTTTGATATACTCTCCTATCGCGATTTTCTGCTCCGGCGTTGTGATTTTCTCCAGCAGCGGATGCTCCGGCGCGACGACCATAAAGGTTGCCCCGTACAAAGTATCCGGCCGCGTGGTAAAAATTTTGAGTTTCTCTGTCAGACCATCAAGCGCGAAATCCACTTCCGCGCCAAGGCTTTTGCCAATCCAATTTCTTTGCATCAACTTGATCGGCTCCGGCCAGTCCAGCAGTTCCAGATCATTGAGCAGACACTCGGCATAGGCGGTAATTTTCAACATCCACTGGCGCAGGTCTTTTTTGGTTACCGCGCCACCGCAACGTTCGCAACAGCCGTCTTTTACTTCTTCGTTGGCAATGCCGGTCTGACAATTTTCGCACCAGTTGATCGGCATATTGGCTTCATAAGCCAGACCTTTTTTGTACAGTTGCAAAAATATCCACTGCGTCCATTTGAAATATTCGGGGTCGGTCGTGTCGATTTCTCTGCTCCAATCGTAGCAGTAGCCCAAGGCCTTGATTTGACGGCGAAAAGTCGCGATATTTTTTTGCGTGGAGGCCGCAGGATGCGTGCCTGTTTTAATGGCGTAATTCTCGGCGGGCAGGCCAAAGGCGTCCCAGCCCATCGGATGCAGGACATTAAAGCCGTTCATTTTTTTGTAACGGCACAAAATATCCGAAGCCGTATAGCCTTCGGGATGCCCCATATGAATACCCGCGCCGGATGGATAAGGAAACATATCCAGACAGTAAAAACGTTTTGTTTTGGGAAAGGAGTCGTCTTCCGTCACCTGATACAATTTGGCTTCCGCCCATTTTTTTTGCCATTTCGGCTCGATAGTCAGGTGATCGTAGCGGTCGGACATGAGGAAATTTTAACAAGTTATTCGGGTTTAAGCAAAGTAATAACTACAAATAACCTATACAAATTCCAAGCAGATCGGCACGGCAACTATCATATTCTTGATCACTTTTCTTTACGATGCGCGCTAACTGCCCGTTGTCATCAAATAGAAGTATTGCATCTTTCTCCGCGATAATCCCATTGGCCAATTTAAATTCATTAGCCATTATTACACCCGTAATTTTGTGATTGACATCAAAAAAGATGTTCGTGATAGATACCGTTTCTCTTGTAGGCAAAGTAATTTTTTCATCCCTTAACACACGGACACTAGAAACATAATAGCTATTTTCAGCAATTTTAATAGTGAGGCTTCTTAGGTATGCCATATTATCCCACGGAAAGCGATACGGCACCTTATCAGAAAAACGTTGTTCTTCCTCTTCTAACTCAGCATACAATATTTGGCCATTGTCTGCGAAACGGAGTGCGGCATGACTTCTCTTAACAATTTTTCCACCCGGCAATTTCAAAGCAAAATCATGAACACTGGCACAAATGATCTGTCCTTGTTGATTAAATTCAAGATAATTAACAACCGGAACATCACCTGTCGGAATTTGCACTTTGATATTTGGACGATAGTCCGCGTTGGTCACACTACGGAGCGTGCCATCAGGATAGCATTCAAACCGGTTAATTTCCATTGTTTGTCCGGAAGGCAAGATGATATCTGTCAATTTATCACCTTCATAACCAGCATGAGTAGAGCAGTGAGCTTCGACAATTTGACCATTAAGACCGATAATAACTGTGCTACCTTCCGCAAGTTCACCAAAAGCATTTGTCCAAGAATTTTGCGCTAAGGATAATTCAAAATTGCAGCGAACGAATATTTCAGCGCTTCTTTTTACAATACAGTTAGTTCTAGCATATAAACAATCTCCGTTAACCAGATATATTTTGGAAATATTATCTCCGCAATCCTCCACCACAAAAGGATACTGCCCTATGGCCGCGCAAAGTGTGAGTACGGTTTGCTGAAAATCTTCTTTCATTTTAGCTAAACTTTGCTTATTCAGCTCGCTCAAGCCTTCTTGAGCAGACAACAGGTCTATTTCTTTCAGCTTGTCCTGCGCTTCTCTGATTTTTTGCAGCATGGCGATATTTTTCCGATACATTTTATTTCTCCCAAAAGCGTTACTGTATATCTATCGTAAACAGGGCAGAAAAGTTGCAAGAATTTTTCATAAAATTTTTGCAACTTTTGTTTTTTGCTTACGATTAATTAATGAATATTATTCTGAGGTGGTTATGTTACTGAATCAAAAAATATTTGCCGATCAGGTCGAAACAGCGCCGGCTGGTGCTCCAACAGAGTTCAATCCCGAGCTGCGAGAGTTTTACCAAAACCCTGACAACGCTTTCGGACAGCAGGCTCTATATATAATGAAGAATATCGTTTGGCATATTTTGGGCAAAGAAAAAGTTACAAATATTCGCTGGAATAATTACGGCCAAGGTTCTTATTATAATTCTGACCATAAAGAAATCCGTTTTGATCCTGCTTTAGTCACCAGCGAGGAAGACTTAACTATTTTAAAATTTGTCGCCTCGCATGAAGTGTCCCATGCGGTAATTACCAAGTATGCTTCTTTGCTCAAAGATATTCTCAAAGACAGCGCGGAAATTGAAGCTATCGGGTTTTCTTCTCTGTGCAATGCTATTGAAGATCCGCGCGTCAATAATTGGGCCAAAGCTAATTACCCCGGAGCCAAAAACTGGCAAAAAGCAACTTATGCCGCGCAGTTTGCGGAAGAAAACGCTATCTTGAGCGGCGGCAATGCGGTTAATGCTATTATCCAGCAGCTTGGCTATCCGCCTAAATTTGTCATTTACCAGTCCGAAGTTATTCGTTACTGGCACACAGGCCAATTTTCCACAAAGCTTGATCCAGCCGTTCAGAAATTATTAGAAAAAAACCAAGACTATTTCATACAGGCTTACAATATCTGGCCAGCCAGCCGGGACAGCGCGGAGATACAAAGAACAGCAAAAGAGTCTTTCTTGCTAGTGTATGAAAAAATCTGGCTGAATGGTTACAAAGAATTGATGGCCGAGGTTAAAGATCTGGAAAAATTAAATCAAGCCCTGCAAAATCAAAACACAGCCCGGCAAATCTGGGATGCTCTCACCGAGGCAGAGAAAAAAGAACTGCTGGACAATATGCAGAAAACTCTGGAAAACCTTAGACCCGAAGAGCTGCAACAATTAACCCAAAATATCCAACCCGGTCAAGCCGGCAAGATCGATCCCAATAAATTGTCCCTGGAACTAAAACAAAAAATAGAAAAATTACTGCAAACCCTCAGCCAAAAAACCCAGCAACAGCTGCAAGAAAAAGCCGAGCAAGCGCTGGGCGCGGCCGAAGACGCGTTAAATGATGAATATGAATCAGAGTTGAATAATGACAAAATGCCTCGACACGCGCCGGCCGGTCCAGAGGGCCAGACGGAAATAGCCATTTCGTCGCCAGATCAGCCAGCCGCATCAAGTCTTCAAGATTCGCGTTCCATACAGCAGAAAATTATGGGTGAGATTGCCCTGTCAGAGATCAATGAATTATCCCAAAAACCTGTGGATCGCAATTATCTCAACAAATATGACCGGACACTTATGGAGCTCGGTCCGGAAATAGACAAGTTCGTTAATGACTTGGGACAAATCCTGCGCGCCAATGAGCATCCTCGCTACACTTCCGGACATGATTCCGGCCAGAGGATCAATATGGACAAAGCCATGCAGTTTGAAGCTGATCCGGCACAATATAAAATTTTTGATAAACGCCGCACGCCGACCACCAGAGATTTTAAGTTCACTATTTTGCTGGACATGTCCGGCTCTATGGAAGGTGAAAAAATAGAAGCTGCCTTTAAAGGGCTGACCTTTTTGTGTGAAGCTTTTCACCGTCTGAATCTGGCAATAGAGATTATTGGTTTCGATAATACTCCAGCTGTAGTCAAAACTACCAAAGAACCGCTGGACGCCAAGATGCGCCAAAAGCTCAGCAACTTGACCAAATTCAGCATCAATGGCCAAAAGTTCGGCGGCGGCACAAATGATGCCGAGGCCATAAAGTACGCTTATGATCGGAGCAAAAAAGATCCTCGAGAATTAAGCTTCATAATTGTAATCTCGGACGGAGAAGGTCAAGACCTTAAACCAATCATGCGCAAAATTAAGAGCGAACAGCTTATTCCTCTGCCTATCGGCCTAGGCCTGGGTGAAGGAACTGATTATGTCGCCGATGGTTATCAGATCGCGCTGCCCAATATACAACCACAGGATTTGGGTCAAGTTTTCGCGGACCTGCTGCGCGATATTGTGGAAAATCCCTTTAAATATTCCGGCGACCGGCATTACGCCTCAAATTTCAACAACTCTTCCGGCGTCCATTTTATGCATAATTTTGAAATTGAGGAGCAAGAAAATGAATAAAAATCAGAATTTACCAAATATTTTAGAAGCTTTAAAGAAAACACAGACTATGTCGCCATTTGGCGGCGCCAGCATAAATGCCGTGATCATTCCGGAACATCTGACCGCAGAATTAAAACGCAGCGCTTGCGCTAAAGACATTTATTTTTTGGACAAGTACGACCGTCAGATAGAGCAGGAATTAAACAGCCAGACCGATGAGCTGACGGATAAAACAGTCAAACCCCGGATCTGCGCGTTGAGTAAAAATTTATTCCGCCGATACCGTGTCAGTTGGAATGCTGTGCTGGATTACACCGTGGAAATACTGGAGACCCCAAATGTTTAATAAAATAATAAATACACCTGATATATTTTTGCCGGCCTACGGTCTGCCTTTTGCCATATCACCGGACGGCGCCAAACTACGTTTTTTGGACGAGGTAGTGGAGCGCGCGCAAGTCAGTGATCCTGAACTGCGTAAATACATTCCTGCACTGGAAGAATTGTCCAGAAAATATACATTGGATAAAAGAACCACGGAGTTAATTTATAAAATAATTAAAAACTATAAATACCGCGAGCCTATACTGCTGGAAGGTGAAACAGCTACATCCAAATCTTCGGCTGTTTTTTTCGCGGCGGCTTTGCTCGGTTTACCGGTGCGCAGAATAAATTTTTCCAAACAGACCGATCTGTCTGAACTGCTGGGCAAATATGTGCCCAATTCTTCCGCCGCGGAAAAAGAATTCTGGAGCATATTTCACGCCACCGATATTTCCGGCTATCAGCCGGAAACTCAGAAAATCATTCAAAAATACCGTTATGAGACAGACGGCCAAATCTATCTCCATGCTCTGGACAATGAAGACGATCTGCGCCGCGTGGCCGAGCTGGAAGGTATTCATCTTTCTAACCAGCCGTTTGTCTGGCAGGAAGGAATTTTACCCTTAGCCATGCGCAAAGGCTGTTTGTTGCTACTGGACGAGTTAAATCTCATGCCGCCGGAATTGCTGGCCGCGCTCAATCCTGTGCTGGAAGAAAATCCCAGTCTGCTAATTCCCAATATCTTGGAAATCATCACTAAAAGCCAGGGCTTGCATCATAATTTTTTTGTCGCGGCCACGCAAAATCCCACGTCTTATGAAGGCCGGCAAAAATTGCCTTCGGACTTATTAAGACGTTTTGGTTTTCAGTTGCAGGTTTCTTTGCCCACTCAGCAGGAGATCAACGAAATGATCGTATTTTTTATTTACGGAACGCATCCGCGTTTCAATATTAGTGGTGACATTTACCAAGCTAAACCCGTACAACCTTTTTTCCCAAAATTAGCTCAATACCAAAATATAAACAAACTAATCGGCAGCCTCTCTAGGTTTCATTTTGAGATCCAAAATCTGCTTTCTCGCAAGGTCTTAAATCAGAACCGCAAACAGAAAATCACCGCGACTCGCCGCGATATTTTCTCTTTTCTGGCTTTTTTGGAAAATTACCACGGCACAGACAGTTCCGGTCAGGAATTTGATTTTTTCACTCAGCCGGAATTCGTTCTGAATAAAGCTCTCGACTTTTATTATACCAATCATTTTATAATTGACCAAAATGATTTTCAAAAAATAATTGGGTTGAAAAAAACTATTTTTGGCCTCGACAGTAATCTCAATGCTGGAGATGTAACAATTGGCCAGTCGGGGCTTCGTTGGTTTAAGCCTACCATTCCCCTTTACCCTCACACAACCGATACGTCAGCACTGCGTTTGTCCGCCGACGAAAAGTTTTTGTACATTCACGATCAAATGCTGCCGCGGCGGCCTAATCTAAGCGCAGAAGATCAGAAAAAAGTGCCGACCGCTGCCGAAATTTCTGCGCTATGTCTGGATAAATCTACCGTTCAGTACCTGGTCAACCTAGCGCTGGCGGTAAATCTCCGGCAACCAGCGCTGATCGAGGGGCCGACCGCCACGGCTAAAACTTCCGGCATATTGTATTTAGCCAAACAACTAAATCAGCCGGTAATTCGTTTTAACCTGTCCGGCCAGTCCGAAACTGCGGAACTGATCGGCAAATATGTGCCTGCGGATAAAGAGCTGGCGGCAAAATATTTGGAATTTTTTGACCATAAATCCGGTTATATTTTCACAGAAAAAAGCCAAGCGCTCCTCAACAAAGCACGGGAAGACGGTCGTAATCTAAATCTGGACGAAGCCATGCAGATCGCCAGAAATGAGGGTTTGAACATTCAGGATGCCAAGTGGCAATGGCAAAAAGGACCACTGATCCTGGCGCTGGAAAAAGGCTATTGGATAATTTTAGATGAATTAAATCAAGCGGACACCAATATTCTGGAGAGATTAAATTCTCTGCTGGAAGAAAATCCGACTTTTCTGGTTTCTGAAAACGGCGGCGCGGATTATTCTCTGGAGAATGGCCGGATCAATCCGCATTTTCGGATTTTCGCCACAATGAATCCGGCGGAATATCACGGCAAAAAAGCCCTCTCTCCGGCTTTCTTGAATCGCTGGACGGCTTATCTGCAACTAGCCGAGCCAAATGCGGAGGAATTAACGCAAATGCTCAAATTTTTAATTTACGGTGATCAGCCGCAAATCACGCTTGATGGCCTTACCTATAATCACAGCCAAGAGCAAAGCCAGTATCCCAAATTGGCGGAGTTATTAAACGTCTTCCAGGTAAATCCTCAAGGCATCAAATGCCTGTTTGATCAGCTTGTCGAATTTCACACCGCTCTGGCGCGTGATCTCTCCGCTGACACCAGACAGCGCAAATTGGCGCAGGACAATCCGGAGCTGGTCTTAACCAGAAGCAATCTCAAAGCTTTATTGAACCGACTTGAAATGGGCGAACAAGTGATTGACCAAGTAACTTTTGCCTCAGAGAATATTCTCAGCTCAACCCAGACCCGTCGTCAAATAATCCTCAAAGCGTTAGAGGAAATTTATCTGGACAAATTTACCGCCGCCGAAAAAGAAGCCGTACGCTCTCGGCTGGAGGTCGCAGGGCTGACCCAGGAAAGTTGGGCTTACAATAATATCTTGGTTCGTAAACCAGAAGACCAAGCGCTTACTGGCCTTTTGACTAAATATCAGGCCTTAAACAAGCATTTAAACCAGACACTTTCCGGCATCCGGACCAAAGACGAAGCTAGCGTTGCGTTAAAAAACGCGCTCGAAATCGTGCGTGACATAGAAAACGATGCCTCAGCCTACAATGTAAGCCAAAATTTCAAAGTGCGGCAAATCACCGAACAACTGCGGCAAACCGCTGAAGCTTTCACCGCGCGGCGTGATCAACTGGTAAACAATGATGCCGCCTCTAAACTAGCCGAGCTGCAGAGATTTAATGCAGATACGCTAACTACAATGACCGCTGCTCCAGTGGCGTTCACGCTGCCAGAACTAAAAGCACTGTATGCTAATCTAACGGACGGAGAAATAGGCTTGCACGTCAAACGGGCCAGAAATATCTCCGGACTCTCACAAGTAGACCTAGCTGCAAAAATCCAACTTAAAACGCAGGAAATAAGTGGCATAGAAAGAGGCTTGCAAAGAGTAAGCTTTGAAAAACTGCAAGAAATCGCTGAAGCTTGTCAGGTCAATTTCGGAAATTTAATTACAGGAAATTTATAGGAGGAAAAATCATGTATTGCAAATACATCGCTATAGAACAAAAGATCCAAGAGTTGTACCTCAAAAAAGCCGAGGTCCAAATCCTCAGTGAACAAGAAGGTTTGGAACCGGAATTGAAAGCTCAGCTATCGAGCATGCAAAATCAGCTTGACTTGACTATTAGTCAGCTGAGAAAACAACTCTGTCCTATTATCCGAAAGTATAGGAATAGCACATTAATTCGTCTGTGGAATAACGAAGAAGTTTTAATGAGCAACTACAGTTTGAGTTACTATGACAAAGATAAGCGTCTCTTAGAAGCTGGTTGGTTAATTAAGCCAGTGGAAATAGAAATTCAGCCCGGACAAAAAGTCTGGCTAGAAGAATACCTCAAATTTCATCCCAATGGCAGTTTTGCGGAGGTCAAGCTAAAGGAGCCTATTCCGTTTGAATATGAGCAAGGCCAAAAAATATCAGTCAAAGATAGAATATGCTGGAATGTTCAGGGAAAAGTCAGCGAATTGACTATAGAAAATGGCAGCATTAGCTTTCAGTTGCCAAATGGTAAAACCGTCGAAGTCACTCACTTTAAACTGAACGACGCCGGACAGGTTATTGAGGTTGTGCTGGCTCAGCCTGTCCAGCTCACTTTAGCCAATGGAATAAACGTCTCCGTAGACGGTAAAGTCGTTTTTAATGACGCCGGACAAATTATTGAGGCTACACTGATTCAGCCTACTAAACTTACTTTACCAAACGGAATAAACGCCTCTGTAAACGGTAAAGTCGTTTTTAATGACGCCGGACAAATTATTGAGGCCACACTGGATCAGCCCATCCAACTTATTTTAGCCAATGGAGTAAATGCCCTTGTGAGCGGCAAAGTTATTTTTAATGATGCCGGACAGGTCATCAGCGCTAAATTAGAACAAGAAATCACTATAATAACCACTCCGGCCGGAGTCACGGCGACAGCAAACAGCGGGCCAATTATCTTTGACAAAGATACAGGTGAGCTTTCGTACGCTCAATACAATAAAATACAATTGCCCAGCGGAGAAATTGTGGAAGTAGACTCAGAGCCAGAATTTTATGCTAACGGTCAGATTAGGCAAATCCATGTCACACATCAGGACTTGCCTTTACCGGACGGCACGCTTACAGAAGTCTGGGGAACTGTTTTCTTCAATGAAGCCGGTCAAATTATCGGGATTAATCAAGACACTGCGACCGGTGTGAAAATCAAATTGCCGGCCGGATTAGGCTACGCCAAATTGGCAGAAGTACGTTTTAATGACGCCGGCAAAGTTATTTATGCCCACTGGGGAATTATGCCGCGGCATGGTCAGATATATAAAAAAATAATTTTACCGGATAAATCAACTATTCAAGTAGAAACAATCCGATTTACTGACGCCGGAAATATTATAATGGCAGAGTATCCTGATGGCATTACTCAATATAAACCAACCAAAGCAGAACAAACAGAAAAACAAAAGGTTAACGCGTTAAAGAGAGCAAAGAAAAAAGAAAAAATTTTAGCAAAGGAGAAAAGAGAGGACGAAAAAGAGACTTTGTATAATTACGCAATAGAAATAAACCTTATTAAATACCGTGGTTATAATATTTGGATTGAAGAACTTTCTAATGGAAATTCAATAACCCACTATGGAAAATTTTTGACCGATGAAGTATTTAGTTTAATATATGATGATATATATCAAGATTACGATCTCACCAGCAAGAAGCTAGTCCTATCTGCTTTAAAAAGGCAACTCGATGCTCAACATCCGCCAAAGGAAAAACATCCGCAGCGAAAAAATCGCCGACCAAAAAACAAGGAGTAGTTATGCAGCACAAAAACATTGCCATAATAAAAGAAAAGATTCAAGAATTGAAAATCAAAAAACTGGAAGCTCAAGAGCTTAGTGAGCAGGAAGGTTTGGCTCCAGAACTAAAAGCTCAGATGATCGATATGCAAAACGAGCTGGATAAGACTATCCAACTGTTAAGAGAACGCTTTTTGCAAGGTGATGTTCAAGAACTCCAAGAACTGCTTTTAAATAAGAATGATGAAGAAATATCAGAATTATGTAGGCGCATAGTAGAAATACGAAAATCCCGAGGGATGAATCTAAGGGAATTTGCGGAAGCGCTCGGTAATGTATCGGTAGCTGCTATCAGCCAACTTGAAAGATGCGCCATCCAGCATCCTATTCATTTTATCTTGATCCAGAAAATAATGGATACTTTTAATTTAAGTCTAGCAGATCTGATTTCTTAACAACATTGACGCCGGTCAATCTGTCTAAAAAATTGCTAAACCCTGCCCTTTTCTTTATAATCTCTTTATGAGCAAGGCTATTACTATACTGGACAGCACCTTGCGCGACGGCGAACAAGGCGAAGGCATTTCTTTCACCGCGCAGGACAAGCTGAAAATCACCCGTCTGCTTGATGAATTTGGTATTCATTATATAGAAGGCGGCTGGCCGGGCAGCAATCCAAAAACTGACGAGTATTTTCGTTTGGTCAAAAAAGAAAAATTTAAAACAGCCCAGATCGTGGCTTTCAGCTCGACTTGCCGCGCCGGTCGACCGGCTAAAGACGATCCAAATATGCAAAATCTGCTGGCCGCCGGCACTCCGGTCGTCTCGGTTTTCGGCAAGACCTGGGATTTGCATGTCAAAGACGCGCTAAAAATCTCGCTGGCCGAAAATTTAAAAATCATTGACGATACTATTCGCTTTCTCAAAAATCACAAAAAAGAAGTTTTTTTTGACGCTGAACATTTTTTTGACGCGTACAAACACAATCCCGAATACGCCTTGAGCGCATTGCTGACCGCGCAAGACGCCGGCGCAGACCGTATTGTGCTCTGCGACACCAATGGCGGAACACTGCCTGCGGAGATCAAAGAAATTGTCAGCGCGGCGCGCGCCGGTCTCAAAACGCCGCTCGGTATTCACACGCACAATGACACGGAAACCGCCGTCGCCAATTCTTTGACCGCCGTGGCCGCCGGCGCGACGCAGGTGCAGGGTACGATCAACGGCTACGGCGAGCGTTGCGGCAACGCCAATCTTTGCGCGATCATTCCCTCGCTGCAATTAAAAATGGGCTGTCAGGTTTTGCCACCGAAAAAATTAACTGAGCTGGCCACGCTGGCCCGCCGTGTCGCGGAGATCGCCAATCTGCCACTGCACAATCAAGCCGCTTATGTCGGCCATTCCGCTTTTGCGCACAAAGCCGGTGTGCACGTCAGCGCGATCCGGAAAAATCCCGCGACCTACGAGCATGTCAATCCCGAACTCGTGGGCAACAAACAGCGTGTCTTGATCTCTGAACTTTCCGGCGCCAGCAATTTGCTGTACAAAGCCAAGACTATGCGCATCGCTTTGCAAAAAGACGATCCGCAGGTCAAGCAGCTGGTGCAAAAAATCAAAGCGCTGGAATCCGCCGGTTATCATTTTGAAGAAGGAGAGGCTTCGCTGGAGCTGTTGTTACAAAGAACGTTGGGCAGACGCCAGCCACTGTTTGAGCTAATCAGTTTTCATGTAACCAATGAAAAATTTGACGAAAAAGAATTGATCGTCGAAGCAACCGTTAAGATCAAAGTGAAAGGCCGAGAAATCCACACTGTCGCCGATGGCAATGGTCCGGTATCCGCGCTTGGCCGCGCTCTGCGCAAAGCTCTGGCCGCCGACTATCCGCAGGTCCAAAATATCGCGCTGTCGGATTACAAAGTGCGCGTGCTCGACGGTCGCAGCGGCACGGAAGCCAAAGTGCGCGTCATCATCGAGTCTCGTGACAGCCGCAAAACCTGGGGCACGGTTGGCGTGTCCACCGACATCATCGAAGCCAGCTGGCACGCTTTGGTCGACAGCATTGAATATGGCCTGTTAAAATAAACGGAGCAAAAATGTTACACAGCAAACATGAATATATGCCGCTGACCAGCTGCATCAGCGTCCGCAACAATTTGGAAATTGGCGGCTGTGATCTGGCCGCGCTGGCCACGCAATACGGCACGCCGCTGTACATCCTGGACGAAGAAACTTTGCGGACTTGCTGCCGTGAGTACCAGCAGGCTTTTGCGGAAAACTATCCTGACGCCGTCATAGCTTACGCTTCCAAAGCGCTGGCTGTCGCTGGCATTTACCGGATCATTGACGAGGAAGGTTTAAGCATCGACGTGGTTTCCGGCGGAGAACTGCACATCGCGCTCAAAGCGGGAATTGACGCGCAAAAAATTATTTTTCACGGCAACAATAAATCGCCGCAAGAATTAGAGGACGCTTTGCAGGCTGGAGTCGGTTTGATAGTCGTCGACAACACTGCCGAGCTACAAAATCTGGAAAATATCTCCGGCCGTTTGCAGAAAAAAGCCACGATTTTGGTGCGTGTCAGACCCGGCATCGAGGCACATACGCACGACTTCGTGAAAACCGGCGGCTTTGACTCTAAATTCGGCGTGCATATCGAACAGATCTGCGATTTTATCGAAGAAGTGAAACGTTGCCGCAATATTGATTTCAGGGGCGTGCATACCCACATCGGCTCGCAAATCCTTGACGTCAATCCTTTTAGTTTTGTCGTGGAAAAAATGACCGAGCTGATCGCAGAAATTCAAAAACACAATCAGCTCGAAGTGCAAATTTTAAATCTGGGCGGCGGTTTGGGCATTTCTTATTTGGAAAAAGAAACACCGCCGTCAGTAGCGGATTACGCCAGAATTATTGGCCAGGAGCTAAAATATCATTGTGAAAAACGCCGTTTGCCGCTGCCGCGGTTGATCGTCGAGCCCGGGCGTTCGATAGTCGGACGCGCCGGCGTTACGCTCTACACTATCGGCGCGGTCAAAGACAATCAAAATATCCGCAAATATTTGTTCGTGGATGGCGGCATGTCGGACAATCCGCGGCCAATGCTGTATGACGCGAAGTACACCGCGGATCTTGTCAGCAAAATGTCCGAGCGCAAAACGGAAAGAGTGACGATCGCCGGCAAGTTTTGCGAGTCCAGCGATGTGCTGATCAAGGATATTTATTTGCCGCCGGCCGCCGCGGGCGATTTGCTGGCGGTTTATGCCACAGGAGCGTACAATTACGCCATGTCTTCCAATTACAATCAAAATCCGCGGCCAGCTATGGTGCTGGTCAACGTTGGCCAAAGCCGCGTGCTGGTGCACCGCGAAACCTATGACGACTTGCTCGCCCAACAGGAGTTCTGATGTTCAGCGCTTTGCTCGGTCAATTTCGCCTACTGGATATTCTCGACATCGCGCTGGTCAGTATCGCGGTCTATTACGCGTTGGTCTGGCTGCGCAGTTCGCGCGCCGGACAACTGCTCAAGGGCTTTGCGGTTTTAATCGGAATTTTTATTATTTCCAAAGTGGCGAATCTGTACACTATCGAATGGTTGATCGGCCAGCTGACACCGATGTTGGCCACTTTGCTGATCGTGGTTTTTCAGCCGGAGCTGCGGCACGGCCTGGGAAAACTCGGCGGAAATTTTTTTGCGCCGGCGGCCAAACAAACCGCTGATCTCAATATTATCAGCCAGATAGTCAAAGCGGTGGAATTTCTGGCCAAGCACAAAATCGGCGCGCTGATCGTCATCGAACGCAATATCAGCTTGAGCGAGTTTATGGAAACCGGCATTGCTTTGCAGGCGGAAATCAACGCTGACCTCATCGTCAGCCTGTTTCACAAAAAAGCCCTGATCCACGACGGCGCGCTGATTGTGCGGGACAAAAAGATCGGCGCGGTGAGCTGCATGCTGCCTTTGACGGAAAATAAAAATCTCGGCTCGCTCGGTACGCGGCACCGCGCGGCGATCGGCCTGTCGGAAGTCAGCGACGCGCTGATCATTGTGGTGTCGGAAGAAACTGGCTATATCTCTATCGCCGAGAACGGTCAGTTGACGCGCAGATTAAATCTGCAAGCTGTGCAGACTTATTTGCTCAAAATCTATCAAGGGGAATTGACCGCTCTGCAGCGCAATCTAAAAAAGTTATTCGGCAAAAAACCGTCGGCTAAATAATCATGGAAACGCTCGCCAAATTGCAGGCCAAGAAACATCAGGAAAAGATCACGATGCTGACTGTTTATTCCGCGGCGCTGGCGGCGGTCTTCAATAACACCGCTGTGGAAATGCTGCTGGTGGGCGATTCGCTGGGCACGGTTTTTCAGGGCAAAGAAAACACGCTGTCCGTAACGCTCGCGGAAATGATCTATCACGGGCAGGCGGTGCGGCGTGGCGCGCCTGATAAGTTTATGGCGGTGGATTTGCCTTTTATGTCTTATCAAGTCAATCCTGAAAAAAGTCTGCTCAACGCCGGCAAGATTATGCAAAAGACCGGAGCCAACGCGGTGAAACTGGAAGGCGCCAGCGGCGTGATCCTGGAATCTATCCGCAAAATAACCGCCGCGGGCATACCAGTCATCGGGCATCTGGGTTTCACGCCACAAAGCGTCAACAGTTTGTCGGGTTATCGCGTGCAGGGCAAAGACCGCGCCGCCGCGCAAAAACTTAAAACCGACGCCAGGCTGCTGGAAAAAGCCGGCGCGTTTATGCTCGTCCTGGAAATGGTGCCGGCCAAACTGGCTCGAGAAATAACGCGTGCTTTGAAAATCCCGACTATCGGCATCGGTGCGGGCGCGGGCTGTGACGGACAAGTGCTGGTCTGCGACGATATGCTCGGCCTGTACCCCAAAGCGCCGCGCTTCGCGAAGCGTTACGCTGATCTCGACCAAACCGTAACTCAAGCTGTCGAGAAATATATTGCCGAGATCAAGCAGGGCAAATTTCCCGACACCGCACATTCATTTTGATTTTTTAAAAAACAGGCTGTATAATTGAACACAGGGGGTATAAATATGGCGCATAAAATTTTTATCATTGACGACGAAAAAAGCATTTTATTTCTTTCCAAAGCAATTTTAGTTACAGCCGGATACTCGGTCAGCACCGAGGCCGACAGCACCAAGGCTTATCAAGCCGTCCTCGACGCCAAACCGGATTTGATTTTGATGGACATCGCCATGCCGGATGTCAATGGTATTGAGCTGGCCAGAAATATTCGCGCCAATTCCGTATTGAAAGACACGCATATTTTCGCGCTGACCGGCATGCCGGAGCTTATCAACGAACACAACAAAATTTATTTTGAGAAAATCATTATCAAACCGTTTCACATGGACAGCCTGCTTGCCGAGCTAAAAAGTTTCTTCGCCAAACAAACTGTAGCGGTGTGAGCATGTTAGACCACAAAAAAATCGTAAAACTGACCAATATTATCGGTCTGATCGCCGTGCTGGCTTTGTTCTATTGGATAGTGATCTGGAGCGTCAATGAAATTTTTGGCCTGCGGGTGTTTCGGGAAACGCTGTCCGAATCTTTTAGTTACAGCATCGCCGGCATTTTGGCTCTGCTGGCCGGCGCTCTGACTCTCAATGTAATGCTCAATCTTTCGTTCATCGCGGAAAACACCGCTAAAAAATCCGCCGCTGGCAAATTAAAATCCAATCTGCCTGTTTGGTTGATTTCTTTTGCGGTCATATTATTGGCCAGCATTATCTTGATGTTTGCCGGCGACTACGGCACCACGAAAAAACGCGAAAAAGCGCTGGAAAATTCCGCCAGAATGATCTTAAGCAAATATTCCGGCGCTCTCGAAAACATCAGCCGGTATAATTTTAGTTCCGAATGGCAAAAAGAAGTTATGGAAACTTTAACTCTTATTGAAAAAGTAGACGCGGATTTTAATAGTATTCATCTGTTGGTGCCCGACCAAATCAACGGTAACGCTGTTTATCTGAGTTTTAGAATTTATTATCCCAAAGACACTACGAATGATCTCAAAATCAATTACATTGCCAGGTTGACCTCGGAAGAACGCGCATACTTCGATAAGGTTTTTAACCAAAACTATTCCGGCAAATATTTCAAAGCCTCAAAAGGACAGTATCAACTGTATTTGCCATACGAAAGCCGCGGCAGCAAAGTCGTTTTTTCTTTCAGCAATTATGAGGCCTATGGCCAGTACGGCAAGTCCAGTATTCTTTAGAAATGAAATTTATTCACTGCATACATCAAAGTACGGAAAGGTTTTTCGTGCTGTTTACAAAAGGCACACATTGTAATATAATTTAGATATGCGCTATGTTTGGGATGAACAGAAAAATCTGTTGCTAAAACAAACACGCAATATTTCTTTTGCAGAAGTTGTGCTGGCAATAGAAAATCAAAAAGCAATCGCTGTTTTTGACCATCCCAATCAAGCCAAATACAAAGGACAAATATTTATTTTAGTGGTAGTAGCTAATTATGTATATGTTGTGCCGGCAGAAATCAGGGCTGATAAATGTTTATTGAAAACGATTTATCCCAGCCGTAAATACACTAAACAATATTTAAGAAAGGAGTAGCCATGCGTAAAGTAAAATTTCTAGACCAAGAGGAAAAAAAGCTTATCAGTTCGCTGGAAAATGACGGCTGGCGGCCAGTGGAGGATTTGTCAAGCTGGCAAACTAAATTAGCCAAAGCCGCGACAAATACTCTTACCAAAGATCAGCGCATGAATATCCGTGTAACGCGCGGTGATCTTGACGGTATCAAGCTGCGTGCAGCGGAAGAAGGCCTGCCCTATCAAACGCTGATCTCTAGCATCATTCACAAATATTTAACCGGCCGTTTGGTTGACAATCGTTTTGATTCCAATCAGCGGACACAGTTTCGTTCGCGACCACAACACGCTTAAAGCAAAAGCCCCAGTTTTTCAACCGGGGCTTTTTTTCATAAGCTTTAGACACGTCGTGCGCTGCGCGCACTTGTTTAATTTAAATACTTTGTAGTAATAATAAAAAATGAAACAAACAAATAACACAAAAATTTCTTGGGGGGGGGGGGGGCGCGCGCGG
>JAIRZV010000060.1 GCA_031267055.1 Candidatus Margulisiibacteriota bacterium | reverse complement strand
GACCGGTCTGGATCTGGGCTGGCGCTGGCAACTGCCGAGCTGGAAAGGCAATCAGTTTTTTACCGGCGCGAGCCTGCGCAATCTTTTGCGGACAAAAGTCAGCTGGAGCACCGGACATTATGACACGATGCCGCTGGGCCTAAATTCCGGTCTGGCCGCACAGCGAAAAATTTGGGGGCATCCTCTGCTGGCCAGTCTGGACTGTGTCTGGCAGGAAGAGCAAAGTTTGTTTTTCCGCTCCGGCGTGGAATACGCTTTGGACTGGCTGGCTCTGCGTTTGGGCTGGGACGACGGCCTGACTTACGGCTTGGGTTTGCGTTATTACGCTTTGACTATCGACTATGCGCAAACCATGCACGCTGAATTGGGCTTGCAGCAAAGAGTGTCGCTGTTGTTTGAATTATAGCAATACAAAAAGTATACAAAAAGGAATATATGTTGTATGATATTTGGTAAGTCTTTTGAATGGTCTGAAAGTAAAGAAAGGGAAAATATTCGGAAGCACAGGATCGATTTTGAAAAAGCCAAACTTGTTTTTGCTGATCCATATAAGCTAAAAAAATATGATGTTGAGCATAGTATCAATGAAATTAGATGGAGAGTTTTGGGTAGGGTTGGGAGAGTATTGCTGGTTATTTATACGGAACGAGGAAAACAAGTGCGGATTATTTCAGCCAGATTAGCTACGAAAAAAGAGAGGAGTATTTACGATGGACAAAATGGTATTTTCGGTATTAAGACCTGGTGACAGGCCGACGAAAAAGCAACTTATGGAAATCCGTGAAGCGGCAAAACACCCCATCGTTTTTGATGAGGATTGTCCGGAGCTGACCGATGAGGAATTGGCGGAGTTTGCCGAGCTGGCCAGAAAAAGAGACGCGCTCCGCAAGAAATCCGTGCTGTCTTTGCGCGTATCTCCGGAAACAGTGCAGATCGGCAAAACACTGGGCAAAGGCTGGACCGGTATTATGAGCAGATTGCTGGATTTGGCAGTGCGGGATCCGTTGCTTTTGAAAAAAGCGCTTTAGCGTTTTTTAGCGACGATGAATAAATAGCCGATCTGGTCTAAATCTTTGCGCTTGTAAAAAAAACTCATTTCTTTATTGAGCGAGTCGCGGACGTTTTTGGCGGAAAAGAAACCTTTACGGTTTTTCAAATTTTGCTTAATGTTTTCGTAATACATTTCCCAGTACTGCCGCGCGATATAAGAGCAGAAAATTATTTCAAAGCCGTTGACTTTGAGCAATGTGCGATAGCTTTCTTCTGTTTCCAGATCGAGATCGCTGAGGCCGCTTAAAAAAATATCCTTGACTTCGCGGCTCAAACGTTTGCCACGCAGAATGAGATCGGAAATCTCAATATAGCCGTTCTTTTTGAGCAGGGAGCGCGCGCGTTTCAGTCCGGAGTCGCGGCCGATATAGGAAAGCGCGCCGCCTTCCGCGATGATCATGTCAAAAGAATTGGCGGCAAATTTTTGTTTATTGAAATCACCGGCGATGAATTTTATCCGGCTGTTTATTTTTTCGCGGACCGCGGCGGCCTGGCCGGCTTTGACGAAACTTTCTTCGATGTCCACGGCGGCGGCCTGACAGCCGAATTTCTTGACGAGATTGAGCGAGGCCGCGCCGTGTCCGCAGGCGATGTCCAAAATTTTGGAATGTTTATTCAAACCGGCCAGCTGGCCAGCTGTCAGCGTGTACTCTTTGCCGCCGGGCGCAAGATAATTTTCGTTGCTCATGGCTAAGATTTTAGACCGCGCGCTTCCGGCTGTCGAGGCGCGGCGGTATAATTTAACCTACTTTTTGGATAAAGATTAGCGTCGTAAATGCCGGACGATTGTCGGCGGATGCGACGCCTTCTTCGCTAATAGCGCCGGTTGGTGTCATGGAAAAAAGTAAGACACATCCCCTTTCTGCATTCCCATTATTCACAGTATTGCACCATCCGCTTCCTACCGAAAATACGCCGGTCGGATTTCTAAATGACTCATTGAAATTCTGGATAGAACCACTACTATTGTTTCCTTTAAATGTGTGACTATGTTTTGGCACCTGCGCTACATCCGTACCGCCGGTAGCGCCATAATTAGCGTAAGCGCCGCCGCGTATAAATCTGCCGACCAGATTGATTACGCCGTTTTGACCGTCGCAAATTTTCCAGATCTTTTTGAAATCCGCGCTGGCCTCGTCCCAAGCGGTGGAGCTAAAGGGCAGTATCGTGCCTCGCGGGAAAAAGCTCAATGTGCTCAATTTATCATAGACCGCTTTCGATGAAGGATATTCTGTAGAATCATTATTCACAGTGTCCTTTTTATTGGCCACATTTTCTTTGGTATTTAGCGCCGCGGTCATGCCTGCCGCCGAAAGCTGTTCGCCTTTTTTAATAAAATACGGCGTTCCCTCAAATTTGTCTGTGTAATTGTTTGCCATAAGTAACAACCCCTTCCCTCTTTTTTATTTACCCCTATAGTATATCACCCTTTAGTGATAATAACAATAGCGCATGGCAGAGAAATTTAATCCATAAGAAAATTTACGAAGAGGTGTATTTATGGCGGACATTTTGCTGGCTCATATTGGCGAAAAAATACGCGCTATCCGCAAAAGCAAAAAGCTTTCCATAGAGGAAGTCGCATACAGTATCAATGCAGGCATTAATTATTTATCCCAGGTCGAGCGTGGCCAGCGCAATCCGACCATAAAAATGCTGCACAATATCGCTTCGGCTCTGGGTGTGACACCGGAGTCTTTCTTGCCATCCCGCCGCCGCACAGATGTCAAAGACAGTTATGTTGATTTAGTGATAAACACGTTGTCCCGCCTCAAACCGGGGAATAGAAAAGCCGTCCTGAATATACTCAAAGAAACTGTCGCGCAGATCGAGAAGCTGTAAACTCCGTTGAGTGTTCTATTGATGTTATAATCCGCCCATGCTGGAAAAAGCCCTGACCGTTTCCGCGCTAAACGATTATCTCAAAGATTTGGTTGACACGGATATTGTGCTCAACAATTTGGTCGTCGAGGGGGAAATTTCCAATTTCAAAAAAAGCACAACCGGCGGCCATTGGTATTTCACGCTGAAAGACGCGTCCGCGCAGGTGTCCTGCGTGGTTTTTGCGAATTTTGCCGCGCGGCTCAAATACGCGCCGCAGGACGGTGATCTGGCGCAGGCGCGCGGTAAGCTGGCGATTTTCAATAAACGCGGTTCCTATAGTTTGCAGGTTTATTTTTTGGAGCCGGCAGGTTTGGGCGATCTGGCGCGCGCTTTTGAAATGTTGAAAGAAAAATTGGCCAAAGCAGGACTTTTTGCGCCGGAACGCAAAAAACCAATTCCGCCCTATCCGCGGAAAATCGCTGTGCTGGCAGCGCCGGAAGGCGCGGCGATACACGACATTATCACGGTCGCCAAACGTCGCGATCCAAATTTAGAAATTCATTTGTATCCGACGCTGGTGCAGGGTGACTCGGCCGTGCCGAGCATTGTGGAAAATCTCAATCTCGCACAGGAAGTCGGCGATTACGATGTGATCGTGCTGGCGCGCGGCGGCGGCTCGCTGGAGGATTTGCAGGCTTTCAATGCCGAAGAAACGGCGCGGGCGGTCGCGGCTTGTCTGCTGCCGACGGTCAGCGCGGTCGGACACGAAGTGGATTTTACGATCACGGATTTTGCGGCGGATTTGCGCGCGGCCACGCCGTCGGTCGCGGCGGAGTTAATCGTGCCGGACAAAATAGAATTGCGGCAAAAAATCGACGATCTAGCGGATTTTTTGCAGAGAGGTTTGGAACGTTTGCTGGCCGATCAGTATCAAGAGCTGGATTATGGCGGGCAGAGGTTGGACGAATTGTTGCAAAGGATTTTAGAAAAGGCCAAAGAAAATTGCCGTTATCTGGCCGATCGGCTGGACGATCTCAATCCGCTGCAGATCCTGAAGCGCGGTTTTGCGCTGGTGGAAAAAGACGACCGGCCGGCGGTATGCCAAAAAATAAAAAAAGGCGATTTGCTCAATATTCGTTTGGTAGACGGACGGGTGGAGGCCAAAACGCTGAATGTTTGGAAAAATTAAGCTTGCTAAAAAACTTGCTATTTTTTCTGACTATATTGGCATAGGTATAATTTTGGAAAAAGTGGGTATGTTTCAATAAATGTAACGGCAACTATATACTTTACGAACCTTATGTAAAACCGCAACATATGCGATATTAAAATTCCCAAAAAATTTGGGACAAAATAAAATTACTAACGATATCTTAGTGTAATTAAATATTAAAAAACTTGGCAGTATTTATTAGGAGGTTATATGCTTAAAGCTAAAAATATTTCAGTTGATCCTGGATGTATAGATTTGCAATGGTTTTCGAAGCCTCCATATTTTAGATCTTTAACTCCCGCCCCCATAAAAATTGATAGAGAGTATCTCAAAGGAGAATTGACCTTTAGATATAACTTAGAAAATAATTATATAGTCATTTCTTTCAACTACGAAGAAGATTGCCAAAATATTGCCCCATTGGTTGTATATACAGAAACCGCAGGGAAACAATACCGTCATATCTTATTTGACTGTGATGACAGAAATAAAATGGCATCGACCTCCCTGATCAGGCCAGAATACAATGTGTATGATGGAATAAAGCTATGCAATATAGAATCTCTTGTTAAAGTAGGACAGGAGAGTAATAGTGAGGCAATTATCGTCCCTAATAACAATAATTTAGATTTAGAATAAAGAAAAAAGAGATTCATACACTCCCATTGGTTTTCTTTTTGCTTACTCTAGTTGGAGTTTGCACAAGTAACTTGGCCAATTCATCAATTATTTGGATTCGTCAAGTATATAATTACCAATGTAACTATTGGAGAGCAAAAAATAAATAGAGCTGATATTCACGAAATGTTAAGAACCAACAGAAATAATTTGCTCATAAGTCTGATAGGACAATTAAAAAGAGATAGCAATACAGCTTCTGTGAAAGTAGTTATGGACATAATTAATAATTATTTTGATGTTTCATCTACTCCACTTTCAGAACTTCCAGATTTTCCTAGCAAGCTGCTACTCAGATAATGATATTTGAATAGGCTCTCGTAAAAGAGCCTATTCTTTTTTATAAATAATATAATTTAGGTGATTTTCTTAGATATTTTATTGTTTCCGATTTTGATTGACAATTGATATACAATGTAGTATATTGGTTCACTGTAGCTTATTTGGGACGCAGAGAAAAATAAGAGGCTGATTGCCGAACGCGGTATTGCTTTTGAGGAATTGGCCGCGATTATTTTGGAACGTAAATATAAAATTTACGGAGGAAAAAATGCGTAAAAAAATAAAACTTGATGCTTTTGAACAAGCTATTGAAGATAACGCGGCGGCGTTCGTGCCTGTGTCGCCCAAAGAGCAGACAGAAATAGAAACTATTATTGCCGCGGCGAATAAGACCAAAAATATCAATATTCGGATTTCGGAAAATGATTTGACCAAAGTGAAGCAAAAATCGGCGGAAGAGGGTTTGCCGTATCAAACGCTTATTTCCAGTGTTATTCATAAATATATTAGCGGCAAGCTTATTGAGGAAAATTCCGTGCTAAAATCTCTGCAATTACTGCGGCAATAAAATGCTATAATCTCCGTATGACTTTTGAAACCGATTTAAAAAAACTAGAAAAAATCGTTGACGATTTGTCGTCCGGCGAAAAAACGCTCGATGATGCGCTGGAGTTATACAAAGCCGGTTTGACGCTGACCAAAAAATGCCACGATTATTTAAAAGGCGTGGAAAAAGAAGTCAAAACGATCACCAAGAAAAACGGCAAAGTTGAGGAGTCAAATTTTGCCGCCTAAACTCGCCGCTTATTTGACGCAAAAAACGGCCGTCATTGAACAAGCTTTAAATGATTATCTGACCTTTTCGCCGGATGTTCCGCGGGAATTAGCTGCAGCCATGCGCTACGCCGTGCTCAACGGCGGCAAAAGGATACGGCCGGCGCTGATGCTTGCGGTGGCTGAATTACTGAGCGTGGCCGAGGCGAAAATTTTACCGGTTGCTTGTGCGCTGGAAATCGTACATTCTTATTCGCTGGCGCACGACGATTTGCCGTGCATGGATAATGACGCTTGGCGGCGTGGCCAGCCGTCCTGCCACAAAAAATTCGGCGAGGCGGTCGCGCTACTGGCTGGCGACACTTTGCAAGCTCTGGCTTATGAGATTATCGCCAGAGATTGTCCGCCGGAGAGCGCGCTGGAGCTGATTAAAAATCTGGGTGCGGCTTCCGGTATTTACGGCATGGCCGGCGGTCAGGCTCTGGATCTGTCCGGCGCAGTCAAGACTTTGCCGGAATTGCAAAAAATGCACGCTTTAAAGACCGGCGCTTTACTGCAATACGCTGTTACCGCACCGTTGTGTCTGGCGGAAACCACAGAGCAGGTCAGGCGGGCTTTACAGGATTATGCGGACGCTGTGGGGTTGGCCTTTCAGATCAAGGACGATATTCTCGACGCGGTCGGCACGCCAGAAACTCTGGGCAAAACCCCCGGCAAAGACGCCGGCAAAAATAAAGCGACTTATGTGACTTTGCTGGGACTGGAAAAGGCTGAAGAGTTGCTGGCGGCGGAAACCAACAAAGCCTGCACATCTGCTAAAATATTTGGCAAGGAAAATCTCCTACTGGCTATGGCGCAATACTTGCTGGAAAGGAAAAATTAAATGCTGGCTAGAATTTGGACGGAATTGCTGAATATGCTTTACGGCTTGACCATCAATGAGCATGTGCGCATTGCCATACTGGCGATGCTGACCGCGCAGGCTTTAAAAATATTTTTTTATTATTTGCGCAACCGCAAATTTAGTTTCAAGGTTTTTGTGCAACCGGGCGGTATGCCCAGCTCGCACACGGCGATGGTGCTGTCGCTGGCGGCTTCGATCGGTTTTTCCGATGGCTGGGGCTCCAAGACTTTTGCGATTGCACTGATTTTTAGCATGATCGTGATGTATGATGCCGCTGGCGTGCGCCGCGCCGCCGGTAAGCAAGCGACTATTCTAAATATACTCATGCAGGATTTTTTTACCAAAAAGAAAATCAACGAACTGCGCCTGAAAGAGCTGCTCGGCCACACGCCGCTTGAAGTTTTTTTCGGCGGCCTGCTCGGCATTGTTTTAGCGTTTGCCTATCATCTGATTTATAATATTTGAGTATGTTAGAGCGTTACTCCGATCCGCGCGACCTGAAAAAATATTCACTCCATGAATTGAAGCAATTGGCTGGGGATATCCGGCGGAAAATCCTGCAGACTGTTTCCGCCAACGGCGGACATCTGGCTTCGAGTCTGGGCGCGGTAGAATTGACGATCGCGCTGCACGCCGCATTGGACACGCCGCAAGACAAACTCATCTGGGATGTTGGCCACCAGGCCTACGCGCATAAAATTTTGACAGGGCGTTTGGCGAAAATAAACTCTTTACGCCAGTACAACGGCGTCTCCGGTTTTCCAAAACGCGAGGAATCCATTTACGACACGCTGACCGTCGGCCACGCGTCGACTTCCGTGTCCGCGGCTGTCGGTCTCGCCAGAGCGCGAGATATTCAAAAAGATAATTTTGCCGTGGTGTCGGTGGTCGGCGACGGGTCATTTTCCGGCGGCTTGATTTTTGAAGCGCTGAATAACGCGCAAAACCTGCGCAAATTTGTGATCGTTTTAAATGACAATGGTATGTCGATCGGCAAGCCGGTCGGCACGCTGGCCAGTATGATCACCAAACTGCGCCTGTCCAATATTTACCGCGGCTTGAAAAAACACACCGAGTTTATGTTGGGACTTTTGCCGGCGATCGGTCGGCCGCTGCGTCTGGCCGTGGACAAACTGATCAACCGCACCGGCGGCATTATTATCCGCGAGCTGGCCAAGCGGCAAAAAGCCGGTTTTTTTCAGGATTTGGGTTTTACTTATTTTGGTCCGCTCGACGGACATAATATTTCGCTGCTGACGGTTGCTTTGAAATATGCCAAAGATTTTGACCGGCCGGTGCTGTTGCATGTGCTGACCAAAAAAGGCAAAGGCTACGCGCCGGCGGAAAAAGAGCCGTCGCGATTTCACGGCGTGTCCGGTTTTGCTCTGGAAACCGGAGAACTGGAGCGGAGCGAGCGTTCTTACACCAAAGTTTTCGGCGAGGAATTATTAAAACAGGCCGCTGGAGACAAGAAAATTTGTGCGATCACGGCAGCCATGGCGGAAGGCACTGGCCTGAGCGCTTTTGCGGAAAAATATCCCGAGCGGTTCTTTGATGTGGGCATTGCTGAGGAGCACGCTGTGACTTTTTCCGCCGGTCTGGCCGCCGGGGGACTGAAACCGGTCACGGCTATTTACTCCACCTTTTTGCAGCGTGCCTACGATCAGATAATTCATGACGCGGCTTTGCAAAAACTGCCTTTGTTTTTGGCGGTAGACCGTGCCGGCTTGGTCGGAGCTGACGGCCCGACGCATCATGGTGTTTTTGATCTCTCGTTTTTGCGCACTGTGCCCGGCTTGATTTTGGCCGCGCCCAAAGACGCCAATGAATTAAAAGATTTAATTAGATTTGGTTTAAATTGCTCAAGATTGTTTGCGCTGCGCTATCCGCGCGGCAAGGCGTTGTTCCTGGACGCGGAGCGGGACGCGCGGGACGTGGAGTTGGGCAAAGGCGAGATCGTTTATGGACAACCGGATGCGGAAATAACAATTTGGGCAATCGGCGCCATGGTCGTGCAGTCTGTCAAAGCCGCCCGACAGACCGGTCGAAATATTTGCGTGGTCAACGCGCGTTTTGTCGCGCCTCTGGACAAAGAACTGCTGCAGGCCACAACTAAAAAAGCTAAAAAATTATTCACTGTTGAAGAAAACTCAAGACGTGGCGGTTTTGGCGCGGCGGTAGCGGAAGCTTTGACAGAATTGAAAATTTCCGTGCCGCACATTATTTGCGGCATACCGGATAGTTTTGTCGGACAGGGTGCTGTCGAACAGCTTTATCAGGACTGCGGTCTCGATGTCGAAACTCTCGCCAGACTTTTCAATGCTTAAATATTTTTGGGCGGTGCGCAAATTGGAGCGGTATGCGCGTTTTGCCGGCATCAAGCCCGGTCTGGAACGTATCACAGAATTGTTGACTTTACTGGACGAGCCGCAGCGCAAGATCAAGGCCGTGCATATTGCCGGTACGAATGGCAAAGGTTCGACAGCGTTGCTGGCCACGAATGCTCTGCGCGAATGTGGTTACAAAGTGGGGACCTATCTTTCGCCGCATTTGGTCGAATATACCGAGCGTTTTTTAATTGACGGACGGGAAATTTCCCGACGGGATTTTGCCCGAATATTTTTTCGGGTCAATAAAGCAGCGCGCCGCGTGGAGAATATTACAGAGTTTGAAATTCTGACAGCTATGGCTTTTGTTTTTTTTCAGGAACAAAAAATCGAGCTGGCGGTTTTAGAAACTGGTTTGGGTGGCAAATATGACGCGACCAATGTCTGCCGGCCGGTTTTGACGATTATCACGCCGGTCGATTACGACCACGAGGCCGTGCTGGGAACGAGCCTGAAAAAGATCGCCGTGGAAAAAGCCGGCATTATTAAAAAAGGCGTGCCGCTGGTGACAACCCGGCAAAAACCGGAAGCAATGGCCGTAATAAAAAAGCAAGCGGCGAAATGCGGCTGCTGGGTAGAGGCGTTACATGTAACGCCTCTTGGTACAGACAACAAACAACTTGTTCTGACGGCTTTGCGGCTTTTGAAATTGCCGTCCGGGTTGATCAAGAAAGGCCTGCAAAAAACTGTCTTTCCCGGGCGTATACAAAAATGGCGGGACGATCCGCCGTTTTATCTCGATGTGGCGCACAATCCGCAGGCGTTTGCTAATTTACTGCAAACTGTCCGTCCTAGAATTTTGGTTTTTGGTTTAATGCGCCGCAAGAATTTAAAAAAAATATTGGCCGTTCTAAAACCGCAAATAGTTTTATTGATCGCCGTCACTTTACCCTCGTCGCGCCGTGAAGAAGCTTTCACGGCTGCCGAAATAGCCGCGTCCGCGCGCGCCTGCAGCATACCCGTAGTGACTAAACCCAATGTCCCGTCCGCCTGCCGTCTGGCCGCGCGCGAAGCCTCGCGACTGCACATTACTGCCGCCGCGGCAGGCTCTTTTCATTTAGTGGGCGAGATTTTTAAGAAATACAAATTGCCACGGGCTATTTACTGAGCGTCTGTCCGGTTTCCGCGTCGAGCACGACGGCATAATTTTTGTTGTTGCCGTGAAAGACCACCTGCCATTTTGAGGTTTTTTGCCGCGTATCATAAGGCGGGCCGATCAGCGAGATTACTCTGGCCGCGTCGCCGGACTCGGCGATAAAAGTGCTGGCGGCTTCCGTGGCTTTGCGCAACGCGGTCGGTGTGTCGATTTTTAGATTGAGCACCGGATTGAGCGGCGAAAGCACGGTTTCTTTTTGTGCGATGTAGCCGGAGTCGTAAGTGTAAATAACCGATTTGCCGGAACCCGGCGAATAAAAAAGATACGCCCATTTATTGCTGTTGCCGCTGGCGTCGATCTCGGCCTCGGAAATCGCAAAAAGATAAGCGTCGCGCCGCCAGACTTTGGCACGCTGATCTATATCCGGCAAATATTGCAGCGCGGACACACCGTAATTGAATTCCGTCACTTCGCCGAAACGCAGGGCGTTGCGGATAGAGGTTATAACCTTGCAGCCGCTCAGAAACAACGCGCAGCTTACAAGCAGCGCCGCGGCCAAAATTCGTTTATTTAGCATGAAATAATGTTACTATATTTTGCGCGGCTTGTAATTACCTGACGGCACCGACTGCCGCGGCGCAGCGCGGACAAATCTTATCAGTGTTTAGATTTTCAAAAAACCGCCAGCAGCGCACACATTTTTCGCCAGCAGCTTTGCGGACTTCCGCTTTTAAAGCGCCGGTTTGCATGGTCACTCGGGAGACGATTAGGAAATTTTCCAGCTCCGCAGCCGTAATATCTTTGACTAACTCGTCCGGTGCATAGAGAGTTACCGC
This sequence comes from Candidatus Margulisiibacteriota bacterium, assembly GCA_031267055.1. Taxonomy (GTDB): domain Bacteria; phylum Margulisbacteria; class Termititenacia; order Termititenacales; family Termititenacaceae; genus Termititenax. The sequence continues at coordinate 7,172 of JAIRZV010000060.1, read as the reverse complement.
CGCTTCGGTTGAAGATGTTAAGACTTTTTCCGCGCGCTGGGTTTCAATAGCTTTGTACACTTCGTCCCGGATTTTTAAAACGCGCGCGTATTTCTCTTCCAGAGCTTTGTCGATCAGCTCCGGCCGGACTTGCGGCAAATCGGTCAGGACGGCAAATTCTGCTTTTTCTTCCGGCACGATTTGTTTGATGTGTTTATAAATATCTTCGCAGGTGAAAGCTAAGATCGGCGTCAATAATTTGACCAGCGTGAGCAAAATTATTTTCAATGCTTCCTGACAACTCCGGCGTTCCGGCGCGTCCGGCGCATTGCAATAGAGATTGTCTTTTTGCAGGTCGAGATACACGGCCGACAGATCGTTGGCGCAAAATTCATGCACGCGGTGGCAGATCCGGTGAAAATCAAAATTCTGATAAGCGTTATTGATCTCGCCGACCAGACCCTGCAGGCGCGAGACTATCCATTTGTCGACCGGCAGCAACTCGGCTTCACCCGCCGCGCGGTAATCGTACAGATTGGACAGCATGAACCGCCAGGTGTTGCGGATCTTACTGTAATATTCCTGCACTTGTTTCAAGATCGAATCCGAAACTGCCAGATCGTTTTTGAAATCCACGGACGCCGTCCAAAAACGCACAACATCCGCGCCAAAAGTATTGATGGTTTTTTGTATGTCGACAGTGTTGCCCAGCGACTTAGAAAGTTTGCGGCCTTTGTCATCGACAGTAAATCCGTGAGTCAGCACGGTTTTGTACGGCGGCTCGCCGGTGCAGCCGATCGAGAGCAGCAACGAGGAATGGAACCAACCGCGATGTTGATCCGAGCCTTCGAGATACAGATCCGCCGGCCAGTACAATTCCGGCCGCTGGCGCAAAACCGCCGCCTGCGAAGCGCCGGATTCAAACCAGACGTCGAGAATATCCGTCTCCTGGCGGAATTTTTGGCCGCCGCATTGACAGCGTAGCCCGGCCGGTAAAATTTCTTCCGCGCTTTTGGTAAACCAAATATTCGAGCCTTCTTTTTGCACCTGCTGAATCACCGCGTCGAAAAATTCCGGCGCAAATTGTGCCTCACCGCAGTCCGCGCAGTAAAAAATCGGCAGCGGTATGCCCCATGAGCGCTGACGGGAAATGCACCAGTCCGGCCTTTTTTCGATCATAGTATAAATGCGATTTTGTCCCCAATCCGGCAGCCATTTTATTTGATTTTTGATCGCGGTGAGAGCTTTGGCGCGTATCGCGCCGTGTTTGCCGATTTTGTCCATAGCCACGAACCACTGCGGAGTAGCGCGGAAAATAACCGGATTTTTGCAACGCCAGCAATGCGGATAAGAGTGCGTGATATTTTTTACCTTGAGCAAGGTGCCGAGTTCGCGCATATGCTCGATGATTTTGGCGTTGGCGTCGGTTACTTTCAGTCCGGCAAATTGTCCGGCCTCTTGGGTCAAAACGCCTTTTTCATCGACCGGCATCAAGACCGGCAGGCCGTATTTCAAACCAATAGCATGGTCTTCCTGTCCGTGTCCGGGCGCGATATGCACGCAGCCAGTGCCGTCCTCCGCCGTGACGTATTCCGCGCAGACCACCGGCGCCTCGCGGTCAAGATACGGATGTTTGCTGATCGAGCCGTCCAGCTCTTGACCGGTCAGTGTGGCGATGACTTTGTATTCCAGTCCAAGTTCCTGAAAAACTCTGGCGGCCAGCGGCTCACCCACGACATAGCGGTCACTGAGCGGAGTCGAAGTGACCGCCGAAGTGACCGCGCAGACCACATAATTCATTTCCGGATTGACCGCCACGGCGACATTGGCCGGTATTGTCCACGGCGTAGTTGTCCAAACTATCAGGCTGGCATTTTTTAATTTTTCATTGGCAGTTTGAAGCAGCTGAAATTTCATATAGATGGAAGGCGATTTGTGCTCGGCGTATTCGATCTCCGCCTCGGCCAGCGCGGTCTGACACTCCATGCACCAGTGTATCGGTTTGTTGCCTTTGTAGACGTAGCCGTTGACGGCCAGCTCTTTAAAAGCGCGGATTACCTCGGCCTCGTATTCCGGCTGCAAAGTAAGATAGGGATTTTCCCAGTCGGCCAGCACACCCAGCCGCTGAAACTGTTCGCGCTGCTTTTCCACATAGCCCAGCGCGTACTCCTGACAGCCCTTGCGAAATTCCGCTTTGGCGGGGATCGGCTTTTGGGCTTTTTTCAAATCTTTCAACAATTGCGTTTCGATCGGCAGGCCATGGCAGTCCCAGCCCGGAATATACGGCGCCGCATAGCCGGTCATGGCCATGTAGCGGTTGACAATGTCTTTGAGCGTTTTATTCAGCGCGTGCCCCAGATGAATATCTCCATTGGGATACGGCGGGCCGTCGTGCAAAACATATTTTTTTTGCTTATTTTTTTTTAATAATTTAGCGTAAAGATTTTGCTGATTCATTTCCTGCAAAATTTCCGGCTCGCGCGTGGCCAATCCGGCACGGATCGGAAAATCAGTTTTGGGCAGATTCAGCGTGTCTTTGAATTTTTTGGCTTCGGACATGGCCGTATTTAAACACAAAATATTGTTCTTGGCACGAGAGAAAACGCCCCGTCAAGAAGATTTAAATTGACAACACACCACCTGCTGGATATTACCAGCGGCATTTGCCTGATCTTAACGCAGCACCAGTTCTTTGCCGCGCACGGATAGGGTTTTGAGCGAGGTCAGGCGCAGCTGCAAAGCGCGAATGCCATTGTCGTCGTATTCCTCCAGTGCACCAACCGCTTCCACCCAGTCATTGGCCTGCGGATATTCTTTGTCCCAGACCACCTCAAAACCGGCGTTGAGATCTGTGCCGCAACAGCCCGGGCCGTAACGGATCACCGCGTAATATTTTTTGCCGGAATCCGGGTCTGCATACACGCTGAAAATCCCCTCATACTTGAGCGTCCGCCCCAGATAATCCGGCGCATTGGCGTAAATTTCATTGGTCTGGGTCATAAAAAAATTTTCTTTTATTTCTATAATCTTATTCTCCGCGGCCAAAAGCAAACCGCCCAAAAGCAACAGGGCAAACACCGCTCGCAGCCAGCCTCTGGCCTGCAGCCAGGCCAGCAGTCCGGCAAATAAAAACAAAAGAATGTTTATGATGACTACGCTGGCGCCGGTCGGTGTCGCGTAAATATAAGAAATAATCAGACCGAGCAAAAAGCAAAACATTGAAATCAAGGCCGCGTTCAAAGTGACTGTCTGAAATTTTTTGCAAACGCGCATGGCGGTCAACGCCGGAAAAACAAGCAGACTGGAGATCAGCAGCGCGCCCATCATACGCAGACCGAGCACTATGGTCACGGCCGTCAGACAGGCGAGGAGTGTATTGTAAAGCTCGGCTTTGACACCGGCCGCGCGCGCAAAATTTTCGTCAAAAGTCACGGCAAAAATCTTTTGGTAAAAACAAATAAATAAAATCAGCACGGCCAAAGCCAGCCCGACACTCAAATACACATCACTTTTACTCATCGCCAAAATGCTGCCAAAAAGATAATTGCAGACGTCCGTATTGAGGCCGGTCGTCAGCGAAATCACCGCCACGCCGATCGCCAGAGCGCCGGTCGAGATCAGCGCGATAGCCGCGTCGCCTTTGATCTTGCTGTTTTCGCTGAGCCGCAGGAGCAGTACCGCCGCCAGCAGCACCACCGGCACGGACACCGCCAGCGGCGCGGCGTGGCAGGCGGAAGCGACAGCCAGCGCGCCAAAGCCGACATGCGACAGGCCGTCGCCGATCATGGAGTAACGTTTCAATACGAGGCTGACGCCCAGCAGCGCGGCGCAAAGCGAGACCAGCAGGCCGACGATCAGCGCGCGTACTATAAAAGCATAGGAGAGCATCTCCGCAAAAAAATTAAACATGTTTTTTCTCCAGCCATTTTTTATAATTTTCGGCCGCGCCGAAAAATTTCTGTTTGTTCTGCAAATGCAAAACATGCGAGGCCTGCTGCAACGCGCCGTGTAGATCGTGCGACACCATAATAATAGTCAGTCCGGCTTTGCGTAGTTTTTTGAGCAGAGCGTAGACATTTTGCGCGGCGGACGGGTCGAGGCCGGACAGCGGCTCGTCAAGGATGAACAGTTTTCGTGCGGCGCACAAAGCTCTGGCCAAGAGCGTCCGCCGCTGCTGTCCGCCGGATAATTCGCGGAAACAACGGCCGCGCAGACGTTCCAAGCCCAAAAGTTCAAGGTTGGTCTGCGCGGCCTCTTTATCCGCCGCGGAGTAAAAAGGCCGCCAGCCCAATCTGCCGATGCATCCGGACAAAACCACTTCCTGCACGCTGGCCGGAAAATCTTTTTGCGCGGCTGTCTGCTGTGGCAAATAACCGATGTCCGTTCCGCGCCAATCCGCGGCATAAACAATTTTTCCGGCGCAGGGAGTTTTCAAGCCCAGCAGTCCCTGCAGCAGCGTGCTTTTGCCGGAACCGTTCTCGCCGACAATGCACAGATAGTCTCCGTCCGCGACGGAAAAATTCAGGCCGCTGACCGCCACGTTGCCATCATAAGCCCAGGCCGCATTTTGACAGGACAAAAGCATCAGTACAGAGCCTCTTTTAAAACAGCTAGATTTTGGCGCAGAAAATCTGTGTAACCTAAACCGCGCTGAAAATCGCCGCGGGTAAGATTATGCGCGGCGTGTAACTGCCGCACCTGCGCGCCAGCGGCTTCGGCTATCGTTTTGGCCATTTTTTGATTGGACAATTCGATGTGGAACACCACCGGAATTTTTTCCTGCCGTGTCTTGTCGATCAAAAAACGGATAGTCGCCGGACTGGCTTCGGTTTCGGTGGAACAGCCCGGAAAAGCCGCAAAGTATTTCAGGCCGTAAGCGTCAGCAAAATAACGAAAAGGAAAACGATCGCCGAAAATCAAGGTTTTCCTTTTGGCGCCGTCGAGCAAAGCGCGGAAATCCGCGTCTAGTTTGTCCAGCTCCGCCGCGTAATTTTTAGCATTTTGCCGGTAAACGGCGGCGTTCGGCGTGTCCACCGCGCAGAGTGTGTCGGCAATTTTTTGCACGATCAATTTGGCGTTGCGCGGCGAAGTCCAAACATGCTCATCATAGGCCGGCTCATCTTCGTGTTCGTGCTCATGTTCTTCTTCTTCCTCCTGCATACCTTCGACCAGTTCTTCCTCCACAGCCGGCACACAGTCCAGCAGCGCGATGGTTTTCATCTGGCTGGTGTCCAGCGACGCCAAAATCTTTTTGACCCACTCGTCGGATTCGCCACCAGTGTAAATAAAAATCGCGCTGTTTTTTATTTTGAGAATATCCTGCGGCGACGGCTCGTAAGAATGGCTCTCCGCGCCGGGTTTCAAAAGCATCGTAATATTAGCGTGGTCGCTGGCAACCTGCCGCGCAAAATCGTACTGCGGGAAAATAGTCGTCACTATGTTTATTTTGCCGTCGGATTTAGCGGCTGGATTCGGCGCACAGCCAGTCAGCGCCGCAGTGAAAACCAGCGCAGTCAGAAACAATAATTTTTTCATGAGAAATAAACCTCCTGCTTAAAATTTTTTAGTCAGGAGTTTTCAATTATTCAGGCGCACCTTTAAACTAACCGGCGTGGCGTTAGACAAAGCACTAACGTGCGGTTTATTTAAGACAATAACCGCCACCGGAAAAAACAAAATTGCCAGCGCTGGCGCTCCGGAAACAAATAATTTTAGATTTAAGTTTTGCGCGGCCTGCACAACCAAACAGACCAGGCAGCCGCCGTGCGCGTCGGCTTGATCGTGCTTGTGGCCGAAGTGCGCGATCGCATAAACGCTCAAAAATAAATTTACCGCGACGAACGAAAAGATCAGGAACAACGCCAATCCGCGCCCCCAGACGCGGCGGTTTTCCAAATAATCTGCGGACAATACTGGCATGAGTTTATTCTACACCATATACCGCTCAACTTGCCAAACCGCAAACCGCTCGGATAAAATGAATAAATGGATTTTAAAAAAATTGAAGAACTCATAAAACTCGTCGAGCAGTCGGACATCAACGGTCTGACGGTCGAAGAAAATGATTTCAAAATTGAGATACAGAAAAATAATGAAGTGTTTACCGTCGCGCCAAGCGGTGCGGCCGCTGCGTCAGTCAAAACAATAGAATCTTCCGCCCCAGAACCACAGCCTGCCGCCGATTTACAGGAAATCAAGTCGCCGATGACCGGCACTTTTTACCAAGCAGCCTCGCCGGATAATCCGCCGTTGATCAGCGTCGGCGTGGCAGTGGCCAAAGGCCAGCCTGTCTGTGTCATCGAAGCCATGAAAACTTTTAATGAAATCGAGGCGGACATTGACGGCACTGTCGAAAAAATTCTGGTGGCCAACGCGCAGCTGGTGGAAGCCGGCCAACCGTTGTTTCTAGTCCGGACTTAAACCTTGTCTAAACTTTCGCTGCTCAATCAAGAATGGATACGGCCGGCCGAACAGTCCGCGCCGGGCAGCCGCGCCGAAGTGGTCGCCGCAGTTTTGCGCAATCGGAAAATCAACGCGCCGGCGGAGGTGCAAACTTTTCTCAATCCCTCACTGCCAGACCTCGCGCCGCTGGAACAAATTTCCAATATCGCCGCGGCCGCGGCTTATTTGCTGCAAAATCTACACAAGAAAATCACCATTTACGGCGATTACGATGTCGATGGCGTGACCGGCACGGCGCTGCTCTACAACGCCCTGCAAAAACTCGGTGCGGCCAAACTGGACTACTATATACCACATCGTTTCTCCGAGGGTTATGGTTTGAATAAAGCCGCCATGCAAAAAATTCAGGAGAACGGCACTGAAATAATTGTGACTGTGGACTGCGGCATCAGCAATTACGAGGAGATCAAATACGCCAAAGAACTGGGCTTGAGCGTCATCGTGACCGATCATCACAATCCGCCGGTCATTTTTCCACCGGCTGATTTTTTGGTCAATCCCAAAATGAACAACGATCCGGCTTTTTCCGGACGCAATATTGCCGGAGTGGCCGTGGCTTTTAAATTTGCCGAGCAAATGTTCCGGCTCAAAGGCCGCGCGCCGTACAGCCAGACCAAACAATATCTCGATCTGGTGCTGCTGGGCACGATCGCCGATGTTGTGCCGCTGCTGGATGAAAACCGCGCGCTGGCGATTTTCGGTCTGCGCGAGATCAATCAGCAAAAAAGGGT
>JAIRZV010000046.1 GCA_031267055.1 Candidatus Margulisiibacteriota bacterium | reverse complement strand
GCCGCCGCGCTGGACAAAGAGAGTTTGAGCACGCTCGATTTGTTGCATTATTTCGGCTGCACGGAAAACCCTTTTGGCGACTCGGAAAATCTGCGTTATTTCTATAAATCCAAAGAACACTGGGATATTTACCAAAAAATGAAAATGAGCGTGGAGCAGAATATCTCGCTGGCTATGGTTTGCGGACAGTCCGGCAGCGGCAAAACACTGATCACGCAGCTGCTGCTCATGAATCTCGACCAGAAAAAATACCAAACTATTGTGGTGCTGGTGTCGCCCGGCATGACTAAATCCGCGCTGTTGAAAGAGATTTTGCTGGAATTGGAGCTGGGGCACAAATTGAAAAACGCTTCCCAGACTTACGATATGATCCGCCTTTTGCAGGATTATGTGATCGGTCTGTATCAGCAAGGCAAGCGGCTGGTCATCATGATCGACGAGGCGCATTTTCTCGAGGCGTCGTCGCTACATATCCTGCGTACGATCTCCAATATCGAGTTGCCGGAAATGAAATTGGTGTCAATTCTGCTGTTTACCGAGGAGATTTTTTTGCGCCGCATCAAGCACGAGAGTTACAATTCCCTGCGCAACCGCATGTATGTGCAGGAAGAATTGCTGCCTTTTGATCTGGCCGAACTGAAAGAATATATCCGTTTTCGCATCCGCACCGCTGGTGGCGACCCGAATACTTTATTCGAGCCGGACACTTATCCGATCATTCACATTGCGACTTCGGGGCTGGCGCGCGAGATTAATAATTTGTGCTTCAACGCTCTGACCGAAGCATATTTAAATAAACAAAAAACGATCACGAATAAAATACTGCTAAACTGTCTGTAAAGTCACAGGATTTTTTTTAAATACTGACCCGTATACGATCGCGGATTTTTGGCCACTTCTTCCGGTGTGCCTTCCGCGACTATCTCGCCGCCGGCGTCTCCGCCGTCCGGCCCGAGATCGATAATATGGTCAGCGGACTTTATCACGTCGAGATTGTGTTCTACGACAATGATCGTGTTTCCACTGTTGACCAGCCGGTTGAGCATTTCGATCAATTTGTGCACGTCGGCAAAATGCAGTCCAGTGGTCGGCTCGTCCAAAATGTACAGAGTTTTGCCGGTGGAGCGTTTGGACAATTCGGCGGCCAGTTTGATGCGCTGGGCTTCGCCACCGGACAGCGTGGTAGCCGCCTGCCCGAGCTGAATATAATTTAAGCCGACGTCCTGCAAAGTTTTCAATTTGCGTTCGATTTGCGGAATGTTTTGGAAAACCTCGTAAGCTTCATCAATGGTCATGTTGAGCACGTCATTGATATTGTGGCCTTTGTAACGCACTTCCAGCGTTTCTTTGTTGTAGCGTTTGCCCTGGCAGACTTCGCAGGGCACGTACACATCGGGCAAAAAGTGCATCTCGATTTTTTTGATGCCGTCGCCCTCGCAGGCTTCACAGCGTCCGCCTTTGACATTAAAAGAAAATCGTCCGGCCTGATAGCCGCGCTGTTTGGCCTCGGGGGTCAGGGCGAATAATTCGCGCACCGGCGTGAAAACTCCGGTGTATGTGGCGGGATTGGAGCGCGGCGTGCGGCCGATCGGATCCTGGTCGATGACGATAATATTGTCGATATTTTCTGCGCCTTTGATGCCGCTGTATTTGATCGGCGGCAAAGAACTGCCGTGTAGTTTATGCATGAGCAGCGGATACAAAGTGTCGGTGATCAGCGAAGATTTGCCGGAGCCGGACACGCCGGTGACGCAGATGAATTTGCCCAGCGGAAAACTGACGGTCAGTTTTTTTAAATTGTGCTCCGCGACATTGGCCAGTGTGAGTTTTTGTTTATGGCCGGCACGCCGCTGCGGTACGGCAATTTTTTGCCGGCCGGATAAAAAAGCGCCGGTTAGAGATTTAGGATTTTTCAGCACTTCCTGCGGCGTGCCTTCCGCAACGACGCGGCCGCCGAGTTTGCCGGCGCCCGGCCCCATGTCTATCAAATGATCGGCGGCCAGCATGGTTTCGTCGTCATGCTCGACGACGATCAGAGTGTTGCCGAGATCGCGCAAATGTTTCAGGCTGGCCAGCAGTTTGGCATTGTCTTTTTGATGCAGGCCAATGGACGGCTCATCGAGCACATACAATACGCCGACCAGACCGGAGCCTATTTGCGTGGCCAAACGAATGCGCTGTGCTTCGCCGCCGGACAGCGTGGCGGAAGTCCGCTCCAGAGCCAGATAGTCCAACCCCACATCGGCCAGAAATTTCAGACGCGCGTTAATTTCTTTTAAAACCTGCCGCGCGATCGTTTCCTCGGTCTTGTTTAGTTTCAGCTCGTTCAGCCAGAGACGCAGGTTTTTGACGGACAGAGTCATCAATTCGCTGATGTTTTTTTCGCGGAGCTTTACAGACAGCGCGACTGGATTTAATTTGCGGCCACCGCAGGCCGTGCAGAGCTTGACCGTCATGTATTTTTCGATGTCCGTTTTGCGGCCCTCAGATTCGGTCTGCTGATAGAGCCGCTCCAAATTGCGCACCACGCCTTCAAAACGTCCTGACCAGTCGTAATACTTGCTCTCATCATGCTTGGCGTGCAGATGAAAATCGATGCGCTCGTCCGTGCCGTGAAGCAAAATCTGCTGGACATTTTTTGGCAGTTTTTTAAACGGTGTGTCCAGCGTGAATTTATACTTGCGCGCCAAAGACTGCACCATTTGTCCCATAAAGCCACGCATCTGGGAAGCCCAGGGTAGCAACGCGCCTTCCGCTAAAGTCAATTCGGGATTGATGATTTTTTCCGGCGCAAAAATATAATTGGAGCCCAGACCCTTGCACTCTGGACACGCACCGTAAGGATTGTTAAACGAAAAAGTACGCGGCAAAATTTCCGGTATAGAAATATCGCAGTCCGCGCAGGTGAATAATTCGGAAAACAATTCCAGAGTGTCTGTTTTATCTTCGGCGACAGTCAAGACCTCGGCCAGATGATCGCCGTCTTTGAGAGCGGTTTCGACGGATTCAAAAATGCGTTTGTAATTTTCGGGACTGACGGTCAGCCGGTCGATGACCGCTTCGATAGTATGTTTTTGATTTTTGTTGAGCGGGATTTTTTCATCGAGCTGATAAATAATGCCGTTGACGCGCACACGCATATAGCCTTTTTTGCGCAAATCCTCAAAAAGTTTGGCGTACTCGCCTTTGCGGCCGCGCGCCAGCGGCGCCAAAATGCTGATCTTCGCGCCCTGCGGTTTGGCGGCGATGCGGTCGGCGATTTCCTGCGCGGATTGCTTGTGCACCGGCTTGCCGCATTTGGGGCAGTGCGGAATGCCGATATGCGCAAAAAGCAAGCGGAAATAATCGTAAATCTCCGTCACCGTACCGACTGTGGAGCGCGGATTTTTAGAACGGCTTTTTTGGTCAATGGAAATCGCCGGTGACAGGCCGTTGATAAAATCCACATCTGGTTTTTCCATCTGGTCAAGAAAAAGCCGCGCGTAGGCCGACAGCGACTCCACATAGCGGCGCTGCCCTTCGGCGTAAATCGTGTCAAAAGCCAGCGAGGATTTGCCTGAACCGGACACGCCAGTAATCACGGTCAGCGTGTTGCGCGGTATCGTCACTTCGATATTTTGCAAATTGTGTACGCGCGCGCCTTTGATGTAGAGGTCTTCGGTGGTCATAAGAAAGACCAGTTTAGCACTATCAGGAAACAATGTCGCGGGCGTCTCAATCAAATAACTTTTTTCTTCCAACAACAAAATTCACCAGCCGCCGGTCGCAGCTTGGTATTATTTTTTAGGCAATGAATATCCCAAAAAATATCGATGCATTTCGGATGTATATTTTGTCGATAAGTGGGTAATTACTGTTTTGTAAGCATGTGATTTTTTTGGCAGTAAATATATTCACCGCAAGAGCGAATATCTTTGCCTGCTGTTGTAGATGCGTTGCATGCAACGCATCTACTATGCCGTGTTCGCGCGGGTAAAGATATTTGCCGCGCTATTTGTGAAATAAAAAAACGGAGTTTTATATGAAAAAAGTTTTAAATTTAATTACTGCTTTTGGGCGCCCCCCCCCCCCAGGTGGGGGGGGGGGGGGGGGGGAGTGGGGGTGGTGGGGGGGGTGTGTTGGGGGGGGTTGGTGT
>JAIRZV010000162.1 GCA_031267055.1 Candidatus Margulisiibacteriota bacterium | reverse complement strand
TGACGTATGCAGGGAGTTACACATATCCATTGCAGAATACGGCGACGGGGAATAAGACCGTTTATGTGTGGGTGAGAGATAAGGCGGGGAATATAAGTGCGACTATTTCGGCGAGCATAATACTGGACAGCACGGCCAGCGGCAGTGCCACTCCTGAAGTTGTCGTTCCGGCTGCGAGTGTGCCGCTCGGCAAGAAAATTTATTCGTATCCCAATCCCGCGCAGCCGCGCAAGGAAGACGTGAAGATCGCTTACAGTGCGGACAAAGACGGCGTGGTAAATATTTATCTTTACAACATACTTGGCGAAAAAATCTGGTCGGCGTCCGGCTATGCCAGAGTTGGCGAAAAAAGTGAAGTTGTTTGGAGCGGCCGCGACGCTTACGGCAGCGAAGCCGGCAACGGCGTTTATATCTTGCTGTTGACCGATGAGCGGAAAAAAGTTTTGGCTAGAGGGAGGCTGACGATACTCGATGATTAAACGCAACCTGATTATATTATTGTTAGTTTTTTGCTGGGGCAGTGCCGCCGCGCGGCAGGCCGTGAGTTTGGAGACCTTGAGCGCCGGAGCGGACGCTATGGCGCGCGGCGGCGCGTATTTGACCGCCGAACAAAGCGGCCATTATGTTTTTCAGAATTATGCTTTTGTGGGCAATCTGGCCGCGCCGCGCTTTTCTCTGACCGCTTTTGAGCTGCTCAACGAAGTCGGTTATTTTTCCGCCGCCTACAGCCAGAGCAATTTTAGTCTGGGTTTTTTGCGCGTGCAGGAGCCCGGCGGCGAGTTGCGGGATAGCGCCGGCAATCTGCAAGGCGGCCAGATCAATTATACAGACAGCGCTGTTTACGGCGCGTTCGGTTTTGCTTTTGACCGCCTCTCTTTGGGAGTGCGCGGTAAAATGCAAAGCAAATATTTTTCGGAAGTGGATGTTTCCGCCACCGGACTGGCGCTGGATCTGGCCGGCGCGTATCAAGCGCGGCCTTATCTGACGTTCGGCGCCGAGCTGGGCAATATTCTGGCGACCGAGCTGTCTTGGTCCAATGGCTTGGCGGAAAACTACGGCCGCTCTTTGGGCTTGGGCGCGCTTTTCAAAGTTTTTGGCACGGATGGCTATTGGCCGGATCATAAATGGCCGTTGCATGTCTACACGGATGTGCGCGCGCAGGAGATGGATTATTTCTGCGGCGCGGGCGCGGAATACTGGCTGGGCAGTCACGTTGCTTTGCGCGGCGGTCTGAAAGAGACGCGCGACACGCGCGGCGAGCAGAGCGCCAAATTGCTAAAATTTACCGCCGGCTTGGGTTTTAATTACGCCAATGTTTATTTTGATTACGCTTACAATTCCAGCGATGCTGTCGCGGAAAACATTACACATTTTTTCACGGTCTCTTATTGGTGTGATCCGCCGCGGCCGCCGCAGGTGACTAAAACCAAAGAAGTTAAAAAAGCCGCCAAAGCCAAGAAAAGCGCTCCCCCGAAAAAATATAAGCGGACTTTCCGTTCTACTTTGAACAGCGCCGAATAATAAATTTATTTTAAATTTGATTGGCTTTTTTCGTCCGAATATTCTCCAGCGTAATGTCCCGATTTTGTTTGGCCAGGCCGCTGTTTGGATTGACCTTTAGCGCTTTTTGAAAACAATTCAGCGCGGCTTCGTAATTTTGCAGATCGTTATTCAAATAACTGCCGTAACTAATAAAAATATGCTCGTCTTCGACGCCGAGAGCAATGGCCTTTCTCCAGTCCGCCGCCAATTCTTTTTGCCCGGCCTTGAAATTTTTTTCTTTGAGCAACGCGCGTCTTTGATACAGCTTGCCGTCTTGAGGATTGAGCTTGATGGCGCGGTCATAATCCGCCAGCGTGGCTTTGTAATTTTCCAGCCCGTAATTGGCGTTGGCACGGTTGGCATGGTACACCGGATTGGTGGGGTCCAGTTGGATCGCTTTGTCGTAGTCCGCCAGCGCTTTTTGATACAAATAAATCTGAATATAGGCGTTGGCGCGTCCGAAATAACTCACTTTGTCTCGCGGGTCAGTTTGAATAGCCCGGGTGTATTCTTTGATCGCGCCGTTGTAATTGCCGACCTCGTATTTGTGCAAACCGCGGCTGTTATATTTTTCCGCGGTGGGCGGCGCTGGAGGTGCGGTGAAAAACGACAGATAAATACCGACGATAACCGCGAGCCCCAGCACGGTCAGCAGGCCGAGCCTGTAAAATATTTTTGCTTTGTTTTTTTCTTTCTTTTTTCCCTTACTTTTGACTTTGCTTTTTTCCTTCATGAATTCCCCCCCGTCTTTAAATAACCGCGCTTAATTATAACATAATGACGGGTTACAACGGCGACTGCCTTGGCGGCAAAAACGCGGCGGCAATCGTCAAAAACTTGAATTTATTGGCACAAACTTACGATATCTTTATACAAGGGAGCAGGTTATGCGCAAGGTTCTGCTGATGCTCTTTTTGGCGGCTTGGGGGTATGCTGCCGTTTTTTCCGGCTGTGTTGTCCGTGGTGGCAAATGGGACAATTACGGCTTCACGGTGCGGGTTTTTAATGCCGCGCGGTCGTACTCGACAGTCACCGCAGTCAATGGCAGATTTACGCTGGATGTTTTACCGGACGATTACAGATTATCTGTGGCCGATCAAAACGGCGAGATTGTTGCGGAAAAACCGCGCGTCGATCTTTCCTCTCATTATTTACTACAGCTGACCGGCGCCAAAGCCGGAGACAATTTGCTTTTGGCGTTGACTACTTTGGTAGTCACCGCGGCCATGCTCCTGCTGGCGGTTTTGGTTTGGCTGGTCAAACGTCCGGCGCGACGTTCGATTTGCTTATTGTTGCTGGCCGGTAGTTTCGCGCTGTACACCGCGACGGACGCCGCGCAAGATCTGCTGGCTTTGAGCGGTCTGGAGTCTCTGGCCGGAACCTTGTTTTTCTTGAAACATATCGGTTTAACTTGGTTCGGTTATTTATTTTTCCGTTTTTGGCACGCCGATTTCGGCAGGCTCCGGCTGCTGCCCTGGTCCGAAACGCTGATCATTTGCACTTGGCCGGTATTTGGTCTGGACAGCGCTTTTGAAGATTTTTGGCTTTTTAGTTTTGCACAGTTGCGTTTGTTGATCATGTTGCAATTGTTTTTGTTTATCCTGGCCGGGGTGCTGACTGTTTTCCTGCGCTGGCTGCGGGAAAAAGACAATTGGCGCAAACGCACACTGGCGGTCACGCAGTCGATTTTTGTTCTGCTCTTATGCTTGCTCAGCGTGCTGGTGGTCTGGCCGCTGTTGTACCGGCAAGGCACAGAATTTTTTGACCGGCAGTATATTTTGACCGCGCTGATTTTCGGCCTGATTATTTTTGTCTGGCTGTCCTGCGCGGAAATTTATCAGCATGTTTTTCAGACGCAGTTGTGTTTGGAGCGGCAGGAGCGTTTGAGCGCGCTCGGCAAATTAGCTTCCGGTCTGGCGCATGAGATCAAAAATCCGCTGGCGGCTTTGCACAATCTGGTGGCGGTTTTGCCGCAAAATTACCGGCAGGCGAAATTCCGCACCGAGTTTATGGAGATCGTGCCGCGGCAGATCGAGCGGATCAATCATCTGGTGTCCGGCTTGCTGGATTTGAGCCGCGCCGGCGACGGGCAAAAAATTAGATTTAATCTCAGCCAACTTTTGGAAAAAAGTCTGGTACTGCTGGCCGGACAGGCGGTCAAACAAGATGTCCATCTTGAAAAAAGCATCGCGCCGGACCTTTGGTTCAAAGGCCAGACCAATGCGCTGGAGCAGGTTTTTCTGGATCTGGGTCTCAATGCACTGCAGGCCATGCCGCAGGGCGGAGTTTTAAAAATAACTCTGCTGGAAGATAAAACCCTGATCTTTCAGGACAACGGCTGTGGCATCAGGCCGGAAATTTTGCCGCATATTTTTGATCCGTTTGTCACGACCAAAAAATCCGGCACCGGACTGGGTTTGAGCATTGTCAAAAAGATTCTCGATACGCACAAAGTCAAAATCGAAATTGCCGCCAAATGGAAACAGGGTACAACGGTGACTTTATTTTTTTATTAATTGCCTAATTGTCGGGAAAAATCGCGCAAATGCCGATCGGCGGTAGATTCCAAATATTTAGCGGCGTCCAGCGGCAATGCATAGCCGTGTTTCTGTCCCCAGACCAGATATTTGTAAACCAGCCACGGGTCCGCGGAAGCGCGAACCCAAAACTCGGCGAAAAGTTCCGCCCAGTCCGGTTGCAGATCTAACAGTCCGATGGTAAATTCCGCGCTGCCCAGCCGGTCTTGCAACAGTTGTTTTTTCTCAGCCTCACTACTTTTTTGCCAGAAAATTTCCAACGCGGCCTGCCGCAAATATTTATTGGCGTGTTCTAAATACCGGACGATTTCCGCCGCGGACTGCTCGGCGATATTGTTTTTGAAAATTTCCAGCTCGGCGGCGGATAAAAATTTTTTGTCGGTCAGGTCCGGCGGCGCGGAATTTAACGGAGATTGCTTTTGTCCGCAAAAATTGCAGTATTTAGCCTCAAGGTTAATGAGTTTTTTGCAGGCTGGACATTTTCTTTGCGCGCCGACCATAGCTGGTAGGTAGTATATGCTATAATTTTTTAATGCGCAAAGGATTTATTTATGTCCGTTTGCAAATTTATTTCACGTTGCTGATTTTGATTATTGGCAGCGCGTTGTTTTTAACCTGGAATATTTGGCAAAAAAACTTGCAACTGCATACGTGGCTCAAAGAAAATCTATTGGTGCAGAATGTTTTGGATAAAATGACCGAAGATATTCTTTATGCGGAAAAACTTGACACGCAAGCTGACCGTTTGCTGTTGACCAAGGACAGCGTGGATTATTTGTATTTTTTGAACAATCAGCGTTTGGCGCGGCGCAAAGACGCCAATCTTTATTTGACGCCGGCCAAAATTGTTTTGCGTTCCTTGTCTTTTGAGCGGGAGAACGGCGTTCTGCGTCTGGTCTTGTCCGGCGAGAAACAAACTTGGGTCAGGGTGGTGCGGCTTTGAAAAAAGGTTTTGCTTATCCGGCGATGCTGCTGATTTTAAGCGTCTTGTTGCTGGCGGCCGCTTTTTTCTCCCTGACGCTGGGCTTTTGGCGGCAAAATATTCGCGCGGACCTGGCGGCGTTGCAAGCGCGCAAGATGGCCGAAAGCGCGGCGGTGTATTATTGGGAAAAACAACCGCCCCTCGCGCGACTGCAGAGCAAATTAAAAATTGACGCGGATACTTTGCTACAGCTGGACGGCGTCGATGTTAGTTTTGACGACGCTGGTTTTCATATCGCGGCGGTCTTGGAAGATATTTATTTTGTGGGCTATACTGGTTTGCGGTCCGCGCCGCAAGCTATCTATGTGTTGTATACTAAAGCAGGGGGAAAATTGCAGCCGTGGCGCGAATAATATTTTTCTTTTTAGTTTTAAGTTTGCTCTGGGCGGAATATTTGCCGAATAAAGTTTTGGTGGAGTTGAAATCAGGAGATTGGACTGTCCGGTCTTTGAGCAGCGCGGCAGATGTTTCACCGCGGCTGGAAAAACTGCTGGGTAATTACGGCGCGGCGGAGATCAAAAAAATTTCTGACGCGCCGCGCGGACGCAGTTCACTGCAATCTTCCGTTGCTGATCCTCTGGCCAATTATTACTCCGTGGAATATCCGTCTACTATAAATGTAGAGCTGCTGGTCGAGATATTAAAAAACGATCCCGAAGTGGCCGACGCTCAGCCGGTTTT
>JAIRZV010000148.1 GCA_031267055.1 Candidatus Margulisiibacteriota bacterium | reverse complement strand
GTGAAAATATTCTTTGTGTTGATTGTAATAATAGATTAAATAAAACAAACAAGCGGCTTGTATGGCCAGCAGGCACAAAACCAGTTTGTTAAAAAGATAAACAAAGGGCGGATAATTCAGCAAATAAGTCAGGTCGATATTATTGAGCTGGAAATACAAGAAAAATGGCAGCAGTAATCCGCCGCCGATAAAACCAAATAACTGCAAGATGCGGAAAAAAAACAGGCGGATATTTTCCAGGATAGAAACGCGATAAGACACTTTGAGCAGAAAAACTGTGGTGAACAGGCAAAGATAAAAACTCATCATGATTAAAAGCGCGGCGTCGAGATATTTGGGAAAAGCAAAAGTCAGGCCGAAATCTTTTTGCAGAAAAACAAAAGGCGTCAGGTGATAATGATGGATCAGCCACGCGTAAAATCCACCGGCCGTGCTGGAGCCGAGCAGCGCGGAAACCAGAGCCGGCCTTAATTTGCTGGAAGACAGTAGCCGCGCGGCCGGCCAGGTATTGGCCAGACCAAAAAATATGGTGAACCAAGTAAGCGGCCAGTGTTGATTAAGCCAAAAAGGCAGGAGAAAACAGAGCAGCAAGATATTGCCAATAATAAAAAAAGCTTGCGGCCAATTGCGGCGGTTGGTCAGAACGAATCCGCAGAATAAGGCGATCAGTAAAATAATCACGCTGCCGCCGCGTGCAAAATCGGCAAAGGAGAATTGTTCCTCAAAAGCGGTGTCCAGTCCGTAATTATAATTATCGGCGATTTTTTGTAGCAACACTTTGTCGCCGACGGCCAATTTTTGTCCGGCCGGCATGTCGATCATCACAAAATCTTTTTTCTGATTGTGCAGGCGGACTTTGACCAGCCGCCGCGGAGTTTCGGCGCCGGAATAGTCTTCCAAAACATACGACACAGCGCCTTGCAGATAAACATTGTCCGGCAGTGCGATATCTTCCGCGGTGCCTAAACAAATCAGACAACACGCTATACCCAGAAATAAATGTTTCATTTATACTTATTATAATGAAAAAAGTTTGCTTTTTCATTATGCTGCTGGCCTTGCTGGGCGCCGACGGACAGCTTAATGTTTTTACCGGAGATAAAGACGCGGAGGTTTTTATCGACGGACAGTTCATTGCGAAAGAACAGGTTTTACAACGAGCGTTACAAGGCGGCACGCATTATTTGCAGGTTAAGAAAAACGGCAATATTCTAAAATCCCGCGTGGTGGAAATTCAAGATAATAAACTGGAAACTGTGGTGCTGGAAGATTTTGTTGATTACAAAACTAATGTGCCGTCGCGCGGTTCGCTCGATGTGGAGGCCATGCGGGTGCGCGAGACGCGCGGCAATCTGGCTTTCGGACTCTTCGGCGGTTCGCCGGCTTCCGGCTTGAGTCTCAAATGGTGGCCGCTGGAGAGGGTCGGTTTGCAAGCGATCGGTTTTGCCAATAACAATAATACCGCGCGCGACACACGCGCCGGCAGCCGCTTGCTTTTGGCGCTCAACGAATCAGTTTATCAGAGCAGTACTTTTACTATATACTTAGCCTTGGGACTTGGTCGCTCGGCATTGTTATTTATTGATGAAGTGGACGGAGAAAGCGCCACCTATGATTTGCAGGAATTGGCCTTCGGTCTAGAGTTTAGAGTGGCTGATTTTTTTCAGACTAACAACAATGAGTACAAGCACATCGTTATTAATAAAGACACTTCAGCTCTGGATATTCTGCTGATTGAGCTGCTGCTGGGAGTTGGCGAATTTTTTTTGCGGACGGCGCATTGGAATGTCGAGGTTGGCGCGGAGAGAACTTTTACCAGATATTTCGCGTCGGATGCGAAGCCTTCCACGGATTATCTTAATCTGAAATTTAGCGGAGGTTGTCATATTTATTTTTAAAGGAGGTAGCAGTATGAAAAAGTTTTTGGTTTTTTTAATTTTGCTGGCGGCGGTGAGTTTGGCGGAAAAAGGCCGGATCAATGTCATCACCGATTTGCCGGGTGCGGAAATTTATATCGACGGCGTGCGCGCCGGCGGGGATTCCGTGCAGGATTATGAAGTAGACCCGGGCGAGCATTATGTGGCGGTCAATTATCGCGGCAAGAGAATTTACGCCAAAATGCATCGGGTCGGTGATGGCGAAATAAGGACCATACCAACCGCGCATTTTGTGGATTTCAAAACCAACGTGGCGTCGCGCGGCGCGGTGGACGTGGAAGCGGCGCGCATTCGCGAGACGCGCGGCAATTTTGGTCTTGGCGCACAGGCTTCCGCGCTACTGGATACCGCTTCTTTGGGCGGCATTTCGGCCAAATGGTGGTTTACCGAGCGTTTGGGTTTACAGGCTTTTGGCTGGCTGGATAGTCAGCGTACTTACTCCGGCGGCCGTTTGCTTTTTTGGCTGGCAGACAAAGTCTTTTTTAACGCGCCGTTTTCCGGCTATCTGTACGGCGGCGGCGGCACGGACAGTTTCACGGACAAAGAAAATACCGACCGCAATATCCGCACTGCGGTCAGCAACGCTGGTTTTGGCGTAGAGTGTTCGCCGCTGGGCGTGAACGGGTTGTTCTTGAGTGTAGAGTTTGGTTTGGAAAAACGTTTTTCCACCGGTGTAAATGTCGAGCCTCAAAATCAAGACAAAACCGGCATGTTGTTATCCGGAGGCTTGCATTTATATTTTTAAATTTGTTTTAATTGTTCTGGTCAGGATAATTTCCTGGATCGATTACTGGTACCGCGCGCTGGCGAGATGGGTGTTGCCCTATCCTTACCGGCGCTCCGGCCGTTGCCGAAAATGCGGCGAGTGTTGCAAGCAAATCCTGATCGGCATGGAGCCGCGTATGCTGCGCCTGCGCCCGCTGCGCAATCTGGCGATTTGGTGGAATGCTTATTTCAACAATCTGCGTTTGATCGGCAGTTTTATCGAGGACGGCGTGATGGTTTTTGCCTGTAATTATTTGCGCGCGGACGGTCTTTGCGGCGCGTACAATTTGCTACGGCCGGTGTTTTGCCACGAGTACCCGCGCCTGTTCAGTCATTTTGAAGAGCCGGTCGTTTTGCCGAATTGCGGTTTTAAATTTTCTCCACGTAAATTAATTTAGCCAACCGGCCGTCGATGGCCAGACGCGCGCCGTCGACCAACAGTATGTAGGTTGGATAAAGCTGCTGGATGCGCAAAGTTTGTCCGGGGTAAACGCCCAGCTCGTACAAACGTGCCAGCACCTGATCTTGTCCGGTGCGGATGTAAATGACTTTGGCATTGATGCCGAGCGGCAAACGATTGAGCGGCAAAACAGTGGCGGCATTGAATTGTTTGGCCTGCACGCAACAGGGGCCAGTCGGAATATTGTGCGTGTGACCATGGCCGATCAACGCGCAAAATCTTTCGAGAATTTCCGGCGAAATACCGGCCGCTAAAATTTCCGCCTGCTCGGCGGCTTTTTTGGCGGTCAGTCCCAGCAGTTCTTTATAAAAAACTTTGAGGACGGCCAGAGTCCGCTCGTTTTGCTGTTTGCTGATTTTTTCCATGACCGCTCCTAGATGTGCAATATTTTATTGACAATCGCTGCGATAGTAAATGCGTAAATTGTGGAGAGAAAAAATATCAGTAACGCTTTGAGCCAACCTTTTTGCCGCGCTAATTCGCCGAGAAATCCCAGGCACGGCAGAGAAAGCGAAATGAAAAGCAATGACACTAAAACTTGAATGGAATTCAACATGCCGTTATTTGCCAGATCGTACAGAGATATGGCGCCGAGGTCTTTGCGAAAAAGTCCCAGCGCCACGCTGTCCGTAAAAGCTTCCGGTAAATTTAAAAAAGTCTGGATCAGCGGCGCGGTCCAGGCGCGGAATAATTCCAACAGTCCGGTGCAGTGCGCCGCGAAAAGAAAAGCCGACGCGCCAAGTATCAGCGGCGCAATGCTGCGCATATACCAATACAGGTAGGCGCCGGTCGCGGCCAGTATTTTGCCGCCGTCGGGAAAATGCAGTGGCGTGATTTTGACACTGTAATTGGCCGGCGGCTGCGTCCGCAGCAAACTGTGCAGCCCCAAAATAATGCCGGCCTGCAAAAGCATAATGCCGCCGAAAATCAGGGCGTGTTGAAATTGAATTATGGCCAGCAAATTAGAAATGATGATTAATTGCGAAACGCAGGGAATGAAAAAAATAAAGAGCAGTAATTGAATGTTTTGCTCGCGGCGCGTTCCCAGATATGCGGATTTATTCAGCGCGGCGATTTTGCAACAGCTAAATAATAAAGAAGGCAGACTGTTGCCGTTGAGCCCGAACAGCCGTAGCAGCCGGTGGCAGGTCAGGCCCAGCCGATTGATATAGCCGGTGTTTTCCAAAAAAGCATAAATCAGCAAAAAAGAACCCATGATCGGCAGTAAAATGGTAAAGGCATAAGCGATGCCGGTGGTCAACACGCCGTACTGTCCCACAAAAAAATCCGTAAAAAGATTGTTGCCGAAAACGCTGACAAAAATATAAGTGATGAAAGGCGCCAGATATTTGCCGAAAAGCTCGTCATAAAAAAGATAGACTAATAATCTATTGCCGACGAAATGGACAAAGGCGAAAATCAAAAACAATGCCATCGTGGCGATCAATAAATCCCAGAAAAAACGCAGCGAATATTCCTCAAAAAAATGCGAGAACCTGGCGCCACGCCGCTGTTCTTTTTGCCAGATTTCCGGACAGAGACTGCGCGACAAACTTTCCCAGCGGTTGGCGATCGTAAAAGAGTGAGCGATGGCGTATTTTTCTGCCGCGTAAGCCAGTATTTTCTCGCGCGCTGGCGGCGGATAGGAGCGGCGTATCCAGTGGTAAATATTTTTATTGCCGAGCAGCAGCATCAGACCGATAAACCGCCAGGAAATTCTTTGTTCCGGCAAGCCGGAAAATTTAAATTGCTCGCTGAAATCCTGAAGGATTTTTTCGATGGTTTTGGAATAACTGCCAACCCAGCGTGGTTTGTGCGCGGCGGCCAGCGCTTTTTGTATTTCTGACCGGCGCGGCTCATGGGTCGGCGCGCTGATGATGACCGGCGCGTTAAAAATATGTGTCAGCTTGGCTTGATCGAAAAAATATTCCTGATCGGCGATGTTTTGCACTTGATAATTCACAATGAACTGAATATTGAGTTCGGCGAGCTGGATCAGAATTAAAACACTGTTTTCCAAAGTTTTTTCATTTAGCGTGAAAATAATTTTCTCCGGCTGCAACTTTAAGATCAGATTGAGCGCAATAGTTTCGTTTTCGGAAGTGGGGATCAGCGTGTGGATGCCGGGCGCTTCGAGCAGACGGTATTTTTGGCCGCCAAGCTTGACCTGTCCGGTATTTAATTTTATTTGACTGCCTGGATAAGGAGTTTGGCGTCTGCTGGACGCGGCCAAATTATTAAAAATATTTGTCTTGCCGGAAAAAGTCTGGCCGAGAATTAAAATAGTTTTCATTTGGCGTTGATCAACAGAGAAATGTCCAGCGCTGGCGCGGAATGTGTGATCTTACCGCAAGAAATGTAATCCGCGCCGAGTTTGGCCAGCGCGGCGATATTTTTTTCAGTCACGCCACCGGAAATCTCCAGCTTGATTTGCGGATTGAGTTTGGCACGCAGCGCGGCGGCTTTTTTAATCTCGGCGGCGGACATATTGTCCAGCAGAATAATATCGACCGGCAAAGTCAGAAAATTCTGGACTTGCCGCAAAGTTGCGGCCTCGATCTCGATTTTTTTATTTCTCCGCCAAAATCTAAAACGCTTAATGCGCTTTTGTAAATCGCTTGATTTCAGGCCGGCTAAATGATTGTCTTTGATCAAAACCAGCTCTGATAAATTGAGCCGGTGATTTTGTCCGCCACCGCAACGCACCGCGTATTTTTCCAGTTCGCGCAACAGCGGCATGGTTTTACGCGTGTCGAGTAGTTTAACATTTGTGCCTTTGAGCAAATTCACTAGTTTATGCGTTTCCGTAGCCACGCCGCTCAAATGCTGGAGAAAATTTAAAGCGACGCGCTCGGCTAAAAGAATGTCGTTTGATCTGCCGCGGATTGTGGCCAGGATAGCGCCTTTTTTTATTTTGGCGCCGTCGGAAAATTTAGTTTGAAAATTAACTTTGCGAAAACAATAAGCGGCGATTTCCAGGCCGCAGACCACGCCGCCGGTTTTGGCGATAATTTTCCCGCTGACGATTTTGTGTTTGTCCCCGAAAAATTTGGAAGTAATATCACCGCACGGCGCGTCTTCGCGCAAAGCCCTGTGAATTAACGTGCGCGTATTTTTGCTGATACTCATTAAAGTTAATTTTAACTTATTTTGAAAGTTTGGACAAAACAAACCCCTGCGTCGTGTCTTTAATAGCGTAACCTTTGGCGGTTATTTCCGCGCGCAGTTTGTCGGCCAGTGCGAAGTCTTTATTTTTCTTGGCCGCGGCTCTTTGGTCGGCCAGCGCGGTGATCGCCGCTGGTATTTCTGCGGATTTTTTTTCGGCTTGCAGCAAGCCAAGTATGCCGCCAAGTTTTTTTAATAAAGCCGCGGCTTGCGGCGAGTGGTCGCGGTTGGCGACGGTAGCGAGATTGAACAGTGCTCCCAGCGCGCCGGCGGAATTGAAATCATCGTCCATATAGTCCATGAATTCTTTTTCAAAAGAAGCGTAATCGCGGACATTTCGACTCCGCTCAATGTCCGCTGACGAGGTATTCTCCCACACCGCCTGATACAGTCTGTCCAAGCCTTTTTGCGCTTCGATGAGCTGCTCTTCGGAAAAATTTATCGGCGAGCGGTAATGTGTGCTCAAGACAAAAAAGCGCAGAGTTTCCGGCGAATATTTTTTTAAAATGTCGCGGATTGTAAAAAAATTGCCCAGCGACTTGGACATTTTTTCGTCATTGATATTTACGAAGCCGTTATGCAGCCAGTATTTTACATAAGACTGGCCGGTCGCGCCTTCGGACTGAGCAATCTCGTTTTCGTGATGCGGAAAAATCAGATCCTGTCCGCCGCCGTGTATGTCAAAAGACCGGCCTAGTTTTTTCATCGACATGGCCGAACATTCTATATGCCAGCCCGGACGTCCCTCGCCCCACGGCGACGGCCACGCCGGCTCGCCGGGTTTGGCGGCTTTCCACAGCGCGAAGTCCAGCGGATTTTTTTTCGCGTCGTCGATCGCCACGCGCGCACCGGCCTCATTATCCGTAAATTTGCGACCGGACAATTTTCCGTATTGCGGAAAAGAAGTCACATCGTAATACACGTCGCCGTTGACGGCATAAGCATGGCCTTTTTGCACCAGCGTCTCGATCGCGGCGATGATGTCCGCGATATGTTCGGTGGCCTTGGGATAATCCGTCGCGCGCAAAATGCCGAGCCGGTCAAAATCCGCAAAATATTCCCGGATAAATTTTTCCGTAATCTCTTGATGACTTTGGCCGGACTCATTGGCTTTGCGGATAATTTTGTCATCGATGTCCGTAAAATTTTGAATATAATTTACCTGATAGCCCTTGTGCAAGAGATAACGGCGGATCATGTCAAAAACAATATACGCCCGCGCGTGGCCGAGATGGCAGTAATCATAAACCGTCACGCCGCAAACATACATGTTTACTTCGTGGGGCTTGAGCGGCACAAACTCTTCTTTCCGGCGGTTTAAAGTATTGTAGACCTGCATTATTTAGACTCGATTTTTTTTAATTTTTCTTCCAGTGTTACGATGCGGTGAATCAAATGCACTATCGTGTCCTCGACCGGATCAGGCAAAGTGCCCCAATCGTTGTTAACTTTTTCGCCATTTTGCAAAATCACGCGCGCGGCCATACCGACCACTGTGGAATTGTCCGGCACGTCCTTTAAAACGATAGCGTTCGCGCCGATCTTGCAATTGTAGCCGATGCGGATATTGCCGATGATTTTCGCGCCGCAGCCGATAATCGTGTTCGCGCCGACGGTCGGATGGCGCTTGACCCGCTTGGTGCTAGTGCCGCCGAGCGTAACGCCGTGATAGATCAGACAATTGTCGCCGACTTCCGCGGTCTCGCCGATGACCACGCCGCTGCCGTGATCGATAAAAACTCCGCGGCCAATTTTCGCGCCCGGGTGGATCTCGATGCCGGTCAGAGTGCGCATGATTTGCGAACCGAGCCGCGAAATTATCGGCACGCGGCAAATATATAGTAGATGCAGAAATTTGTGTATCCACACCGCCCACAAACCGTGATACAGCCAGACTTCCCACCAGCGGCAGGCCGGATCGTATTTGAATGCGGATTTTATTTCGTCGACGAATAACATGAGGGGTATTTTAGCACAAAATATTGCCGTGAATGGCACAAAACCATTGTCAGCGCTAGGTTCCTTTGTTATACTTTAGTAGTTTATAAATGGGGGGAATTATGACGGTTATTTCCGTCATTAATCAAAAAGGTGGTTGCGGCAAGACCACCACATCGGTCAATGTTTCCACAGGTTTAGCGCGGCGCGGTTACCGTGTGTTGCTCGTCGATATGGATCCGCAAGGACACTCCACTCTGGGACTGGGTTTCAATCCCGATTCTTTTGAACGCACAGTGTTTGACGTGATCGACTCGCGCGAACTGGAAGTGCCGCTATCCACAGCGGCGGTGTCTGTCACTGGCCGGCTGACGCTGTTGCCCGCCAATGTTTTGCTTTCCACTTTTGAGCAGTCGATGGCTGGCAAGGCCTGGCGCGAGTCGCGTCTGGCCAGAGCGCTCGGCAAAGTTAAAAATCAATATGATTACATCATCATCGATTGTCCGCCCAGTTTGGGTTTGCTGACGGTCAACGCGTTGCTGGCTTCCTCGCATGTGATCGTGCCGATCGACTCCGGTTTTTATGCGCTGTCCGGTTTGCAAAAATTGCAGGAAACCGCGGCCATGCTGAAAAACAAAGCGCAGCATGAATTAAATATCAAACATGTGATCACTTTTTACGACAACAAATCGACTTTCAATAAAGATTTTCAGGAGGATTTGCAAAAAATCACCTCCGCGGAAAATTTATTCAAACAAAAAATCCGCCG
>JAIRZV010000144.1 GCA_031267055.1 Candidatus Margulisiibacteriota bacterium | reverse complement strand
TCTCTAAATACACCGCGTTAAAAATCGCCGCGCCGGTTTCGACCACTTCAAATTTAGCTTTGAGGCCGGAGAGAAATCTTTTTTGCGCGGCCTCGACGTTCATGCCGAGATTGGATTTTCGCGCGCCGACCATGCCGGCGTCCGTGATATAACCAGAACCGTTTTCCATTATATACTCGTCGGCGGTTTGCACATGCGTGTGCGTGCCGAGCACCACGGACACGCGCCCGTCGAGATAAAAACCCAGCGCTTTTTTCTCCGAAGTGGCTTCGGCGTGCATGTCCACGATCACCGCGTCTGCTTTTACCCGGCGCAATAAATTATCCAGCGTCTGAAACGGACAATCCAGCGGCGTCTCAATAAATGTGCGCCCCATGACATTGGCCACCATGACCTGCATACCTTCGATATTCAGCAGGACATAGCCCTCGCCGTATTCGCAGCGCGGATAATTGAGCGGCCGCGCCAGCAGGGGCATTTCACTGATGTCCTTAAAAATTTCTTTTTTATCAAAAATATGATTGCCGCCGGTCAGCGCTTGAATGCCTAATTTTTCGGTCAGCTCTTTGTACACCGGCAGAGTCAGGCCAAAACCGCCAGCCGAATTTTCCGCATTGGCGATGATCAGATTTGGCGCATACTGCGCACGCAGTTCCGGCAGGACTTGGGCCGTGGCCTGGCGTCCCGCGGAACCAATAATGTCGCCGATAAACAAAACCTTGAGCATTATTTACTTCGCAATATCTTGCACTCTGGTCTCGCGGATAACCGAAACTTTGATCTGCCCCGGATATTCCAACTCGGCCTCGATCTTGCGGGCAATATCGCGTGCGGTCTTGAGCGCGGCGGCATCATCGACGACATCGGGCTTGACCATGACGCGGATCTCGCGGCCGGCTTGTATGGCAAAACTTTTTTCCACGCCGTTGAAAGCATTGGCGATCTGCTCCAGTTTTTCCATGCGCTTGATATAAGACTCGACCGCCTCGCGGCGCGCGCCTGGTCTGGCCGCAGAGATAGCGTCGGAGACCATGACAATAATCGCCTCGACAGTATTGGGCTGTATCTCCTCGTGATGCGCCAGCACCGCGTGGATCACCTCGTCGGACTCACCAAGTTTTTTCAAAACCGCGCCGCCGAGCTTGGCGTGTGTGCCTTCATTTTCAAAATCGATAGCCTTGCCGATATCATGCAAGAGGCCGGCACGCAAGGCCAGTTGGTGATTGACGCCCAGCTCTTGCGCGATGAGGCCGGCGATCCGCGCAACCTCGATCGAGTGCTGTAAACAATTTTGGCCAAAACTGGTGCGGTAAGCCAAACGTCCGAGCAAGTCATAAGCTTTGGGCGAAAGATTTTGCACATCAAGCTCCAGCGCGGTTTTTTCGCCGATCTCTTGCACTTTTTTGCCCAAATCTTTACGCATTTTCTCGACGGTTTCTTCAATGCGCGCCGGATGAATGCGGCCGTCGGCCACCAATCTTTCCAAAGTCAGTCTGGCGATCTCGCGGCGGATCGGATCAAAACCGGACAACACCACAACTTCCGGCGTGTCATCGACCACAACATCAATGCCGGTCAGTTGCTCAAACGTGCGGATATTGCGCCCTTCGCGGCCGATAATCCGGCCTTTCATGTCGTCGCTGGGCAGCTCGACTATCGAAGTGGTGTTCTCCACAATATTGTCGATGGCACAGCGTTTGATCGCCAGCGCAACGATATCCCGCGCCTTTTTCTCACTGGTGCGTTTGGTCTCCTCTTCATAATCGCTGATCATTTTCGCGGACTGGCTTTTTAACTCTTGCTCCAGGCTGTCCATCAGCTGTTTTTTGGCTTCTTCTTTGGACAGCAAGGCGATTTTTTCCAGACGATCCGCGCTTTCGCGGTACAGGGTATCCAGCTTTTGCTGTCTGGTTTCCAAACCGGTCTTGAGTTCAGCGACTTCTTTATCTTTGTTCAGCAGTGTCAATTCTTTTTCGTCGATACGAACTTCTTTTTGCGTCAAACGCTGTTCGATTTGATTCAGCTCGTGTCGGCGGTCTTTGATCTCGCGCTCAAAATCATTGCGCAGTTTGAGCAACTCGTCCTTGTTTTTTATCTCGGCGCTTTTAACAATATTTTCCGCCTGCAGTTTTGCCTCGGTCAGCATTTTTTTGACTTCCAGATCGGCGTTTTTCAATTCCGAATCCGAAAGATACTTGGTGTACAGCAAAACCACCACGCCGCCCAAAATCAAACCACCCAAACCTAATAATACATAATACGCTATCATGCCCTACCTCCTGATTTTTACTTAACTACTTCTTCATCTAATTCAGCTTCTTTTTTCGCGGCCTTTTCGTCTTTTGACGTGTTGTCCTGCGGCGTGTCGTCAAACGTGTCCGGCTTGATCTCCGCGCGGACTTTGTTCTCCAATTCCTGGAGCACGGCCGGATTTTCACGCAAAAACTTGCACGCGTTGTCGCGCCCCTGCCAGCGCGATTCGCCGTAAATAAGCCACGAGCCGGATTTCTCCAGTACGCCCAGCTCCACACCCAGATCGAGAATATCGCCCTCGCGCGAGATGCCGCTGCCGAAAAGAATATCGAACTTCGCGGTTTTGAAAGGCGGCGCGACTTTGTTTTTGACAACCTTGACTTTCACGCGGTTGCCCAAGAAATTTTCGCCGTCCTTGAGCACTTCCGAGCGGCGCACATCGAGCCGCACCGAAGAATAAAATTTCAACGCGCGGCCGCCCGGCGTCGTCTCTGGATTGCCGAACATCACGCCGATCTTCTCACGCAGTTGATTGACGAAAACCACTACGCAACTGGACTTATTGACGATAGCCGTCAATTTGCGCAGAGCCTGCGACATGAGGCGCGCCTGCAGTCCCATAAATTGATCACCCATTTCGCCCTCGATCTCGTTTTTCGGCACCAGCGCGGCGACGGAATCGATCACAATAATATCCACCGCGCCACTGCGCACCAACGTCTCGCAAATATCCAGCGCTTGTTCACCGTAATCCGGCTGGGAAATCAGCAGATTGTCCACATCCACGCCCAGATTTTTGGCATACACGGGGTCCATGGCGTTTTCCGCGTCGATATAAGCCGCCACACCGCCGCGTTTTTGAGCCTCGGCGACAATGTGCAGACAGACCGTTGTTTTACCGGAACTCTCCGGCCCGAAAATCTCAATGATGCGTCCCTTGGGCACACCACCGATGCCCAAAGCGTAATCCAGCGATATAGAGCCGGTCGGTATCACGTCCAGCAACATTCTAGTCGCCTCGCCCATTTTCATAATCGCGCCTTTGCCGTGATTTTTTTCGATCTGCCCCAGCGCGATTTTTAAGGCCTTTAATTTATCACCGCTTGCTTCCAGTTTCGTTTCTTTTTCTTCTTTCGTTTCTTTTTTATCTTTCATAAATCCTCCAAATTATTTTTTTTATCATTAGCAGGACGGACCCCTCTGTCCCTACGGGACATCTCCCCTTATAATAAGGGGAGACAAATTTATCCATTACGTTATCTTGCTCCCCTTCTCAAGGGGAGCTGTCGCGTTAGCGACTGAGGGGTCATTCTTTATCTTTCAAATACAGCCACAACATACCCAGCGCGGCCTGCGCGGCTTTTTTTTGAATCTCCTCGCGGCCGCCGTCAAAAGCAAATTCCTTCACTATCTCGCGCTCCTTGTCGATCAGCCCGACAAAAACCGTGCCGACTGGCCGACCGCCGTGCGCTTCCGGACCGGCCACCCCCGTGAGTCCCAGCCCCAGCTGTGCAAACAGCCGTTTGGCTATGCCGCGCGCCAGCCCCAGAGCCGTCTGCTCAGACACCAGACCATATTCAGCGATGGTCTTGGGGTCGATGCCGGTCTGGATCACTTTGGCGCGTGCCGTGTAACACACCGCGCCTCCGACAAAATATTCCGAGCTACCAGCCTGCGAAGTCAACATGCGGCTGACCAATCCGCCTGTGCAAGATTCCGCCACAGCGAGCAAAATTTTCCGCTGCCGCAGAGTTTCACACACGCGCTGTTCGAGATTGGTGTCAAACTCCAAACCGGCGCGATGCATGAAATGCTGAAACTGCTCAACCATAACTTATCTCAAATAACTCCGGTTGTTCCGAAAATACGCGTAACCGGAAACAATCGCCAAAACAAACGACACATAATAAATTTCCTGCGCCAGCGGCCAGCCGGCCAGCAATAAAAACAGCGCCGCCATCTGCGCCGCGGTTTTCCATTTGGCCAATTTGCTGGCCGCGACCACCGCGCCACCTTTTTCCAAAACCGCGCAACGCAAACCCATGACGGCAAATTCACGGGCGACTAGCACGAGCACCGAAAAAACTTCCACGCGCAGCTGCACGGCCAGCGCCACCAGCACGGACAAAACCAAAATTTTGTCGGCCAGCGGATCGAGAAATTTGCCCAGCTCTGTGACCTGCGCGAATTTTCTGGCCAGCCAACCGTCCAGCCAGTCGGTCAGCGCCAAAAGCGCGAAAACCAACGCCGGCAGCCAGCCAGGCAAGCGCAGATACATCAGCAATATTACGACAGGAACAAACAGGACGCGCAGCAGAGTAAGCGTCAGCGCGTAATTCAAGTCAACAGTTTCGCTTTCAGGATATAACCTTCCGCGCCGACGATCTCAGCCTCCGCAAATTGTCCGGGTGTACAGCGCGAGGCAATGCTCACACCGCCGTCAATATCCGGCGCTTCATACTGAGTGCGGCCAAAAAGAGGCATATCCATTAAAATTTTCACTTGTTTACCCAACATCTTTTTATTTTTCCTGTCTATTACTCTGCTTTGTGTATCTGTCAACTCGGCCACGCGGTTTGCTTTTACCGCCCGCGGCAACTGTCCTGTCAAAGCCGCCGCTTTCGTGCCTTTTTCACGGCTATAGGCAAAAACGCCTATTTTACTAAATTCATATTCCTCGACAAAATTTTTTAATCCGGCAAAATCGGCCTCGTTCTCCCCCGGATAACCGACAATAAAATTGGTGCGTATGGCGATATCGGGAATTAGCCTGCGGATCAATTTGATCTTTTGCTTGATCAATTTTTCCGAACTATCCCGTCCCATGCGCGTCAAAATTTTGTCCGCGATATGTTGAAGAGGCATATCGAGATAATGGCAAATCTTGCTGCTCTCCGCCATCACCTGCAATATTTCCGGCGTGATCCGCTCCGGGTAGGCGTACATGACACGTATCCAGTCCAGCCCTGCGATTTTCTCCAGAGCCTGCAACAAATCCGCCAGACGATATTCACCGTAAAGATCCAGGCCATAAGAGGCCGTATCCTGCGCCACCAGAGAAATCTCGCGCACTCCTTTGGCGGCTAAACATTCAGCTTCCCTGATAATATCATTTTTTTGCTTCGAGCGGTAGCCCCCTCGCAAACGCGGAATAGTGCAAAAAGCGCAGGCGTTGTCGCAACCGTCGGC
>JAIRZV010000113.1 GCA_031267055.1 Candidatus Margulisiibacteriota bacterium | reverse complement strand
CGGCGGCATCGTCGGTGTCAACCGCCCCGTCTCCGCGGAGCTGGCCGAGCGTGTGGCCAAACTTTTTGTCGAGGTGGTGGTCGCGCCGGATTTTACGCCTGACGCGCTGGCCAAATTGCAGGAAAAGAAAAATATCCGCCTGATCAAAACGGATTTTACTTACAGTGGCCCTGATGTTAAAAGAACAAACAACGGTTATCTGGTGCAAGACCGTGACAGAATGCTGACAGCGGAAAAAGATTTGCAGCTGCAGACCAAAAAATCTCCGCAGGATTTGCGGAATTTATTATTTGCCTGGAAAATTTGCCGGCACGTGAAATCCAACGCGGTCGTGCTGGCCAGAGACGGCGCGACAATCGGTGTGGGCGCGGGGCAAATGTCGCGCATTGACGCTTTTGACTGCGCGGTCAAAAAAGCCCGTGAGCACAATGCGGAAAAATTGCCGGGTTGTCTGCTGGCTTCCGATGCGTTTTTCCCCTTCCGCGATGTGGTAGACAACGCGGCCAAAGTCGGCGTACAGGAAATTATTCAGCCAGGCGGCTCGGTGCGCGACGCGGAATCCATTGCGGCCTGCGACGAGCACGGCCTTGCTATGGTCTTTACCGGTCGCCGGCATTTCAAACATTAAATGACCGAAATCGCCGCGCGTATTCAGCAATTGAAGCGAGAGAAAAATGCGCTGATCTTGGCGCATGTTTACACTCCGCCGGAAATACAGGATCTCGCGGATTTTGTAGGTGACAGTCTGGGTTTGAGCCGCAAATCCGCGGATGCGTCTGTCCCGCAGGACAAAATAATTTTTTGCGGTGTGTATTTCATGGCCGAAACCGCCGCGCTGCTCTCTCCGCAAAAGAAAGTTTTTATTCCGGAGCCGAACGCCGGCTGTCCTATGGCAGACATGGCCGACGCGGACGGAGTGGTGAAATTAAAAAATATGCACCCCGGCGCGGCGGTCGTAACTTATGTAAACAGCACCGCAGCGGTCAAAGCCGTGTCGGATATTTGCGTTACTTCGGCCAACGCGGTGGATATTGTCCGCAAACTGCCGCAGAAAAAGATAATTTTTGTGCCGGACCGGAGTTTGGGCGCCTATGTCGCCGCGCAAATCCCCGATAAAGAAATAATTTTATGGCCGGGTTTTTGTCCGACGCATCACCGCATACTCGCGGAATTTTTGGCACGGGTCAAAGCCGAGCATCCGCAAGCTCTGGTTTTGGCGCATCCAGAAAACAACAAGAATATTTTAGATCAAGCGGACTTTATCGGCTCCACCGGCCAAATGCAAAAATACGCGGCGGCGTCCGCGGCAGAAGAGTTTATTGTCGCCAGTGAAAACAATCTGCTATATCGTTTGCGGACGGATAATCCCGCTAAAAAGTTTTATCCCGTGACGCCGCTGGCTGTCTGTCCCAATATGAAAAAAAACACACCGGAAAAATTGCTGAATGTTTTGGAAAACGAAACAAATTTGGTGAGTGTCGATACAGCTGTGGCGGACAAAGCGCGGCAGGCGATACAAAAAATGCTGGAATTAACTTAAATAAATATTTGAGCGGTGAAAATACTTGTTTCTGCGGAGCGAATATTTTGCCGGAGCGCGTTGGATTCGAACTTAATCCGGTTATCATACCAAAAGACCAAAATCCGTGTTAAGGTAATTTTATGAAAATAAAACGCGCGGCGGAGATTATCCGCAACGGCGGAGTGGTCGCTTTTCCGACGGAGACAGTGTACGGTCTGGGCGCCAACGCTCTCGAAGCAAAAGCGGTGGCCAGAGTTTTTGAGCTAAAGGAAAGACCGAGTTTTGATCCGCTGATCGTGCATCTCGCCGCGCCCGCACAAATTTTTGATTACATCGTGGACTCACAATGCGTAATGCCCTTGCAACAAACCTATATACAGTGGCTGACGGAAAAATTTTGGCCGGGGCCGCTGACCATAGTTCTGCCGAAAAACACGCGCATACCGGATATTGTCACCGCCGGACTGCCGACGGTCGCGTTGCGTATGCCGGATAACGCTATCGCGCTGGAATTGATCCGGCAGTCCGGCTGTCCGATCGCCGCGCCGAGCGCAAATAAATTTGGCTGTTTGAGTCCGACCACCGCCGAGCATGTCCGCAAACAGTTTCCGGCGCTGGAGTGCGTGCTGGACGGTGGCGCGGCCAGAGTCGGCATCGAGTCGACAGTGATTTCTTTGCAGGAAGATGGGTTTACGATATTGCGGCAGGGTGTGATCACGCGGGCGGATTTAGAAAAAATCCTGCCAGCTTCCGGCCGCGCCGCCTCCGATCTGCCATCACCAGGTTTATTAAAATCACATTATAGTCCGGCCAAGCCGCTGTATTTTCTAGGACAAAAAAATGTGGACAAGACCCGCGCCGGAATAATTTCTCTGCGCGGCGAAAACACTGCCGGTTACAAACTATCTGAAATACTTTCGCTACGCGGCGATTTGCGCGAAGCCGCGGCTAATTTATTTGGCGCGTTGCACAGAATGGAAGACGCAAAGATCGACTGTATTGTGGCCGAGCCTGTGCCGGAAACGGGAATCGGTTTGGCGATAATGGATAGATTGCGCAAAGCCGCTTATCGCTGGCAGACGCAGGAAAAGTAATTCGCGTGGCGCTTATTCTACAGTAGCCGAAATAATCACAATGTCTTCTTTGGGCACATCTTGATGATAGCCAAAATTGCCGCGCGGCACATTGACGATCTTGTCTGCGACGTCCAGCCCCTCGATGACTTTGCCGAACACGCAGTAACCAAAACCGCGCGGCGTGTCGTCAGCATGATCGAGAAAAGTGTTGTCCGCCACATTGATAAAAAACTGCGCGGTTGCGCTGTCCACGACATTTGTCCGCGCCATGGCGACAGTCCCGCGCGCATTGGAAAGGCCATTGCCGGCTTCATTGACGATCTGGTCTTTGGTTTCTTTTTGCGCCAGGCCGGTCTCAAAACCGCCGCCCTGTATCATGAAATTGGGAATCACGCGGTGAAAAATCGTGCCATTATAAAAGCCCTCGTTAGCATACGCCAAAAAGTTCTTGACAGTCACCGGAGCTTTGTCGGGATACAATTCAATTTTGATAACTCCCTCACTGGTTTTCAGAGCAACCACTGGATTGGCGGTCATAGTTTTTTCTCCTTCGGCAGAAAATAAAATAGCGGCGACGACACTCAGAATTAAAATGAATTTCTTCCCCATAATTTTATTATACAGGAAATTACGGATTAGGGAAGCCGGATTTTTTGCGGTAGTTTAATTTGCCGCCCCAGCGTATGGAGAAAATTCGGCGTGTAATAATCAATAAATCCGGCCGCTGGAGTGAAAGTCAGCTCGCCAAAAACCGGCTGGCCGCCGACCTCGTACCAGTCCACGCGCACAAAAGGAAACCCTTTGGCCAGAGTGCGGCACATTTTTTTCATCTGTTCGAATGATTTGGGACGGGACAGGCCACGGCTTTGATAACGGCCGGAGCGGGGATAGGCGTTCTTGACCAGACGCCAGCGGCTGTCATAAGTTTCGCGTTGATGCTCGACTTTGTGTTCGTCGCGGTCCCAGCAAACGTAAATATATTTCGGCTCGCCGTCGAAACAAAAAAATTTGTAATCGATCAGCGAGACCGATTTTCCGCTGTCTTCCTGTAATAATTTTTCGGCGATAATTCGGGGTGATATTTTTAAATAA
Organism: Candidatus Margulisiibacteriota bacterium; assembly: GCA_031267055.1. Classification (GTDB taxonomy): domain Bacteria; phylum Margulisbacteria; class Termititenacia; order Termititenacales; family Termititenacaceae; genus Termititenax. Next base: position 4,676 of record JAIRZV010000113.1, on the reverse strand, counting down.
TGCGGTTCGGCTGTATCTACGCCAAAAGGTCGGCGCCGGCGGAAATGCCGTAAAATTTTGCCGCGCGTGATTTTGGTCTTGTTCGGCACGAGCAAAATGTCGCCGCTGCCGTTATTGGCTTTGAGCACAAAAGAATTTGGCAGGTCTTGCAGCTCAATATCCTGCGGCGAATTATAAACCGCGTACAGTTTATTGAGCGTCCGCCCCAAGCCTTTGCTATGCACGTACCGGCGCGCGCGGTATTTGTCGGTCAGCTCCGGCCAGCGCGACGTGTCAGAATAAAATTTCAGCCAGTGGATTTTTTCGTTGAAATCGCGCGGTTTGTCCCAGTTGAGGCGGCGATGAAATCTCTGGTAAAAAAGTTTTGCGGTGTAAGCCTGCGGCCGGTGCAGCCGGTAAATGAACTGGATTTTTTGGATTAGCAAATATAAAAAAATAGCACCGAGAATGCCGCCGAGCCAGAACATACGCCAAGTATAACATGTTATACTCGGCGGCATGATCGATGTCATCGTGCCGGTTTTCAATAATTACGAATTGACACGCGGTTGCCTGGATTCTGTTTTACGCCACACGGCGGACGTAGCCTATAGATTGATTATTGTCGATGACAAAAGCACGGACAAAAAAACTCTCGCTCTGGAAAAAAGTTACGTGCGCAAGCATAAACAAATAATTTTACTGGCGCAGAAAAAAAATCAGGGTTTTTTGCGCGCGGTCAATCGCGGCATGAAATATTCCAAAAATGATGTGGTCCTGCTCAACAACGACACGCTGGTTACTACCGGCTGGCTGCGCAAATTGCGCGCGGCCGCCTACAGCCGGGCAAATATCGCCTCCGCGTCGGCCATGTCCAATAGCAGCACGATCACGACCGTGCCGGGTTATTTCAAACACGGAGAAATTCCAGAGTTTTTTACGCTCGACGAAATGGCGGCCTTCGTGGAAAAACACTCGCTGAAACTTTATCCCGAAATACCGACAGCGATGGGCTTTTGTCTGTATATCAAGCGCGCGGCTTTGCGAGCGGTGGGGTATTACGACGAGATTTTTGACCGCGGTTTGTGCGAGGAAAATGATTGGTCGCTGCGTGCCAGAGCCGCTGGCTGGACGCAGGTCATGGATGACACGACTTATATCTGGCACAAAGGCCGCGGCTCGCTCGGCAAAAAATTAAAGACGCCGTACCGCGACCGCAACAAAAAAATTCTGCTGGAGCGTTATCCTGATTATGACCGGCAGATCAAAACTTATATCCGCCGCCGGACAAATTACCGGATCAACAGGCACTTAAAATGGGAATTATTCAAATACCGGCTGGCGCGTTTATTACGTTGTGATCGTCGTAAGCGTAATTGAACCAGCAGTTCATATTGACGCGGAATTTGTCGAGATTTTTAAAACCCAGTTTCAGCAAGAAAGCGAACGCGCTGTAATTAATCTGCGGTGCGAGGTACTCGGCTTTTTTTATTTCGGCGAGCGCGTCCGACCGGTGACCCAGCGCGGCCAGATGCAGAGTGCAGCGCAAAATAGTGTTGGCGTATTTTTGATTGCGCTCCACCGCATAGTCAAACAGCAAATCTTTGTGCCGCTTGACCTGCTCCCAATCGTTGATGTAATCAGCCGGCGTGAACAGCGTGTTTTTCAGATTTTGAATAATGGCGCGCGTCTGCGGCGTTTTGTCCTGACGGCTCCGGCTGGTCATATTGCCGGCATACTCGCGGTAAAAATACAGACGCTCCGGCACGCCGACGATGTGAATGTGCCGCGCCATTTTCAAGCCCATTTCATAGTCTTCCAAGAAACGTAGACTTTCATTGAAAAATCCCGCGGCGAGCCAAATATCTTTGCGGATCAGACAGGGCTGACCGCCAAAAGCCGTGCGGAACAAAATATTTTTCTTGAGATAATAATCTTCGGTCAGTGTGAGCGATATACGTTTAGGCTGACCGGCGGCGTCGATATGCAGACGGTCGCAGACCACACCATTGGCTTGCGGATTTTGCGCCAGAGTTTTCAACATTTTTTCTAAGCCGTCCGGCGCGAGCAAATCATCAGCGTCAAGGCGGAAAATATATTCGCCCTGACAGCGCCGCAACCCGATATTCAAAGTGCGCGACAGTTTTTGATTGGTCTCATTGTGAATGATCTGCGCGGCCGGAAATCTGGCGGCGTTGTTCTGCATGATTGCCAGCGTGTCATCAGTCGAACAATCATCCACAAAAACAATTTCAAAATCCTGAAAAGTTTGGCTGGCCAGCGAGTCGAGCGTCAGCGGCAGGTACGGCGCGGCATTGTAAGCCGGTAAAAGCACGGAAATTTTCATGCCAAAAGTTTATGCTATTATTTTGGCAAATGCAAAATAAGAATGACGAGTATTTCATGCACGCGGCTTTGCGGCAGGCGCGCAAGGCTCTGCAAAACAACGAAGTGCCGGTCGGCGCGGTCATTGTCCACAACGGGCGCATTATCGCGCGCGGCTGGAATGAGCGGGAGAAAAAACAAGACCCGTGTCGCCACGCGGAGATTGCGGCCATACAGCGTGCCGCGCGCGCGCTGGGCAACTGGCGTTTGCTGGACTGCGCACTCTACGTCACGCTGGAGCCTTGCGCGATGTGCGCCGGCGCGATAGTGCTGGCCAGAATACCGCGCGTGATTTACGCCGCCGCCGATCCCAAAGCCGGAGCTTGCGGCTCCGTGTTTAATATACTGGCTGAAAAAAAATTAAATCACCACCCCGCAGTGATCAGCGGTGTGCTGGCGGACGAAGCCGGCCAAATGCTCAAAGATTTTTTTAGAGCGGCAAGGAAAAATGAAGTAGAGCGAATATCTTTGCCGCCGCGAGCCGTGGCCTCTCACTTAACTTCGCGACCGCTCCGCTCGTTAAGTTCGAGCCAAAACTCGCTTACGGCAAAATATTCGCTCTCAAAATCAAGCTCCACTCAATGAGCGTAGAGTATTTTCAACACAGGAGCGGCGAATAAATCCTACTATTATGGTACGACCGAGGGCGGATTTCAATGCGCCCGAGGAAGTACCCCCAGCCAACCGGGCTGGGGGTATAATTTTTGAAAAAGTGGGTAATAGTATTAGTATCATAGCGTTGGTTAAAAAATTTAATAATTATTACTTAACAGTTACCCCCCCCCCCCCCCCCCGACAAAACTGATTGCCGAGTAAATTCTTTAAATAGTTTTAATCACCTCGAAATGAAAGGAGGTGATTAAAATGAGTAGTGTAAATATCAATAAAAGGCCGTTCGAAAGTATTCCTGCTATCAATGATGGACTAAAAAAGTTTGACACCATAACCATGAAAAAGAATGGAGATGGGAAAGACGGGAAAATAGATCGTTGGGAACTAGCTGCTATACTTTCCGATTCAGATAAAACCGAAGCGTTCAAATCAACTATCAATTCTGAAATAGAGCGGCTGGAAGCAATTGATGGTATATATGACAATAAAACTGAAAATGTTATGTTATTAATGGAGTTGGTAGAACTTCGCGATGCTATCAATAATGGGAGTATATACGATGATCTGAGTACTGAACTGGCTGTTATTAAGGCAAAGAGAGAACACATAGAAGCGTCAGCTGGAAATGCTGAAAAAGATGGACAAATACCTTACAAAATAATTGGCAAAAAACATGAGATTGATCAAATTTCCTAGTGGCCGTTAAGGGCAGGCTTTTAACCGTCTGCCCTTTTCCCTGATGCTAGTCTGATCAGTGACGGCAGCAACGAACAAACCAGCACAACAGTCAAAATATAATAATTGTCCAACGGCACCGTGCCGAAAAGCACATTCAGCGGCCGCACATAAACTATCGCCCACGTGACCAAAACATTTAACGCAAAAAATAATTTCAGCAAGAAATTCGGCCGGAAAAATTTTTGCCAGAGATTGCCGTCGCGCAAGACGAAAGAATAAATTTGCGGACTGAGCAGTGCGATGACAAAAGCCGCGGTCTGCGCGTAAGCCAGCTGATTTTTGGCGTGAAATACTGTGCTCTCCACGCCGGCTGGCAGCGCGTTGATAAACCACGCCGCTAGAAAACCAACGGCGATCATCGCGCCGAAAATAAAGCCATCCACAAACATTCTCGTCCTTTCTGCTTTATTGATCAGCGGCTCATCGAGTCTGCTGGGCTGGCGGCGCATGATGTCCGCCGCCGCACTGTCGGTGCTGATCGCCACGGACGGCAGGGATTCCATGACGACATTAGACCAGAGTATTTGCAGAGGCAGCAGTGGCGCGCCAAAGCCAAACAGCGGTAGACCGAGTATGGCCAGCACTTTGCCGATATTATTTGTGATGAGGTAGACGATCAATTTTTTGAGATTACTGTACACAGTTCGGCCTTCGCGCACAGCCTGCACGATCGTCGAAAAATTGTCATCCGTCAGAATAATGTCCGCCGCTTCCTGCGCGACCTGTGTGCCGGCTTTGCCCATAGCGATGCCGACATCGGCTTTTTTAAGAGCGGGCGCGTCATTCACGCCGTCGCCGGTCATGGCCACGATATGTTTATTGGCTTTGAGCGCGGCGACTATATCCAGCTTGTCCAGCGGCGCGACGCGCGAGTACACGCGCAGGTCTTCCACGGCCTTGGCGCGTTTGGCTTCCGAATATTTTTCCCAATCCCGGCCTTCCACGACCTGCGTGATTTTCCG
>JAIRZV010000097.1 GCA_031267055.1 Candidatus Margulisiibacteriota bacterium | reverse complement strand
GCCGCCGTATTTGCCTTTTTGATTGATGCCGTGAATATAGCCGATAATTTTCTCGCCCTGATACAGTGTGTATAGTGTGTAAGGAACATCGATAGTTTCGTACAGGCCGGAAAATTTGTCGCCGAGCCGCTCTTCTACTTCGCGCAGAGTTTTTTCGCCGCCCAGTTTGGTCAGGGACAAATACTCGGTTTTGTAAGTGATAGGGGGTTTCAGCGAAGTGTAATAAAAAGCGCCGATGAGCAAAATATCCCGATCCGGATCATTGAGATCGCAGCCGACCGCCGCCAAACTAAAACTAATCAGCAAAATTAAAAAACCAAATATTTTTCGCATTGCTTGCTCCTTAAATATTTCAAAAATAACTATAAGCCTGCGCGATTATTTTATATTCATTTACAGCGGTTTCCAATTCGTACATTAAGCGGCCCGTCAGCTCCGGCGTGAAACGATATGCCGCGCCCGCGCCCAAAAAATAACTTTCCGTGAGATTTATTTTTGTGTACACATACTGGCTTTCCAGCTTGAGCTGATTTTCCTCCAGCAGATTGACGCCCAGCCGGTAAAATCCAGCTAACGCTGGCCGGTCTGCCCGCGAGCCGCTGTTTAGCTCCAGCTTGTGTTCGAGATTGTCGATATTGTACGCGGCGTCCAGCGCGGCTGACTGTACTTTTTCTAATTCCATATCCATGCTGTCCATAGTGTCCGTTGTCTGTCCGGCCATTACGGATAAACCTATCGTGTAGTTGTCATAACTCAACGTGCCGCGCGACATCCTGCCGGTGAACAGCCAGTTGCCGTCCGCGCGCAGCGGCAGACCTGAACCGGTGGTCAATCCGGCCTGCCAGCCGCCGCTGAGCGTGTCTTTGCTCCAGCCGCCGCCCCAGTCACGGTCCAAACCAAAGCCGTACATTGGCAGAGGCTGCAACAGATCGCCGTGCGTGTCCCAGTAGCTGGCCAGACCAAAAGCGGCGCGATTGTGCCCCAGCCAGACATCGCCGTAAGGAGTTTTGTTTTTCCAATAAGCGTTGTAGATTTGCAGTTCCGCCGCCGCTTTGTCCGCGTTGTAGACCGCGCGGACTTGCAGCGCCGCCGCGCCGGTGTCGCCCCGCGCGCCGGAAAATTTTTGCAAATAATCAAAGCCGATAGAATTTAACTGCATAGCATCATGTGTCTGGCCGGAGCGGTACACGGCTTTGTCTTCCGTAGAAGAATAACCGGCCACGCCCTGAATTTCCGTGTAAAACAAACTGCTGGCGGCATAAGTCAGACCGGACAAGATTATGCACAGCAGCCAAATAACGCGCATGGTTTAACTCACACCTTTAACAAAACCGCGCCGCTGTATATTTCCTGACCGTCTTCCTGAAATGATAAAACGATTTCCCATTCGCCGCGCATCACCAGATCGACCGGAAAAAGATAATCACCCAAACGATTGGTTTTAATTGGCAGGGGCGGGGACGCGTGATGTCCGCGCATCGAGGGCATGTCGTAACTGCCCAATATAATTAAACTGCTAGACCGCTGTTCGGACAGCTCGCTTTGCGTGTCATAAAGCGCTATTTTTAAGACCGCCGTGCCCAGCCGCGGCTTTTGGGGGAACTCGTATTGAAAAGAATAACGTTCGTTGATCTTGATTTTCTTGCCGGCCAGCAGGATTTTTAGCTCCGGCGTGGCGGCCTTGTCCTGATGCGCGGCATAGCTCCAGACGCTCAAACCTAAAACCAAAAACAGCATAGTCAAACCCAGCCAGCGTTTTCGCATAAACTCCTCCTAAAATTTTTTAATATACCCCCATAGGGTATACCAGAAAAAGCCGTTTGTCAAGTGCCCTAGGGGGGTATATAATAAATTTATGGTTAAAAAACATTCTTGCCACCCCAGCCACTCCGGACAAATCGCGCGTTTAAACCGGATCAGCGGCCAGCTGGACGGCGTGAAAAAAATGATCACGGAAAGGCGTTATTGCCCGGAGATCCTGATCCAGCTCAAAGCCGTCCGTTCGGCGCTGCGCTCGGTTGAAAGCAATATTTTGAAAAGCCATCTGGAATCCTGTGTGGCCGAGTCTTTTGCCGACCGGCGAGAGCGCGCCCAGAAAATCGACGAGATTAAAATCCTACTGGATAAATTTCAGAGTTGAGTGTCCGGCCTGATCAGCTGTGCCGCCTAAAACCCTGCGCTATTTGTAGTATACTAAAGTAAATGTTAAAAACCGCTCAAGGCCTGCCGGTGCTGGTGCGCAAGAACCGCAGAGCCAGACATATCAAACTTTATGTCACCGGACAGCGCGAAGTGAAACTTACTCTGCCCTGGTATGCGCCGTTGTCCGCTGGCGTGGCCGTGCTCAAGGAAAAAGAGGTCTGGATAGAAAAAACTCTGGCCAAATTGCCGCCGCGTATCACCCGCGCCAAAGCGGAAATCGAGCATTACAAGACTGTCGCTTTTGACCAGCTCTCCGCGCTGGCTGAAGAACACGCAGTCAAGTGCGGAGTGACTTTTCGAAATATTCGCATCGGTGATCAGGCCACGCGCTGGGGCAGTTGTTCCCGCAGCGGAACGTTGAGTTTTAACTGGCGGCTGGCCTTGATGCCGGAAAATATCCGCCGCTATATAGTTATTCATGAGATATGCCACTTAAAAGAAATGAATCACTCGCCGCGTTTTTGGAGCCTCGTCGCGGCGCAGTATCCCGAATACAAACTGGCCAGAAAATGGCTGCGGAAAAATAAAGCTGACTTAGCGTAAAAGCGCAAAGGCTGTCCGCACGGACAGCCTTTGTTTTTTGCTGAAGAGGTTTTTTGACCTCGCTGAAATGACGCCTTTTTAGAAAGCGTGCGAATAAGAAACCAGAGTTGTCGTCGCGTCGAGCAAGTATCCATTTGTGGCGTTAAAAATCTTGCTATTGAAAGCGCCGAATAACAATGTGCCGCCGCTAAAAAAATCCGGCGTCCACTGCACATTGCTGCCGATTTGCGTAAAATCAAAGCCTTCGTTCCAGCCGTCGCCGGGTGTCAGATTGACATCATTCCAGGCCGCTCTGTAGCCTTTGGTATGCGTGCCGTAACCCTGCAATTCTATTTCAGGGTTTAGCTTGTAAGCCGCGGCCAGTCCCCAAGTGCTGTTGGGCAGAGTTTTGGTATTTTCCCATTCACTGGCTGGATTTTTGCTAGCGTAAGGGACGCCGGTTCCTTTGTCATAATCTATCTCGCGTCCGTAATTGGAGCCGTCCGTAGCTTTGTAACTGACCGCCGCCTGCAAAGCATCATTTATCTGATAAATGTAGCCGAGCGCTGTTTCCGCCGGCACATTTTCATTGAAATTTCCTTCCTGAACTACTTTGCCTGCGCCGTCTAGATTGGTGAAATTATCTTTACGGGCAGAGGCGAATTTATGCGACACGGAAATTTTTTGGCCGGGCAGCACATCGTACACAGCGCCGAGAGCCAGAGTCAGATAAGTGTCGGATTTAAGCTGACTGTCGAACGCGATACCAGCGCTTTCACCAGCTTTTTTCGCCGCCCGATTAGTCTGGTTTCTCTTGTAGGTATTGGCCGCCACTTCCGCGCCGACATTGAAGCCGTTGCCTAAATCTTTAGCGTAAACCGCGGAGACACTCTCCACCGCTTCAACGAAAGAGAAAGCATATTTTTCTCCGTCGGGTATACCATAGCCCGGTACAAGCGGAGCGTTGTCGCCCGTCTTAATGTCTACAGACCAAAAAATATTGCCGATATTATTGTAGCGAATGGAATACCAATCGCTGTTGCTGATACTGCCAGTGTAGGACAAAAATTTAGTTGCCGCGCCAAAATCGGACGGAGCCAAATCTTGGCCTTTGGCAATATCATCACTGTTAAAACCAAACGGGTCTTTGTTCTGCTCGCTTTGCTTGACCGCGTTGGTCAGCAAAGTGCCGCCCTCGACCGAAACTTTTTTGTTGACCGCGATGACCGCCGGATTGCCGCCCAGCGCCGGATTGTTCCGCGCGTTCACATCATTGGTGCCGAGCACATCGGCGGAAACGATAACCGCCAGCACTCCTGTCAGGATAACTGCTGCTTTTAATTTCATTTTTTTGCCTTTCTTGGAAATGCTTTCAGTGCGTCTGGTAAGACATTTTTTTGTTTGATGATTTTTGTAGGGAACGTCCCTTAATGTAGATAACCGGAGAACAGGTATTTTAATTCTTCTGCGGAGCCTCCTTTCTTTTGGTCTGCCGGATAGAGGCGTTGCAGGCAACGCCTCTACCATGACGTTATTTACACCGCCGGCGCTTCTTCTTGAAACAACCACGTGGACAGATAGCGCTCGCCGGTGTCGGGCAAGACCACGACGATGGTCTTGCCGGCGGATTCCGGTCGTTTGGCTACTTCCAGAGCCGCCCAGAGCGCGGCGCCGCTGGAGATACCGACCAGTATGCCTTCTTTTTTGGCCAACTCTCTGGCGGCGGCTCCGCCGTCCGTGTGTTTGACCTGAATGATCTCGTCGATGATCTGCGGATTGAAAACCTGCGGGACAAAACCAGCGCCGATGCCCTGTATTTTGTGCGGTCCGGGTTTGCCGCCGGACAGCACCGGCGAATCTGTCGGCTCCACGGCGATGGCCAGGAGCGAGGGTTTGCGTTTTTTGAGGACTTCAGCCGAGCCGGTGATCGTGCCGCCAGTGCCCACGCCGCCGACGATGATATCCACTGTGCCGTCCGTGTCATTCCAGATTTCTTCCGCGGTGGTTTTGCGGTGTATTTCCGGATTGGCCGGATTGTTAAACTGCTGGGGAATAAAACTATTCGGAATAGTTTCATGCAATTCAGTGGCTTTTTCGATAGCGCCTTTCATGCCTTTGGCGCCTTCGGTAAGCACCAGCTCCGCGCCAAAAATTTTCAAAAGCTGGCGGCGTTCCAGACTCATCGTGTCCGGCATGGTGAGAATGAGTTTATAGCCTTTGGCCGCGGCCACAAAAGCCAGCGCGATGCCGGTGTTGCCGCTGGTCGGCTCGATAATCGTGGTGTCTTTTTGGAGCAGGCCTTTTTTCTCCGCGTCCTCGATCAACGCCAGACCGATGCGGTCTTTGACGCTGGACAGGGGATTGAAAGATTCCAGCTTGACCAGCACGGTGGCCTTTAACCCTTCGGTTAAACGATTCAATTTAACCAGCGGTGTGCCGCCGATAGTCTTGGTGATGTCTGCATATATTTTGCTCATTTTTTTGCTCCTTTATTTTTTTTTGGCTCCCCTTTTTAAGGGGAGCTGGCGCGTAAGCGCGCCTGAGGGGTTATACTTTGCTCAGCGCCTGCTCGATATCGGCGATGATGTCGTCGATATGCTCCAGACCGATCGACAGCCGAATAAAATCCGGCGTAACGCCTGTCGCCGCCTGCTCCTCCGCCGAGAGCTGCTGATGGGTCGTGCTGGCCGGATGAATGGCCAGAGATTTCGCGTCGCCGACATTGGCCAGATTGGAAAACAGTTTGAGATTGTCGATGAATTTTTCTCCGGCCGCCGCTCCGCCCTTGATGCCGAAACCTAAAATTGCTCCGGCGCCTTTGGGCAGATATTTTTGCGCTTTTTTATATTCCGGACTGGACGGCAACCCCGGATAATTTACCCAAGCGACTTTGGGGTGTTTTTCCAGATACTGCGCCGCGGCCAGCGCGTTTTCCGCATGACGGATTATGCGCAGATGCAGAGTTTCCAGACCCTGTATAAATAGAAAAGAATTGAACGGCGAAATAGCCGGGCCGATGTCGCGCAAAACAGTCGTGCGCACTTTCAGGATATAGGCCAGATTGCCGAGCGCTTCCACGAAATTGAGGCCGTGATAGCTGGGGTCAGGATCGGCGATCAGCGGAAATTTGCTTTGGCCTTTTTCCTTGACCGCCCAGTTGAATTTGCCGGCGTCCACTATCACACCGCCCAGACTGGTGCCGTGGCCGCCGATGAATTTGGTGGCGGAGTAGACCACGATGTCCACGCCGTACTGTATCGGCTTGAGCAGATACGGCGAAACCGTGTTGTCCAGAATGACCGGCAGATTGTGCTGATGCGCGATTTTGGTCAACGCTTCCAGATCGATTATATCGTTTTTCGGATTGCCGATGCTCTCGGCGTACACGGCTTTGGTTTTTTCCGTAATGGCGGCTTCGATATTTTTGGGGTCACTGGAATTCACAAATTTGACTGTGATGCCGAGTTTGCGCAGAGTGTGGTGAAATAAATTGTAAGTGCCGCCGTAAAGATTGTCGAGAGAAACTATCTCGTCACCGGCCTGCGCCAGAGTGAGGATAGACAGCGTGATAGCGGATTGGCCGGAAGCCAGAGCCAGCGCGCCAACGCCGCCGTCCAGCTCGGCCAGTCTTTTTTCAAATAC
>JAIRZV010000035.1 GCA_031267055.1 Candidatus Margulisiibacteriota bacterium | reverse complement strand
CTGGAAAAAGCGCTGATCGTCAAAGCCCTGCACAAGCTGGAGGAAAATCAGGTGCGCACCGCCAAATTGCTCGGCATCACGCGCAATACTTTGCGCAGCCGCATCGAAAAATACGGTGTGCAGTAAATCCGCCGCCCGGAAATTGATCGCGGGCTTGGGCAATCCCGGGCCGGAATACGCGTTGACACGGCACAACATCGGCTTCCTGCTGCTGGACAAATTTGCCGCCGGTCAAAAATTCAGCAAAAAGAAATTTTCCGCGCTTTATACAGAAATTACGCGCGGCGGAGAGAAAATCATTCTGCTCAAACCGCAGACTTTTATGAACAGCTCCGGCGAGGCAGTACGCGCCGCGCTGGATTTTTACAAAATTTCCACCTCAGATTTACTCGTGCTATCCGACGATCTGGATCAGGATTTCGGCGCGACGCGCTTCCGCGCGCGCGGCTCTTCCGGTGGACACAACGGCCTCAAGTCTATCATCGCTTGTCTGGGTCACGAAAATTTCGCGCGGGTCAAGCTGGGTATCAGCAAGCCGCCGCGCCAAGAGCAAGTCCTCGAGCATGTGCTCGGCCAGTTTACCGCCGCAGAGCAGGAGCAATTGCCAGCGATCTTGGACAAAGGTTTGGAGCTGATAAACAAATGGCTGGCTCAGCCTACTGCAGGCGACAGGAATAACCCCTCCGCCGCTAACGCGGCACCTCCCCTTAAATAAGGGGAGAAAAAATAATGTTATAATAAAAAAACTTTATGGTTAGAGTATTCAACTTAAGAAAACATCTAGAGTTACGCAGAAAACTCCGAAAAAATATGACTGAAGCAGAAACCATATTATGGTCACAAATAAAAAATAATATATTAGGAGCAAAATTCAGACGACAATACAGCGTCAATTCTTTTATCCTAGATTTTTATTGCCCAAAATTAAAATTAGCTATAGAAATCGATGGTGAAATACACGATATACCAAAACAAGCAAGTTACGATATTGAAAGACAAAAAATTATAGAAACCAGAAAAATAAAATTTTTGCGATTTACCAATGACCAAATCAAATATGACTTATATAATGTCTTAAATACAATAAAAACATACATCGCTAATAATTTTTTCTCCCCTTGTCTAAGGGGAGATGTCGCCGCAGGCGACAGAGGGGTGAAAAAATAACATGTTCAAACCCATACCAGCCATAGATATACTCGGCGGACAGGTTGTGCGCCTGACCGAGGGTGATTACGCCAGAAGCAAAGTGTATGACGCCGATCCGGCGGCTGTCGCGCGGCAATGGCAGGCGGCGGGCGCGCGGCTGCTCCATCTCGTGGATCTGGACGGGGCACGGGCGGGACGGCCGGTCAATCTGGAAAGTCTGACCAAAATTCGCGCGGCTGTTTCCTGTGAATTGGAGCTCGGCGGCGGCCTGCGCACAGAAGCTGACGTGGCCAAAATTTTTTCGCTCGGTATAGATTACGCGATACTCGGCTCGATCGCTTTGAAAGACAAAGCGCTGACCCAAAAGTTAGTCGAAAAGTACGCGGACAAAATTATTATCGGCATCGACGCGCGCCGCGGCAAAGTCGCCGCCGAGGGCTGGCTGGAAAATTCAGACACTGACGCACTGGAACTGCTCAAGGAAATGGAAAAGCTCGGCGTGCGCAAAATCATCTACACGGAAATAACCCGTGACGGCACTTTGAGCGGCGCGGATATCGCGCTCTATAAAAAACTGGCCGCCTATACTAAAATCGAGATCATCGCTTCCGGCGGCGTGGCGTCAAACGCGGATGTGCGCCAGCTGGCCGCTTTGCCATTGGGTGGCGTGATCATCGGCAAGGCTCTGTATGAAAATAAAATTGATTTAAAGGAATTATGTAAATGAACATACTCGTTACTGGCGGCGCGGGGTATATCGGCTCGCACATGGTGCGTTATATTTTGCGCCATGGCTTGCGGCCGGTGATTTTGGATAATTTAGTTTACGGCCATAAAGAAAGTATTCCGCCCAAAGTAAAGTTTTACCGCGGCGACATCGCCGATCAAAAACTCGTCACCAAAATAATCCGCAAAGAAAAGATCAACGCGGTAATGCATTTTTCGGCCTACGCTTTTGTCGGCGAGTCGGTACTAAATCCGCGCAAATATTACGAAAATAATTTCAGCAAAACGCAAAAATTGCTAAATGTTCTGTTGGACAATAACCTCACGCATTTTATTTTTTCGTCCACCTGCGCGACTTACGGCGCGCCGGATGTAAAAAAAATCTCTGAAAAACTACCGCAAAATCCGATCAATCCTTACGGGTTCACCAAACTGGCCGTGGAAAAAATGCTGGCGGATTACAGTCAGGCCTATGGCCTGCGGTACGCGGCTCTGCGTTATTTCAATGCGGCCGGCGCGGACGACGACGGCGTGATCGGTGAAGCGCACGCTCCCGAAACTCATTTAATACCGCTAGCTTTGCAGTCTATTCTGCAGCCAGCCCGACAATTAAAAATTTTCGGCGCGGATTACCCTACTCCGGACGGCACCTGCGTGCGCGACTATGTGCACGTTTACGATCTGGCCGCCGCGCATCTGCAGGCGCTGGATCACATTATGCGGAACAAAACTTCCGATTGTTTCAATCTCGGTTCAGAAAACGGCTACTCGGTGCGCGAAATAATTTCAGCCTGTGAAAAAGTCAGCGGTCTCAAAGTGAATTGTCAGGACGCGGAAAGACGCGCCGGCGATCCGGCTTATCTGGTCGCGGATTCCGGCAAGGCCAAAAAGATCCTCAACTGGCGGGCGCAGTACGATCTGGAAAAGATCATCGCTACGGCGTGGCAGTGGGAGCAGAAACGTCGTTATTAATCTCAGCTATCAAAATAATCACGCATTCTATTCACGGGTTCGCGCACACGTAGTTTCTCGAAAGCCTTGGCTTTTATTTGACGGACGCGTTCTTTGCTGAGCTGAAAATATTCACCTATTTCCTTCAGTGTGTAGCGCCCTCTGTCATTTAAACCGTGATATAGTTCTATAATATCCTTTTCTCTGGCGGTCAACTTGCTCAGAGACTTCTGAATATTCTCCCTAAAATCTATCTCCAGAATTGTCTCCTCAGGTCGGGCATGCACTTCGTCCGGCAGCAAATTTTTGAGTGATGAGCCCTCGTCTTCTTGAAAATATCCTGTCGTTGCATCCAGAGAGGTATAGGTGCGGTCTAAGAGTCGTATATGTTCGTGCGTTCTTTTCAGCGGCCAGCCCAGATATTCCGCCAACTCTGTTTCCGTAGGCTCGCGCTCTAAAGATACTGATAATTCGTTCCGCGCCTTTTGAAAAGACCACAACAAATGATTTGCATTTACCGGAACACGCATCCCACCTGAACCGCCTTTATCCGACAGGGCTTTTAATATAGTCTGGCGTATCCACCAACTGGCGTAAGTGGCAAAATGATGACCCTTGCTATAATCAAAACGCTTAATCGCCGCCAATAAACCAATATTCCCCTCAGAGATAAGATCAAGCAATTCTATGTTCCGGTTAGAGTATTTTTTGGCAATGTTCACGACCAGCCGCAAATTGGCTTGCGCAAATTTATTGCATGTTCTTTCTATTTCTTGTTCCACCGTTTCTCTGGCCAAAATATCCCGCGGGTTTTTGTGGCGGGCGATTTTTCCGGCTAACTTTTGGCTCTTTTGCTGAAGCTCTGAAAGCGTCTTGCCCAAAGTATACTCTTCTTTGAAAGTTAAACGAGGATAACGCGCTATTTCTTTGAAATAAAAACTCAGCAAGTCATCGTCTTGCGCGCCGCTTACTTCACGCAAAGACTTGCCGTGCCCTGGCTTTCGAGGATTTTCGGCTATAAGCTTACGGCATAACATATTGCCTCACAACTCATTTATCTTGACAGTTTTTAGTGACATTTTATCCATAACTTTTTTATCTCTAATTCAGATATTCTAAAAGCCTTTGATTACGCGAAGGATGCCGCAATTTTTTGAGCGCTTTGGCCTCGATCTGCCGGATGCGCTCGCGCGTGACATTGTAAACTTTGCCGACTTCTTCCAGAGTGCGCGGGCGCTCGTCGTCCATACCGAAACGCAGACGCAGCACCATGCTTTCCCGTTCGGTCAGAGTTTTCAGCGCGGCGTTCATTTCCTCGCGCAGCATGCGGCTGCCGACATGCTCGTCCATGTCGAGATTGGAGCCTTCTTCAACAAAATCGCCCAAACGCGAGCTGTCTTCGTCGCCGACCGGCATTTCCAGCGAGAGCGGCACTTGCGCGACCTTGACGATCTCGCGCACTTTGTCGATCGGTATGCCGGAATGTTTGGCCAGCTCTTCATCGGTCGGCTTGCGCGAAAATTTTTGCAACAGCGAGCGAGAAACTTTGCGGATCTTATTGATCGTCTCGACCATGTGCACCGGTATGCGGATCGTGCGCGCTTGATCGGCGATCGCGCGGGTGATCGCCTGCCGGATCCACCAGGTCGCGTAAGTCGAAAATTTAAAACCCTTGCGGTGGTCGAATTTTTCCACCGCGCGGATCAAGCCCAGATTGCCCTCTTGGATCAGATCTAAAAACTGCATACCGCGCCCGGTGTATTTTTTGGCGATGCTCACGACCAGACGCAGATTGGAGGTCGCCAGCGAACGTTTGGCATCTTCGCTGCCCTGCCGGATTTTTTTGGCCAGCTCCTGCTCTTCGGCAAAAGTCAGCAGATTGATCATGCCGATCTCGCGCAAATACATGCGCACCGCGTCGTCCACACCGGCCGACTCGCTTTTTTTGAGCAGAGAAGAAACCGGTTTTTTCAGCTCGATCTTGCCGGCGGCGGTTTCGATATTGGGCGATTGATCGACGATCAGATCATCGTCATGCGCCGGAGGCAGTACCTCTTCAGAATCTTCCAGCACTTCAATCTCGTCGTTGAGGATTTCTACGCCTTGATTGGCGAAATCCTCAGTGATCATCATCGCTTCTTCGGGATCGTCAAAAACATTTAAAATATCGTCCGGCGTCAGGCCGTTTTTGGACTTGGCTTTTTGCTCGAGCAGTTTGCGCTTGGATTCGTAATCGTCTTTTTTCTTAACAGCTTCCGGCGCCGCGGTCAAAACAATATTTTCTGCGAGGTCTCGCAAAGTTTTTTTGCTGACAGAAACAGTCTGGCTCTTGGCCTTTTTCGCTGGTTCGGCCGGTTTCACCGCCGGAATTTTTTTCAGCGGTTTTTTAGCCGCCGGTTTTTTAATTATTTTCTTTTGTTTTTTGGTCATTATCTGCCGACACTTCCTATCGTAATTGCTGCAATTGCCGCAGCCGCTCCGCGGCTAAAACTTCGTCCCCGGCCGCTTCTGCTGCCACCAATTCGCCGCGCAATTTTTGTTTGGTTTCATTTATTTTTTTCTGCTCCAATACTTTGAGGCATTCCGCCCCGCTGATTTTTTCTTGTTCGACCAGAGCGCGGCTGATCAATTCTTTGATCTCCGCCAGTTCCGGTTTGTTTTCCAAATCCTCAAGCAATCTATCGTCAACAAAATCATTTTGTTGCAAATATTTTAAAGCCGGCCGCCAGTTTTCCGCCAAATCCTCCGGCTGAAACTGCGCAAAAAATTGCCCGCGCAATTCCCCGTCACTGAGCAAAGCAGCAAATAAACCTTCCTCGGCCTTAGCATACTTATCCTTCGGCGCCGGCGGCACATATTTTTTAGGGACATATCCGAAGCTCGGTATTTTACGCTCGTTTTGATTTTCGCGCAATATCTCGGCGCCGATGCCTGTCTGCCGGCTCAGCCATTTGAGATACTCGCTGGCCAACATGCGGTCCGGCA
>JAIRZV010000138.1 GCA_031267055.1 Candidatus Margulisiibacteriota bacterium | reverse complement strand
CCTCGGCTTTTGCGGAAGAGATCGCGCGCGCGGAAACTCTCGGCGCCAAACTGCTCTGGCCGGCTTTTACGGAAGCGATCACCGACACCGGCGTGAAATTAAAAGACGGGCAGTTACTGCCGGCGGATACAGTGATTGTGGCGATCGGCGAGGCGCCGATTATAGACGGTCTGCTGGACAAGCCGGAGCTGGAGCGTGGTTATTTAAAGACCGGCGCTGGCCGTTTGTACGAGAGCAATGTTTACGCGATCGGCGATTTGACCAAACTTGGTCTGCTGGTTGAGGCGATCGGCGGCGGACGCGAAGCCGCGTTGCGCATTCACGCCGCTCTGACCAATACCGAGTATCTTACGCCAAAAACTATGCTGGCGCCGGATAAACTGGCGCTGGAATATTTTGTCCAGGAGGAAAATCCCGCCGCGGTTTGCGAGCCGGTCAAAGAAGCCCTGCGCTGCATAAGCTGCGGGACTTGCCGCGACTGCCAGATGTGCCTCAAGTCCTGCCCGGAAAACGCGATCACGCGCGTGGTCGAAGACGGCGGCGCTTACAAATATGTTTCCGAGCCGCAGAAATGCATAGGCTGCGGTGTTTGCGCCGGTGTGTGTCCCTGCGGCATTTGGACGCTCAAGGATAATCCGCTGTAAATTTATTTTAGGGCAATTTATGGAGAAATTTTTTTGCCAGTAAATCTTTGATATTGCGGCGGCCATCCAGCACAGCATGCACTGTGATTTTACCGTCAGACGCTTGATAAATAATCCTCCAGGGATATTCTTGCAGCTCCCGATATTCTCTGATGTTATTATAGGTTAGCAATTCCGGCACAATACGGCCTTTTTGCGGAAAAACTACAAGTGAATTTGCTTTAGCTTCGATTTTATCCAGTATTTTTTCGGCAATTTGCGGATATTCCGCGGAAATATAAGCGAAAATTTCTTTTAAATCGTTTTGGGCGGCTACGGAGAATATTAAATTATATTTTTTTGGCATGTTTTTTAATGTCCGCTCTGATTTCCGCAAACACTTCCTCAGCTGGACGTGTTCTACCCATGGCCACATCTCTTTCAGAAAGCCTGATGATATTTAGCAGCGCCAGCGCGTTCTCGGTTTGCTGATAGCTATCCACATCCACCAGCACCGCCTTGGCCTCGCCGTTTTGCGTAATGACAAGTGGATTTTTAGTCTCATTGACGTATCTCAACATATCCGCCGCATGAGACTTGATGTAAGAAATCGGCTTAATGTCGTTTTTTAGATTTATCGATGCCATGTTTCACCTCCAGTCTTTAAATAGTACCATATTAAGACTGGATTGTAAAGCGACTTGATGTACACGCCTGGCTCAAATATGTTTCTCAACTTTTAACTGATTTGGCGATCTGCTCGAGCATTTTAAGAATGGTCGTTTTATTGCGCGGCGTGGGATTGGAAAGCAAGCGCGGCAGACGCTCCAGATAAGTTTCTGTGTGAGACTGGCTGGTCTCCGGCAGCAGCTCTGCCGGCTTGATGCCAAGGATCGAGGCGATGCCGTAGATGATTTTAATAGTCGGATTGCGTTTGCCTTGTTCGATCTGCAGCAGATACGTGGTAGTGATGTTGGCTGAGAAAGCCAATTCTTCCAAAGAAAGTTTCTGCGCTTGACGCAGAGCGCGGATTTTTTGGCCGATTTGTTTAAGTAATTCGTCTGACATAGAACACTATAAACTATTTTTCTATAGATTAAAACTTGATAAAATAGCCTATGATGTATATACTTGTATTATGTAACTATAGTTATATAATAATAGTTATGGGGAGGATATATGGTTGACTCTTACACAGACGCTTATACCGGCATAGCAAATAGAGAGCCGCTGTCGGCACAAAAGGTGACGGATGCGCTAAATCAAATGGAAAAAATGGCCTATAAAGTGCTTGCGTCGGACAAACTGGCGCTGGAATATTTTGTCTAGGAGGAAAATCCCGCCGCAATTTGCGAGCCGGTCAAAGAAGCCCTGCGCTGCATAGGCTGCGGTGTCTATGCCGGCGTGTGTCCCTGCGGCATTTGGACACTCAAAGATAATCCGTTGTAACAATTCGCCGTAAAATTTTTGCAACAAAGTAAAACTACTTACGATATATATTTAAAAGTAAACAATTAAATAATTTTGATGCTGAAAACTGCAAGGTATGGTTCTGAAAAAACAAACATACATTTGGCAGGAGAAATAAAACGAAAAGGATTTTTATGTATTATAAAATTATAAATGTGGAGATTGAAAAATTAAAGGAATCCTATGTATATAAAGAGGTTTCGGCAATATTTAATAGATACAATGTGGATACGACAAAAATAAAAGAAGTTAAATTAAAAGATTTTGGTAAAGTTCATAATGCAAATGTATTTATTGATTTTGAAGAGCCTATAGAAGTTTCAATTTCACGACATAATAAATTGTTGGCAAATTACTTTTGGTATATAGGAAAACACGACGCTTGGGGTGGCTACCCGGTGGCTTTTAAATTGACACCTCAAAATATTCGAACTCTGGCAGGAGATTTTATAAAAGCTAATGGTGGAGAAATAGGTATAAATAAAAGCGGAGGTATAATTGAAAGAATTATACTTAGTGGTATAGAGACAACCGAAATACACCTGCCGTTAACTATGGATAAAGTTTTTATAGACAAGGAAGGATATATGTCATTGTATGGTAACTTCTGTTTAAAAGAAGTGGGTTTGCAGAAATATGCTACACAAGCTGTTCATTTAACTAATGGAGATGAGGTATTGCTGGTAGCTAATCCTTATTCTCATATCACATTTCATGAAAACGGCGTTCCAGAGGTGATATATGGTTTGGCTGACAACACCAAAATACATTTAGCAAATGGAAGGCAGCTTATTCCTAAGCACAGAGGGTCCCTAATGCCGGCGGTTTCTTTTAACAAATTAGGAACAAAGATTTATAATGGTGATGTTCCTGAACGGTATCTTCTTCTTAACTATTCAGATGATGAGTTGCAGCAATTTGCGAAACCTGTTAAGAATATTTATCTAAGTAGAGTAATAAATAGACTGAGTAACCAAGATGAACTTAGGGCAGAAATTGCCGTGTTAAAAGAAAGAACTAAGAAACTAGAGGCAGAATTAGAAGCGCAATCTAATCCATAAAAAATACAAAACCTCTATTTTATACTTTTGCTCAAATTTTCGGAGCCGTTTTTGGTGACGATGAGCATGTCCTCGATGCGCACACCGCCGAGTCCTTTGATGTACACGCCGGGTTCGATAGTGATGACCTGTCTGGCTTTTAAAACTTCTTTGGATTTGTGGGAGATCCACGGCCGCTGATGGATTTTTAAACCTACGCCATGGCCGGTACTGTGCGTGAAATATTTTGCTAATCTGTGTTTTTTTAGCAAATCTCGGCCTTTTTGGTCGATGTCCGCCACGCGCGCGCCGGCTTTGACCAGACTGATCTGTTTTTTCTGTGCGGCCAAAACTATTTTATAAATTTTTTGCAATCTTTTAAGCGGTCTGCCGAGAAAAAAAGTTCGCGTTAGATCCGAACAATAGCCGTGATAACGCGTGCCCATGTCGATATAGACAATGTCATTTTCGCGGATTTTCTTTTTGCTGGATGGCCCATGAAACAGCGCGGTGCGTTTGCCCGAGCAGACTATCGGTGTAAAAGCCATACGCGTGTCGCCGCCGTGTTTGACGATCAGCCTTTTGATTTTGTCCGCGACCTGTTTTTCGGTCAATCCGGTGCGGATAAATTGGCGGATTTCCGCAAAAACATTATCCGTGATTTTCTGCGCTTGCCGGATAGCCTGTAAACGATTCATAGACCGAGAATATACTCCAGCGCCAGGCGATATGAATCTTTGCCAAAACCGGCGATCTGGCCGAGACAGACCGGCGCGATGATGGACTCGTGGCGGAATTTTTCCCGCGCGTGAATGTTGGAGAGATGCACCTCGATGACTTTGGCTTTGACGCCGCTGATCGCGTCGCGCAGCGCTATGCTGTAATGCGTATAAGCGCCGGCATTGAGAATAATGTAGTCAAATTTTTTGCGGCTGTCATGAATTTTGCTGACGATTTCGCCTTCGATATTGGATTGGAAAAATTCGATAGCGGCTTTGTTTTTCTTGGCGATAGAGGCCAGCTCGGTATTGATAGCCGCCAGCGTGGTTTTGCCGTAAATTTTTTTCTCGCGACTGCCCAGCAGATTAAGATTCGGCCCGTGAATGACCAGAATTTTCATGACTTGCTCCTTATT
>JAIRZV010000076.1 GCA_031267055.1 Candidatus Margulisiibacteriota bacterium | reverse complement strand
TTCAGCTCCGCCAGAGCCGCCGCGTTAGCGTCGTTTTCGATCACGTATTCCGCCGGATAAATTTTGTTCAGCTCCGCCAGCAAATCCACGCCGTTGAGCTGCGGCACATTGGGCATATTGAGCGCTACACCGTTTTTGAGCTGTCCGGGCAGGCCCAGTCCGATCTTGGCAATTTTTTGGCCGGCGGAAAATTTTTGGATGAGCGCGCTGATTTGTGCCACCACATTTGGCGCGGTTTTGCTGGTCTCTCTTTGCAGAATCTCGCCGCGGTCATCAGCCAGTCCGGCGGTGATTTTCGTCCCGCCAACATCGAGGCCTATATACATGGCCGGATAATATCTGGAAATTATTTAAAAATCAAATTTAGGCAACGTGTCGTCGCTCGGCGCTTGGGTTTGCGCTTGAGTCTGGGCTTTAACCTTGACTTTTCTAACTTTTTTCAGCGGACTGCCCGCGGCGTCTGTGCCTTTTTCCGCATCGGCCTGCAACTCCTGACGCGAATTTTCCGGCTGCTTGTAAATGCCAAAAGTATACCCGACCGAGATGCGGTGCGTGACACCCAGATCATCGATCGGCACATAAGCATAGTCGGCGTTGAAATTGGCAAAAGCCACGCCCAAACCCAGCGACATTTGATTAAAAGTATTGTAGCCAATACGACCGGCAAAATACTGTCCCAGCCAGTATTCCGCACCCACACCAAAACGCGGATCATTGTCATTCGGCAATTTGGCGTCGAGCAGCAGGCTCAATTTATTCCAGAGAAAAATCGTGCTGTACTCCGCGCCCAGCGCGATAGTCATCGGCAGCTCTTCCTCGGGACGCAAATTTTTCAGCCCGATGTTTTGCACATTCAAGCCCAGTTTCAAATTCGGAATTAAATCTTTGTAAATCAGGCCAGCATCCAGAGCCAGACCGTCGGCTTTTTCACCGGCCAGATCTTCGCTGATCATTTTTAAGCCAATACCGGCGTCTAAAGAGCGGGATATAATCCGCGAATAACCGAGATTGAGCACCGAGATCGCGCTGTTAAAATTTTTGCCGGTTTCCTCGTATTGCGTCAGACTACCACCACCGGCATAAACTGTTTCTTTGTCTTTCGGTGTGTCCAGCATCATGATGTACGCGCCAAAAGTGTCTTTGTCGGAGAGCGGCGCCGCGCCGAAAATCGTCTTGGCCGAAATGCCAGCCAGCCAGTTCAGCTGCATGAAATCCACGCGCGGATTGCGCACAGCGCTCAAACCGGCAGTGTTCCAGTATATAGAGCTCGTGTCGTCCGCGGCGGCTGTGTAACTCTCGCCAAGAGCGGCGGCTTTGGCGCCCAACCCGATTTTTAAATAATTGGCGCCAGTCGTGCCTGGCCCGTTTACCGCGGCAAAAAGGCTGCTCTGCAGAAAAACAACCAGAAATATAAGTAATAGCTTACGCATCTCTCTCCCCTGTCAGAGTTATTATCGACAGGGAGAGGGGTAAAAATGCATCGATTTTTGCCGTTGTTTTAACAATTTAGGCAGGGTAAATATCTTTGCCTGCGCGCGTGGTGGCTTCTCACTTAACTTCGCTCTCGCTTGTTAAGTTCGAACCAGACGCGCTCCAGCAAAATATTTATCCTGCCGAAACTTATTTATATATAGAGCGCAGTCTTTGCGGCTGATTTTCTGCGGCCAAAAGCGTCTGTAAATAACGCATCAAAAGGTCATATTCTATATTGACTCTGTCGCCAGCGCGCAAAAGTCCGAGCGTGGTGGACTGCAAAGTGTGCGCCACCAGACCAATGCTGAAAGTATTGTCTCGAACATCTTGAATAGTCAAAGAAACGCCATTGATTGTGATGGAACCTTTAGAAGCCAGGAATTTTTTGTCGCTGACCCTGACGCGCAAAATATTCGCGTCCAGAGCCTCAACCAATCCGGCTTCGTCGACATGACCGCTGACAAAATGTCCGCCCAAGCGGCTGTCCGCCCGCAGTGCTCTTTCCAGATTGACCGCCGCGCCGGACTTCAGATTACCCAAAGCGGTGTCCCGCAAAGTCAGCTGCATCGTGTCAAAAAACAAATTGTTTTCTTTAATGTCCGCTACGGTCAGACAAACGCCATTCACGGCCACGCTGTCGCCGAGTTTTACATCCTGGCAAATTTGTGGCGCGTGTATTTCCAGCCGCTCTCCGACCGCGCGCGCCTGACCGATCTCTTCGATAATCCCCGTAAACATTATTTCTCCGCCAGTCCGCCGAGTATGCCGTTCACAAATTTGGCTGATTCCGCCGTGGAAAATTTTTTGGCCAGCTCTACAGCCTCATTGATCGCCACGCTGGGCGGTGTTTGCAGAAACTTGATCTCGTACACAGCCAAACGCAATATCGCTTTGTCCACGCCGGCGATTCTTTCCAGCGCCCAGCCTATTGATTTATCCGCAATGTATTTGTCCAGCTCGGCCAGATGTTCGCGCGCGCCGAGCGCCAGCTCGCCGGCAAACTGCATAGTGTCCGGCAGCAGTCGTTCGCGCCGCGCGGACTGCTCCAGCAAAAAATTCAAGTCATTTTGTCCGGCATCCAGCTGAAACAAAACCTGCATCGCCAGCCGCCGCGCCGTACTGCGTTTACCCATTTAAAACCCTTTTTTCCAAAAAATCCGTCTGCACATCGCCGCGGATAAAATATTCATTGCTCAAAACTTTTTTATGAAACGGTATCACGGTTTTGACGCCGGTAAAAACAAATTCGCCCAGCGCGCGCTGTGCCCGCTCGAGAGCTTCGGCGCGGGTTTGTCCCCAAACGATAAGTTTGGCCAGCATACTGTCGTAATTTGGCGGCACTCTGTAGCCTGGATAAATGTGAGAATCCACGCGCACGCCCGGTCCGCCCGGCGGCAGGAAAAGCTCGATCAATCCGGGCGATGGCCGAAAATCATTTTCCCAATCTTCGGCGTTGATGCGGAATTCAATAGCGTGGCCGTTGATCTTGATGTCGTCCTGCTGAAAAGCCAGCGGCAAACCGGAGGCGATTTTTATCTGCTCTTTGATCAAGTCAATGCCAGTCACACTTTCTGTCACGCAATGCTCGACTTGAATACGTGTGTTCATCTCCATAAAATAAAAATCGCAATTTGCGTCAACCAGAAACTCAATAGTACCCGCGCCTTCGTAATGCACAGCCCGCGCCGCTTTGACCGCCGCCTCACCCATTTTGGCACGCGCCGCTGGTTTAAGAAAAATCGACGGCGCTTCTTCGATAAGTTTTTGGTGGCGGCGTTGCACCGAGCAGTCGCGTTCGCCCAGCCAGACCACTTTGCCATATTGATCGGCCAAAATCTGCATCTCGATATGCCGCGGCTGGAGAATGCATTTTTCCAGATACACGCCGCCGTTGCCAAAACAGGACTTGGCCTCTTCCGACGCCGCGGCAAAAAGTTTGTCCAGCTCGTCCGCTTTTTCCACCAGACGCATGCCGCGTCCACCGCCGCCAGCCGTAGCCTTGATGAGCAACGGATAGCCTATTTCCCCGGCGGCTTGCCGCGCCGCCGCCGCGTCAGGGACAATATTTTCCGTCCCGGGCACGCAGGGCACACCGGCCGCTTGCATAGTTTGGCGGGCGCTGGCTTTGTCGCCCATGCCGTTGATCGCCTGCACCGATGGCCCGATAAATTTGATATTGTGCGCCTGACAAATCTCCGCAAAAGCCGCGCTCTCGGACAGAAAGCCGTACCCCGGATGGATCGCGTCAGCGCCGGTCATTTCCGCGACAGCAATCAGACGGGGAATATTCAAATAACTGTCTTTGGACGGCGCCGGACCGATGCAATACGCTTCGCCGGCCATGCGCACATGCAAACTTTCGCGGTCAGCTTCGGAGTACACGGCCACCGTCGCCACATTCAATTCCTGACAGGCGCGAATGATCCGCACCGCGATCTCGCCGCGATTGGCAATCAAAATCTTTTTAAACATTTTCGCCCTTTCTTGAAGCTAAAACAAATCGGGGAAAATTATAACAAACATCAGCCTATAGAGCGAATATATTTGCTCAGGGGTTACTGTGTTCTTACACTATTTAAGAAAAAGGGACAGAATTTAAAAACTCTGTCCCTTCTTTCAAAATTTTTGCGCTAAACTAAAATTATTTGAACATCAAATAATCCATACAGCCAAAAGCGCCCATAAACCCTAAACCGGCACATAGGCCATATTCTAAACCGCCGGCTGTCATATCAGTATCCAGTTGTCTCGCAAAATGCACAATCAACCAACAAGCCAAAATCACCAGCGCCACGAATAATAGCATTGCCCACCTCGCTTTCTCTATTCGGGCATAACCACAACGCGTACATAACCATTCATAACAAGGATACTCTAGTACAGTATTATAATAGCATGGTATCTATCTTTGTCAAGTGAAATTTTATAATAAAGTCCACTCTGGGTGCTCAATTGGTGCGTTTTCGGCGTAAATACGTCAAAAATATCGCACTTTTAAATTATCAGCATAGCATCACCAAATGAGAAAAAGCGGTACTTTTGCCGTATGGCTTCTTGGTATGCCATCAAAATTTTCTCGCGGCCGGCCAGAGCGGAAACCAGCAGCAGCAGCGTAGACCGTGGCAGATGAAAATTGGTGATCAGCGCGTCGACAATTTTGAATTGATACCCCGGATAAATATAAAGGCTGGTGCTGCCCTGCAGCGCGGATATTTCCGCTCCGCGCAGGATTTGCTCCGCCGCGGTTTCCAGCACGCGCGCGGACGTAGTGCCGACTGCGATCACGCGTCCTCCGCGCGCGCGGCATTCCCGCACGGCCTGCACCGCCTGTTCGGGACAAAAATACTCCTCGGCATGAATATGATGCTCCCGTATATCCGCGGTCTGGAGCGGCTGAAAAGTCCCCGTCCCGACATGCAAAGTAACAAAAGCTTTGGCCGTGCCTTTGGCCGCGATACTGTCCAGTAATTCTTGAGAAAAATGCAGTCCGGCGGTCGGCGCGGCGGCGGCGCCCGGCGTTTTGGCATAGACAGTTTGATAACGTTCGGCTAATTCTAAGCGGTCACTTTGGCTCTGTTCAGTGACCGTTTTAATATACGGCGGCAATGGCGTCTGTCCGTAACAGCGAAGTTTGGCCTCAAAATCTCCGGCAAAAGAAAATTCCACGCGCCGCCGGTCAGTGGGCAATTTTTCTAAAATCACCGCCGAGAAATCCGCGCCGAAACGCACCACGCTGCCGGACGCCAAACGCCGGCCAGGTTTGACCAGCGCTTCCCAATGCGCGGCGTCAAGCTGTTTCAGCAAAAAAACCTCGCAATGCGCGCCGGTTTCTTTGCGGCCGAGCAGACGCGCCGGCAAAACTTTGGTGTCGTTGAAAACCAGTAAATCTTGCGGCTCCAGATAATCCAGAATATCGCGAAAATATTTGTGCTCTAGGGAATTATTCTCCCGCCACAAAATCAACAGACGCGCATCTTCGCGCCGCGCGGCTGGAGTCTGCGCGATCAATTCCGACGGCAGCTCATATTTATACAGGTCCGCGGAGAATTCTCCGGTCATTACTGTTTGTTGAAATATTTTTTGAAATCGTCCGGATTGACGTTATTGATAAATTCCTGAAATTTGGCGGTTTCCTCTTTGTCCTTTTCAGAATTGACCATTTTGGCGTTGAGCATCACGTTTTCCAGCACAAAAATCGGCGAGCCGGTGCGCACCGCGATAGCGATGGCGTCAGAAGAGCGGCAGTCGATTTTCACCACCTCTTTGGCGCCTTTGGGGCGAATCTCCAGCACCGCGTAAAAAGTATCTTCTTTGTGGTCGACAATCACCACTTTTTCCACAGCGGCCTGCATTTGCGCAAAAATATTGGCGATGAGATCGTGGGTCATCGGCCGCGGCGATTTAAAATCCTGCAAAGCCATAGCGATAGCGCCAGCCTCAAACATGCCGATCCAGATCGGCAAAAAGTTACGTTCCTCACTGTCTTTCAAAAGAACTATCGGGGACATATTGCGCGGGTCAAAACCGAGACCGCTTAATTCCATTTGAATCATTGTTTAGCCCTTGGCTTTGGCGGCGATCTGCGCGAACACAGCGTTGTCCGCAACCGCCAAGTCGGCCAGAATTTTGCGGTCAAGTTTAATATTAGCCTTTTTCAAGCCGCCGATAAATTTGGAGTAAGAAAGACCCAGCGCGACCAACGCGGCGCTCAATCTCTGTATCCACAGCGCACGGAACTCGGCTTTCTTTTTGCGGCGGTCGCGGTAGGCTTTGACGCCGGCTTTGATCGCACGGATATTGGCCGAAGCTTTGAAAAGCTTTTTGCCTGCGCCGCGGAAACCTTTCGTGCGTTTAAAAACTTTTTTCTTTTTTTGTCTGGCGATATTGCCTCGTTTGACGCGCATTTTTTTCTCCTTTTATAAATAGGGCAACATTACTTTTAATTTTTGCAAATCGGTTTTATGCACCGGCTGTAATTTGCTCAATTTCTTTTTGTTTTTCGGCTTTTTACATTCGCGCAAATGGGCGCTGCTACCCGGCTGCCGCAACACTTTGCCTCCGCCGGTCGCTCTAAAACGCTTGGCAGCGGATTTTCTGGTTTTCATTTTAGGCATTTTCGTTCTCCTTTGTTTTCGTCTCGGGCACGGCGGACTGTATTTCCGTCGCAACCTCCATTATTCTTTTGCGCCCGGGCACGATCACTATCGACATCTGACGGCCAAGCAGTCTGGGTGTCAGCGTCGGGCTGTCCGTCCAGCCCAAATCCGCGATCTGCTCCAAATACTGCGCGATCAAGGCATGTCCCAATTCCGGATGCGTACCCTCGCGGCCTTTAAAAAACACGGTCAATTTTACTTTGTAGCCTTTGGTCAAAAACTCGCGGCCGTGTTTCAGGCGCACCGCAAAATCATGCTGGCCGATGCGCGGCGTTAATTTCAATTCTTTTAAAACATTGGTTTTATTATTGCTTTTTTTATTCGCGTCTTTTTGCTTTTTTTCTTTTTTATAACGGTACTGGCCGTAATCCAAAATCTTGGCGACCGGCGGCTCCGCATTGGGCGATACCAAGAATAAATCCAACCCTGCTTCTTTGGCCTGCGCGAGAGCCTCGCTTTTGGCCAGCACCACCTGCTGACCGTCGTCTAAAATTAATTTGACTTTTTCCGCGTGGATATACTGATTGAGCAGTTCGTTTGGCTTAATCTTACGCACCTCTTTCTTTGCTAGAAGCAGTATTATAAAGAGCGGGCGGGTGAGTGTCAACGCGCGACAACATCAGCATTTAGCCAGACCAAACTCGTTGTGAATGGATTTGACCGCGCGTTTTAATTCTTTTTTCGTGATGATGCAGGAAATCTTGATCTCGGAAGTGGAGATCATCTGAATATTGATTTTTTCCCGGCCGAGCGCCGCGAACATGCGCGCCGCCACGCCTGGGGCACTGGCCATGCCGATGCCGACCACCGAAACTTTGGCCACGTCGGTGTCGCCGGCCACGCGGCAGCCGTCCCAGCCGCGCGACTTTTCCTCGGTCAATTTCAGGGCTTTGGCATAATCCTCATTGCTCACCGTGAAAGAAATATCGTTTTTCTTGGCTTCCTCATGAATGCTCTGCACGATAACATCGACGTTGATTTTTGCTGCGGCCAGCGCGCCGAATAATTCCGCGGCCATACCCGGCACATCCGGCACGTGCAACAAACCAATCTTGGCCACATCGTCGTCAGCGGCCACTCCCGAAACTGTATTTAATTTTTCTCCCGCCATAGTGATCAATGTCCCCTTTCCTGTTTTGTGACTATGCCGGACCGCGATAGTCATATTATTTACTTTGGCGCACTCGACCGCGCGCGGATGCAGCACACCGGCGCCGAGGCTGGCCATCTCCAGCATCTCCTCATGGGAAATCGCCTCCAGCAGCCGCGCTTCCGGCAAAAGCCGCGGGTCGGTAGTGTACACGCCGTCAACATCGGTATATATCTCGCAGACATCCGCTCCCAGTGCGGCGGCGATCACCACCGCCGAAGTGTCCGAACCGCCGCGGCCGATAGTCGTAATATCGCCGTGCGAATTCAAACCCTGAAAGCCGGTGATGACCACGATTTTTCCGGCGCGCAATTCCTGCTTAATTCTCCGAGCGTCGACGTTGATAATTTTACATTTATTGTGCTGGTCTTCGGTGCGTATGCCAGCCTGCCAGCCGGTCAGAGAAACCGCCTGTCCGCCCTGCGCGATAATCGCCTGCGCCAGCAGCGCGGCGGATTCATTTTCGCCGATCGACACGAGCGCGTCATACTCGCGCGGATCAGCCGCCGCGGTCAGTTCTTTTATTTTGGCGATCAAAACATCGGTGGTCGGACCCATCGCCGAGACCACCGCCACCACCTGATCGCCGGCGGCCCGCGCGGCCAAAACTTTTTTGGCGACATTTTGAATTTTGGCGATAGCGCCGACGGAAGTTCCGCCGTATTTTTGGACGACTAAACTCATGCTTGCTCCGTTAAGAAAACGCAAGAAATTATAACACAGACTTTCCTATAGTTTGAGAAAATCCTAGCCGGAGCGTATTTCAGGCTTTTACTTAACTAGAATTTTGAGCATGGCCAGAACCGCTTTTTGCGTCCGAACATCCAATTTTTTAATCCGGCTGGCGATCTGCGATTCAAAGGCTCTCTGGCGAATCGCCGTCCTGTCCAGCGTCGTTTCGTCCAGCTCGCTGAACCACCAGTCCAGGCTCACGCCATATTTTTTACTGATCCGCAACAAAGTTTTTAGGTGGGGCAAGCGATGGCCTTTTAAAATGCGGTAAAACTCGCTCAGATCAATATCCAAACTATCCGCCGCAACCTCGTTGGTCTCGCCGCTGTTTTTGCGCAAAAATTCCATTTTCTCGCTGATCAGTTTTTTTAATATCTCGCTGTTTATTTCACTGGTCATTTATCCACCTTTTACAGGATTATTGACAAAAGTCTATTCTGCCTTTATCATTAATATAATAGTCAAAATTCTATTTTTTAATGGAATTTTGGCATAAAGCCAAGGGGGGATTTTTATGGCAAACGATTACACTGACAAATTTGAAGGAACGCCGTATTTCATCAAGAAAGGCGAACAGCTTTCGGCAGCGGGAATGACTGCCGCGCTGAATACCAAAGAAAAAGTTGCCAATAAAACAGACGCTATAAGCAGCAGCAACAGCTCAAGCACTGCGCAATATCCGTCAGTTAAAGCGGTTTCTGATGCATTGAACAGCAAAGAAAATGTGGCAAATAAAAAAGATACGCTGAGCAGCAGCTCCACGGAATACCCGTCGTGCAAAGCCGTCTCAGATGGTTTAGCGGACGGCTTGGCCGGGGTGAAACTGCCTATCGGCGCCATACTGATGTATGACGGTTACAACTGGGCGGACAATGTAACTATACCCGGCTGGTACGCCTGCATTGCGGGCAACGCCGGACATGGCTGTCCCAATCTAGTGGGCAGTTTTATCAAAGGCAGCGCCACAGCTTCCCATGCCACCGGCGGCAACAGCGGCAATGAGGTGACTGTCGGCGCGAATAATCTGCCGACGCATACTCATTCTCTATCCGGCACGCTTACGACAGGAAATCAAAGCGTCGGCCATACGCACAGTATAGAGCACGATCATGCCGCGTTTAATTCTGCTGGCAATGGCGGACACACTCATACTGTTGCTATGAAAATCAAGGGGGGACAAGGCGTTACAGAATACTTTAGCGGCTGGGGCACAGAAGCAACCTGGAATGATTGTCAAAACGTTAATGGTGTGCGTTGGACTGCTCCATTTACCACGTCAGACCCCGGCAATCACGTGCACAGCATCGATGTCCCCAACTTTACGGGAAATTCCGGCGGGATCAGTGCCAATCACACACACCCTATTGACCTCACGAACAAAAGCACCGGCAACAACACTACTACAGCAGCCAAGTTGAACATCGAGCCGCAGTCTTACGCGCTGATCTATATCCGAAGATGCGAGTGAAAATAGTTTAAATAGCGTCACTCCGGCGACGTCCATTCTTTCCGCTTGGCCTGTTACCGCGGCGTCTCTCATGTCGGTGAGTGTGATCATGTTCTGCCAGCCAGTCCTGCTTTAGGATTATGTTTCTGGCCATTGACCGCCGATAGTCCCAGATAACACTCAAGATATTAGCAGTTGTTTTATGCCATTTTGTCAGCTCCGTTACAGGAATAAATTTAGAGACTAGCACGATTTGCGCTATACCTAATACCAAGGACAGAGCAACGGCTTTGTTAGCCGCAGATGGCCAGATGTCAGTTTCACAACTAATTGTTTTATTCCAAACCACTCGCATAAAATTCCTTTGTCACATGATTTATCGTAATAAACACCGCAATGTTGCAAAATTTTAGAAACAATACAGCATATATATTTATGACAAAACATTAATAAACTATATTCTGGCAAATATTATTCTTTTTAAGACAGTCCGGCGTAACCTTCATGTCTCGCTTCGCTCAACACCCCACCAGTCTGCCGCTTACGCGACAGCCAGCCTCCCCTTAATTAAGGGGAGGCAGCAGCGTTAGCTGCGGTGGGGTGTTTCGCGTCAGCGAAACGTTAAGAAACCGCTACAAATTAGTGCCTGGTCTGTTAAAGTGGTAAACGCCGAAATTATTCTAATACGCCAACAACTCTTCCAACTCTTCTCTGGTGATCTTTTTCTCCGCGGCGGCGTCGCTGGTGATGACCGCGTCGATGAGGGATTTTTTCTTTTTTTGCAAAGCGAGGATTTTTTCCTCGACCGTGCCTTTGGTGATCAGTTTGTAAACAAAAACTTCCTTGGTCTGGCCGATGCGGTGCGCTCGGTCCATGGCCTGCTGCTCCACGGCCGGATTCCACCACGGATCGTAAATGATCACGTAATTGGCGGAAGTCAGATTGATACCCACACCGCCGGCTTTGAGCGAGCACAAAAAAACCGGCGTTTTCGCGTCAGCGTTAAAATCATCGATCAGCCGCTGGCGGTCTTTGGTCGCGCCGTCGAGATAGGCATATTTAATTTTTTCGTCGTCGAGATATTTGCGCATGATCGAGAGCATTTCCACGAACTGCGAAAAGACGATCACTTTGCTGCCGTTCGCCAGTATCTCCGCGGTCAATTCTTTGAATTGATTGAACTTGGCTGACTCGACGATCAACCGCTCGTCTTTGACCAGCGCGGGGTGGCAACAGACTTGCCGCAGCTTGAGCAGGCCGGCCAAAATATTGAGCTGCATTTTGTTGATATCCGTCGCGCGCAGTGCGGACAGCAATTCTCTTTTTTGCGCCTGCAAAACTTTGAGATACAAAGCCTCTTGCTCCGGCAACAGTTCGCAGAAAGAATCAATTTCGTTTTTCGGCGGCAGATCGGTCAGGACTTCAGTTTTGGCACGGCGCAAAATGAAAGGATGGATTTTTTTGCGGACGCGCTCCGGCTCGTCGTTGTACATAGCACGGAAAAAAGACAAGGAGGACAAAAAACCCGGCATCAGAAAATCAAAAATCGACCACAATTCGGAAAGACTATTTTCGATCGGCGTGCCGGTCAGCGCCAGACGCCAGCGCGTTTGCAGGCATTTGACCGCTTTGGCAATACCGGTCTTGGGATTTTTGATGTACTGCGCTTCGTCGAGCACGAGATAATCAAATTGCTGACCGGAATAATGCGCCAAGTCATTGCGCAGCAGCGCATAAGAAGTGATCACTATGTTGTAATTAGCGGCTTCTTTGAATTTTAAAATCCTGTCGCGGCTGCCGGACAAAACCAGCACTTTTAAATCCGGCGTAAATTTATTGATCTCGGCCACCCAGTTGTAAACTACGGAAGTCGGCGCGACGATCAGCGCCGGATATTCCAGCCGGCCGGATTGCTTCAGACTAGCCAAAAGCAACAGCACCTGCAAAGTCTTACCCAAGCCCATATCATCGGCCAAAATGCCATGAAAACTGTGCTCGTGCAAAAAATACAGCCAGTTAAAACCGTGCAGTTGATAATGGCGCGGCTGACCTTGCACGCCGGTCGGCAATGGCGCGGCGGCGACGCCGGAAAAATTTTCTAGCGCGGCCAGCAACGTCTGTAGCGAAGCATCGACCTGCGCGCTCATTTGCTCGCGCACTCCGGAATACAAATAATACAGATCGTATTTGCGCACCTGATATTTGCCAGCCGCGGTTTTTTTACTACGGCCTGCGAGATAACTTTGCAAATAAGCAAATTCCTGTTTTGGCACTTTGATCAGCGAGCCATCGTTGAGGCGCACATATTCTTTGTTGTCCGCGATCAACTCCTCAATCTGCGCGTGCGTAAAAACATTGTCCTTGATTTTGTAAAGCGGCGTAAAATCAAACCAATCAATGCCGGAAGACTGCGTGAAAGTCAGATCCACGCTGAAAGCCTGATCGGTGTAAACAAATTGCTCCAAATGCTCACCGAGAACTTTCAAGCCGATTGTTTTGCGCAGATTGGGAAATTCATAGGTCATAAAATCCACAAAATAATCATGCTCAATAAAAAAACGATTCCGCCTGGCCGCGAAACGTAGATCGCTCAAATAAACATTCAGCCAGTCCTCGCTCTTTTTGTCGCGGCGCAAATAATAAGTCTGGCCGGCGTTTTGTATTTCGTAAAAATCCGAGTCGTCATCAGCACGGTACTCCGGCCGCTCCGGCAAACCATAATCATAAGACAATTTAATTTCCAAAATCCCTGCGGCTTCTTTGATGATTTCCAGTGTCGGCGTCGACGGCCCGGCCAGCACAGAATTTTTTAGCGCGCGCAAAGATTCCGGCAACTCGATCGGCAAACCGCGCTCGGTCAAGACCGGCAGACAATCCGCGCTGAATTGCAACGCCTCAGCTTTGCTTAAATAAACCGCCCCACCGGTCAAATATTTGGCCAGCGCGGCGGCGATAAAATGATCGAGTTGATAAACAGTATTTTCAAAAAGCAAAACCTGATTTTTTTCGCCAAGCAATTCGGCGTTGTCCGCGCGCAAGATTTTCTCGCCGATCTGCAATAAAAATTCATAACGGCCTTTTTTCTCACGGAAGACGCCGCGCAGATCAGGCCCGGCCGAGCTAAAATTCAAATCCGTACCGCGGATCTGCCGGCGGTCTAGTTTAGCCAAGAGATAGCACAAGCGCGCCAGCAGTTTTTGATTGACATAAAAACAGCCGCTGGAAACCGGCACGCCGGCCAGGAAACTGATAAAAATTTTTTCCGCGCGCGGCAGGTGGCCTTTGGGCACGTCGCGCAAAAGCCGAAAACTCGTGTCCGTCAAATCGACCGCCACCCGAAAACTATTGTTCGCCAG